>CBDUUP010000008.1:0-33689 GCA_965370435.1 uncultured Anaerolineales bacterium | reverse complement strand
AGCAAGAGTGTGGCATTATTCTACCAAAAAAACAAAAAAGAGGAAGAAATGCCAGCCAAAATATACAGAGTGACTTTAGCAAAAGAAGAACGTGAAGAATTGACCGCATTGGTAAACAAAGGAAAAGGCCAGGCGCGACGATTGAGACGGGTCCGCATCTTGTTGATGGCCGATGAAGGCCAAGAGAATGGCGGATGGAAAGATGCCGACATAGCAAAAGCCTTGGGCGCCCATGCGAGAACAGTCGAACGAACACGGCAAAAGTGTGTAGAAATGGGCATAGAGGCGGCCCTGAACCATACTAAACCCAAGAAGACAAGAAGCAAAGTGTTGGATGGAGAAGCGGAGGCCCGTTTAGTCCAACTGGCTTGCAGCGAACCGCCGGATGGGCGTGAGAGTTGGAGTATGCAGCTACTGGCTGATAAATTGATCGAATTAGAGGTGGTTGAAACCATTTCAAAAGAGACGGTTCGGACGACACTAAATAAAATGAACTTAAGCCTTGGCTGAAAGAACAATGGTGCATACCCAAAAAAGAGAACGCTGAGTTTGTTTGTGCTATGGAAGATGTGCTTGAAGTCTATCATCGGCCGCAGGACCCCAAACGCCCTATGGTCTGCTTTGACGAAGGGAGCAAACAGCAAACCAAAGAAACTCGCCTGCCATTACCCACCAGACCTGGCGATGTGGCCAAGTATGATTATGAGTATGAACGCAATGGAACCAGCAACCTGTTTGTTTTCTTCGCCCCATTGGAAGCATGGCGACAGGTGAAAGTCACTGACCGGCGCACAATGATTGATTTTGCCCATTGGATGCGCGACTTGGTGGACATTCATTTTCCTGAAGCTGAGAAAATTGTGCTGGTCATGGATAACTTGAATACCCATAAGTTTGCTTCCCTTATATGTAGCCTTCCCGCCCGATGAAGCCCGGCGATTGATTGAAAAGTTAGAAATCCACTACACACCCAAGCATGGTAGTTGGCTAAATATGGCTGAAATTGAACTCAGTGTTCTTCATCGACAGTGTCCCTAAGCTCGTATTCCCGATCAGGTGACTTTGATAGAGAAGGTTGCTGCTTGGCAAAATCGACGCAATTCAACCGAGGCTACTGTTCGTTGGCAGTTTACTACTGAAGATGCTCGTATTAAATTGCATAGCCTCTATCCATCAATTGAAGTTTGCTGAACTACTAGTTACCTGATTACCTTGTTGACCAATTACCTTATTGCCTGGTTGCCTTTTTTCCCCAGAGGGGGTATAATCCCAGCCACAGCCGGGCGGTTAGCTCAGTTGGTTAGAGCGTTGCGTTGACATCGCAAAGGTCGCTGGTTCGAGTCCAGTATCGCCCACAATCAGAGCCGTTCATCTTGTATGATGGGCGGTTCTTTGTTTTGTCCCTCAAGAGGGGTAGGATAGTTTTAATCAAAAATTGGATGTATACTAATCAAAATGACCCAACCGACAGAGCAGGTTATTGTCAACCAAGAGGATTCCAATCATGCCACCGAATGATAAGCCTACCCCACCCTCCCAGTTCGACGCCGAAGGGATCGCCAGACACTTCGATGAGTACGGTATGCGCGAGTGGGACCGGCTGGTGGAAACGCCGGTTGATGAGGTGAGTTTGTACGTCCACACGCATTATCTCAAGGAATATGTGCAGGATGGCTGGCGGGTGTTGGAGATCGGGGCGGGGGCGGGCAGGTTCACGCAGGCGCTGGCGGAGTTGGGGACGAAGGTGCTGGTTGGCGATATATCGCAAGTGCAGTTGGACTTGAACAAACGCCATGCGGAGCAGCATGGCTTTGCCCAGGCGGTCGAGGACTGGCAGCAGGTGGACATCTGCGACATGGGGCGATTCGAGGCGGAGGCATTTGAATGCGTTGTCGCCTACGGCGGGCCGTTGAGCTACGTATTGGATCAACGCGACCAAGCCTTGCAGGAGTGCATCCGGGTGTTGAAACGAGATGGCCTTCTGCTGTTGAGCGTGATGTCGCTCTGGGGGAGCGTGCACCGCCATTTGAAGGGCGTTTTGCCCTTGCCGGTCAAAACCAACCGTAAGATCATCAAGACCGGAGACCTCTCCCCGGAGACCTACCCAGAGCGGGGAGGAAATCACATGCACATGTTCCGGGCGGAGGAACTGCGGGAGTGGTTGACCCAGGCCAACCTGACCATCCTGGCGATGTCGGCCTCGAACTGTGTTTCGATAGGATGGGAGGAGATGTTGGGAGAGATTAAGTCTGATGGGGAGAGGTGGGATGAATTGCTGCGCATGGAGTTGGAAGCTTGCGGGGAGGCGGGGTGCTTGAATATGGGCACCCATATGATCGCGGTTGTCAGAAAAGATTAGAATATAATGTTTGAATGGAGGTTCGATAAAATGGCAAGGAAAAAACAATCCCGAGGGAGCTGCGTATTTTGTGGGAAAGAAATGACCAAAGGCGGTCTATCTAAGCATTTATCAACCTGCTCACAACGCCAGGAAGCCATTCAGACCGCCGACCAAGGTTCCGGTAAAAAGTGGTGGATTTACCACTTACAGGTACGGAATGCCTATGCAACCGATTTCTGGCTGCATCTGGAAATGAATGGGCCGGCAACGCTGAGTGACTTGGATAACTACTTGCGCTGGATCTGGCTGGAGTGCTGCGGGCATCTGAGCCAATTTTCCGTTGGAGGCTGGAGCGGGAGTGAGATTTCGATGAGCCGCCGTATTGGGCAGGTATTCAAGCCAGAGTTGGAATTGACCCACATCTACGATTTTGGGACTGAATCAAATACGTTGGTCAAAATGGCCGGCAAGCGGGAGGGCAAACCGCTGACCTCTCACCCCATTTTTTTGATGGCCCGCAACATGACACCGGAGGTAGATTGCCAGGAATGCGATCAACCGGCCGCGTGGTTGTGCATCGAATGTTGGTATGAGGAGGAGAAGCCAGGGATGTTATGCGCCCAGCATGTTGAGGAGCATCCGCATGATGACTATGGCGAGCCAATGCTGCTGGTGAATTCCCCGCGGGTGGGACTGTGCGGGTATGATGGGCCTGCGGAGCCGCCTTACTGAGCGTGGGGGCTGTCGCTTGAGCTTCGCGTGTGTGAAGGAGAATTGCAATGAGTGATTTGAAGAATACCATCATCGAGGAATGGGACAGTGTGGAGCCGCCGCCGCCGCCGGAGATTACGCCGGTGACGGTGGAGATGAATACGACGGCCCTATTGATCCTGGACATCCAAATCCAGAACTGCAACGCCGAGCGGAGGCCTCGCTGTGTGGATTCGATTCCCGGCATACAAGGGCTGCTCGCCAGAGCGAGGGAAGGCGGGATGATGGTCGCTTACAGCCTCATCCGAAACACCAACGAGAGCGACATCCGGGAGGAGGTGGCGCCCCAGGCGGGAGAGGCGGTGGTCAAGTCGGGGGTGGACAAGTTCTATGGGACTGAATTGGAAGCCATCTTGAAAGAAAAGGGCGTCCAGACGGTGATCCTGGTGGGCACTTCGGCGCACGGCGCGGTGCTGAACACGGCCACAGGCGGGGCGGCGCGAGGCTTCAAGGTCATCGTGCCGGTGGATGGGATGACGGCGGGGGAGGCGTATGCCGAACAGTATACGGCCTGGCATCTGGCTAATAGTCCGGGAACCCGGAGGTCTACGACTTTGACGCGGATCGGTTTGATCGAGTTTTGAGGAATGTTCCACGAACTGACGGGTCGTAGGAGGCGGGTGATCCCGCAATTTAGGATTAAGCAGAGATGTAAGATTTCAAGGGATTTTGGGGATAACTTTAATAGGCACCCGTACACTCCAGACCCACCGCAGGTCCTCTCCACATCGCACTCAACAACAAAAAGACACGAACAACACTAATGCCTATCGTCCAGTTGGGCAACTGAACGCAAGTCCCATGATAGGCATTGAGAAGTGAAAGGAGGCAAGTCCTCAACCAATATCAACCGGAAGAATACATCCAACCATTTGAAACTATCGTTGGCGGGCACAGTCGCCAACACAAGTTATGGAGGTTTATCCGATGTCTGTAAATATCGTTTATCCAATAGCTGGGGCTTCTTATCCGATTTCCGATCCCCAATGCAAAATTAATTCCGCTTACTTCACGGCCAGTTACAGCGTGACTTGCCAGGGCGGGCCGCATTACGTCAGTTGGGGCTTTGATGGCGATATGTTGGGCGAGAAGGTGAAGTTTTACGACATGTTCAGCGCTCAGTTTGTTTGGAAACTCCCGGCTGGGAAGCATGAGTTCCACGTTGAATCCGACTGTGGGAAGGCTTCGGTGGCTTTCAAGATCGGGCCGTAGGAGTAAGGCTGATTAAGTAGATAGCTCAATGGCGGCGCTGGCGCGGGGACGCGTTCAGCGCTGCCCAATTCGAAGTTGTTGGGATTCCACAAGAAAGAAGTACAAAAGGAGAATCACGAATGATACTCAAAAGATATTTCATTCCCAGCGCTTATGAGTCTCCAGGAAAGCTATATAAGGTGCAAGATGGGGTGGAATCTGTTTTCTATGCGAGATCTAAAGGGAGACTTTACAGCGCCGCCTTCTCGAACACTGGACGACTGCATTTTGTGAATGCAAACGAAAACGCAATATATAGGGTGATCCAATTTTTCTGGTTTAAATTCACGGTTCGAATCCATACGCATACGACCTATGTTCGAGATATTGCCTTTGATAGTCAAGGTCGTCTTTATTTCAGCGAGGCGACCGGCGCCGGGGCGGATGGCAAGATATATAGAATCACAGGTGGTTCAGGCAGCCCTACCCTGTTCCGGGAAGTAGAACTATCAGCGGTTGGCGGTTTTTGGGCCGGAGACTTTACCTTTGACACTCAGGGTAATCTATATATTAGCAATGGTAACCGCATACCGGCAAGCATTTACCGTTTTACCGATGGAACCTGGCAGGAGATATTCACAGACGAAAGCGAACCCATTAAAGGGTTAACATTTTTGGCCTGTGACCTCCTTTGTTATACAAATTTCCGATCAGAAGCGTACGTGCTAGATATTAAATCCGGTTCGCGAGAACTGGTGTATTCAAATCCGATCCACCAATGGGTTTCAGACATCGCTTTACTAAACCCACAAATCGAAGAAGAGACGATGTACGAGGGGACTAAAGTTTACTCGTGTGATTCAACTTGCTGGCGGGACGACGGTTCGGTTGACGATACGTGGGATTTCGCGAATATCAATGTAAATAATGCCGATATAGCAGCATTGTTAGCCGATATTGGAGCGCCAACCGCGCCTACAACCGATGATGATGAGATATGGAACCGGACGAGAAAGGTGTGGGCCTGGTTGCAAGCCCACACATTAGCGCCGGGAGACCCTAACTTTACTGAGGTAGATGAATACCGTGACTCATTAGGTGACTGGCCTTCAATAGCCCAATTAGCGCACATGTTTGTTTCCTGGGGCGGTTTCGGATGGGGAAGCGCATGTACTTGTATGTGTCGCGCCCAGATTTTTGCTACGCTTCTTTACCGAGTAGGAATACCCTCGGACAGGATGGCAATAGCTGAAACCAAATGGAAACTAGCATACAGCCAGCATATGTATATTGTCTTGAAGCTGGGATGTCATTGGTATTACGTTGATCCCTCAGTCAATATCCCCGCGCTGAGCGAAACTCCGGACAATGTAGGCTCTGGCGGGCGTGATTACCTACATCCGAATACATTATCTCTAATTCCAGGTTCAACATTAATGAAACCAATGCTCGTGCGATAGCTCATGGATTATATTTTGGAGAAGGCCCAAGAAATATCCGGCTAGCGCGGATCTCGAGGGTAGGTTTTTCGTTAGGTTGTGAGCCAGGTCAATACTGTTTCTTATTATGACCAACACGGTCAGTCAGTTTGACGCGCCTTCAACGCCACTCGGTTTTTTGAGGTGGTAGGTAATCCTGCGATCAGAAAAGAGGGAAAATCCAATCCAAACAATCGCACAGTCCGTAATCCGCCTCCTAGTCAAATCCCCCCCATTCTCTGATATACTAAAATCCTCACCAACCCTATCCCCAAGAGGAGGTTCGCATTGAAAACGTTAATGAGTCGTGCATTGGACCTGGCGAAGGTGCGCGGCGCGCAGTACGCCGATATCCGCGTGGTGGAGAACCAGACCGAGAGTCTATCGGTCAAGAACGGCGTGGTGGAAACGCTGGATTTCACCGACACCATCGGTTTCGGCGTGCGCGTGCTGGCGGAGGGGGCCTGGGGCTTCGCCTCCAGCCGGGAGTTGACCCCGGAGGAGGTGGACAAGGTCACCGCCATGACCTTTGAGATCGCCAAGGCCTCGGCGCTGGTCGCCGGGGAGAAGGCTGATCTAGGCCCGGCGGTCACCAGCCAGGGGACCTACGTAACCCCCTTTGAAATTGATCCCTTCTGCATCTCTACGGAAGACAAGCTCGGCGTCCTGCTGGCCGCCGACGCGGAGGCGGCTAAAGTGAAGGGGGTGCGGGTGCGCACCGGGAACTTGACCTTCATCCGGGAGAAGAAGTGGTTCGCCAACACGGAGGGGGCCTTCACCGAGCAGACCATCTACGAGACCGGCGGCGGCCTCATCGCCACCGCGGTGGCGGAGGGCGAGGTGCAGGTGCGATCCTATCCCACCTCCTTCGGACGCCAGCAGGTCACCGCCGGATGGGAGAAAGTGGCCGTCTGGGACTTCCCCGGCAACGCTCAACGCAACGCCGAGGAAGCGGTGGCCCTGCTCACCGCCGACCCTTGCCCCACCGGCATTGAGACCACCGTCATATTGGGCGGCAGCCAACTGGCCTTGCAGATCCACGAGTCCTGCGGGCATCCTACTGAATTAGACCGGGTTTACGGGACGGAGGCGGCCTACGCGGGCACCTCCTTTCTGACCACCGAGAAACTGGACACCTTCCAGTACGGCTCGGAGTTTGTCAACCTGACCGCCGACAGCGTCGCCCCGCTGGGGTTGGGCACTTTCGGCTGGGACGATGAGGGGGTTCCGGCGCAGTCCCGGCCGCTGGTGAAGGACGGCCTGTTCGTCGGCTATTTGATGTCACGGGAGACGGCCTCCAAGCTGGGGCGGGAATCCAATGGGTGCATGAGGGCCTCGGGCTGGAACCGGATGCCCATCATCCGCATGGTCAACGTCAGCATCGAACCCGGCGAATGGGCTTTCGACGACCTGGTCGCCGACACCGAAGAGGGCATCTACATGGAGACCAACCGCTCGTGGTCCATTGACGACAAGCGCTACAACTTCCAATTCGGCACCGAGATGGGCTACGAGATCAAGAACGGCAAGTTGGGCCGGATGCTGAAAAACTGCACCTACATGGACATCACCCCCAACTTCTGGAACAACTGCGACGCAGTCTGCAACGAGGATCATTGGGTGATGTGGGGGACGCCCAACTGCGGCAAGGGCCAACCTGGGCAAACCGCCCACACCGGCCATGGCGCAGCCCCGGCCCGCTTCCGCAACGTGCGGGTAGGCGTGATGAAATAGGAGGATGCCATGATAGGTGAAAAAGAAGCCAAAAAACTGTGTAATGAAGTCATGCAGCGCATGGGGGACGAGGCGGCGGAGGTCTTCCTCTCTGTGGACGACCAATATCTGACCCGCTTCGCCAACAACTATATCCATCAGAACGTGGCCGAGCGCAATACCACCCTGACGGTGAAGGCCGTGCTGGGGAAGCGCAGCGGGGTCGCCACCACCAACCGTATGGACTCCGAGGCCCTTGATGAAGTGGTGGCCCGGGCCAAGTCCAACGCCCAGGCCAGCCCGGAGAATCCCGACCATCCCGGCCTGGCGGGGCCGGAAGAGTACCAACTGGTGCGGGCCTTCGATGAAGAGACCGCCGCCTGCTCGCCGCAAGAGCGGGCCGAGGCGGTGGGCGAGGTCTGCCGCCTGGCGAAAGAGAAGGGCTTTAATGCCTCGGGCGCGTTCTCTACCGGCACGAGCGAGGTTGTGATCGCCAACACCGAAGGCGTATTCGCTTACCACATTTCAACCGCGGCCGATTTCTCGACGGTGGTGATGGAGATAGATGGGGACGCCTCCGGCTGGGCGCACCGCTCCGGCTGGCGGGCCAGCGACGTGCCGGTCGCCGAACTGGGCGCGGAAGCGGTGCGCAAGACTGAAATGGGCAAAGGCCCCCGCAATATTGACCCCGGCGAATACACCGTGGTGCTGGACCACTACGCCACCCAGGACATGCTTTCCTCGATGAATTTCTACGGGATGGGGGCGCAGGCAGTGCAGGAGGGACGCTCGTGGATGGTGGGCCGGATGGGAGAACAAGCCCTGAGTCCTTCGGTGAGCATCTGGGATGACGGCCTGTCCCCCGACGGGGCCCCGTTCCCCTTCGACTTTGAAGGCGTCCCCAAGCAGCGGGTGGACATCGTCAAAGAGGGCGTCGTCATCGGCCCGGTGTATGACCGTTCCACGGCTCACAAAGAAGAGGGCCAGTCCAGCACCGGCCACGGGCTGCCTCCCAGCTTCCGCTTCTTCGGGCCTATCGCCCTCAACCTGTTCATGGCGACCGGCGATGCAACGGTGGAGGAGATGATCGAGTCCACCGAGAGGGGGTTGTACATCACCCGCTTCTGGTACACCCGCCTGGTGCATCCCCCGGAGTGCGTGGTGACGGGCATGACCCGCGACGGCGTCTACATGATTGAAGACGGGAAGATCACCTTTCCGATCAAGAACCTGCGCTGGACCCAGTCCTACGTGGAGGCGCTTTCGGGCGTGGAGGCGGTGGGGAAAGATGCTTATCTGATGATGTCGGATTTTGGCGGGATCAGTACCAGCGCCCCAGCGGTGAAGCTGAAGAGTTTCAATTTCACGGGGTCAACTGTGTAGCCGATTGGCTAGAGAAGTGATTTCAACTGGCGGGAGGCGACTCTCGCCAGTTTTTGTTTTGTGGGTATGCACCCCTATAAGAACCGGCTGAAGCCTCGACTCCAAAAACTTGGATTCCCACGAGGGGACAAATCAGTCCGATTCGTATATTTAGAATCATGGATTTCATGCTATATTGAGGGTAAGATACGAGTAAAGGAAACGACCTATGGAAGACCTCACCCAACTCCCCAACATCGGCCCGGCCCTGGCCGAGAGGTTGGCCCAGATCGGGGTGACCAGCCGCGAGAGCCTGATAGACCTGGGCAGCGTGGAGGCGGTTCTGCGAATCGGGGGGGCCGATAGAACCGCCTGCTACAATATGCTCTACGCGCTTGAGGGGGCCATCCAGGACGTGCGCTTGCACGACCTTCCGAAAGAAGATCGGGCCAGCATAAAAGCAGAATTCGACCGGGCCAGTGGAGGATGAGCGGTCTCGTCGAGATCGCGCCGTCGGGGCCAAGTATTGGCTCTGGCGTGACATTAAAACCTGGTAACGATTATCGGACAACGGAGAAAGGAGATCGGCAATGATAATTGACGTACACTACCATTTAGAAGAACGGATGGTAACTGTGGAGAAGCTGCTGGCGCAGATGGCGCAGCACAGCATTGACCGGGTGGCCCTCATCCCCACCATGATCGAGCCATTCGAATTGAAGGGGATCGCCGCCAGGGCCGGGGCCATGCTGCCCGGGCTGCTGATGGGCTGGCTGCGGGGGTTGGGTTTGGTTCTCTACAACTCCACAGTGACGGCGGACGGGCAGTTCTCCGCGCTGGGGGATAAATACGCCATTTACGATACCCCGGACAACGAGAGTGTGGCTGACGCCATGCAAGCCCACCCGGACAAGTTCTACGGCTGGATTTTCGTCAATCCCCGGGCGGCCGAACCTCTGGCGGAGATCGAGAAATGGGCGGGGAAGCCGGGCTGGATCGGGGTGAAGAGCCATCCCTTCTGGCACCGCTATCCGGTGGCCTCCCTGGATGCGACGGCCGCCTACTGCGCGGAGAAAGGCTGGCCGCTGCTGGCGCATATCGGCAGCGACCGGGAGCGGGGCGATTTCCGGTATCTGCCGGAACGGCATCCCAACCTGAAGATCATCTACGCCCACGCAGGCATACCCTTCTACCGAGAGCTATGGGAGTACACCAAAAGCAAGGCCAACGTCTATGTGGACCTCTCCAACCCGGTGTTCGTCAATGCGTTGGTTCTGCCCGAAGTGGTCAAGGCTCTGGGGGTCGAGAAATGCCTCCACGGCACGGATGGGCCATACGCCCACGCCAACCAGGGCCGGATGGCGAAGAGAATCCATCAGTTGCCGCTCACTGAGGCGGAGAAGGCCCGCATCCTGGGCGGGAATTTTATGGAGATGATCGGGGGGTGAGAAGGTATAATCTATGAAACGCAGTTAAATTTACGAATCGCCTCGCCAACGACGCGGCAGCATAGGAAAAACAAGGACAGACTCATGGACTTCGGTACAATCTTTCTCATCGCACTCATCGCCATTGTGGTGGTCTACGTGGCCGCCACCTTGTTCAAAAAACTCAAACAGGCCGCCAGCGGGGACCCTCTTCTCTGGGCAGGGGAAATACGGCGTTTCGAGAAGGAAGACCGGCGGGAGATGACGCCGCCGGAGGTGATTTTGTTCACGGGGAGTTCGAGTATCAATTTCTGGAAGACGCTGGCGGAGGATATGACCCCGCTGAAGGTGTTGAACCGGGGCTTCGGCGGCTCGCAGATTCACCAGGTCACCTATTACGCAGACCGGATCGTCCTGCCGTTCAAACCCCGGGCGGTGGTACTCTACGCGGGCGAGAATGACGTAGCCGGCGCTCTGTTTGACCAGGGGAAAAGCCCGCCGACGGTGTTGGAAAACTTCAAAACCTTCTGCCAGACCATCCACGACCACTTCCCCGAAATCCCTATTTATTTCATCTCCATCAAGCCGCCCAAGCTGCGCCGGAAGCATTGGCCGAAGATGCAGGAAGCCAACCGGTTGATCGAGTCCTTCTGCGAAACAGATGGTAGAATCCGGTACGTGGATGTGGCTCCGGCGATGCTGGACGCGGAGGGCAACACCCGAGGCGACCTCTTCAAATGGGACGGCATCCACCTGAACGCCAAAGGCTACGCGGTCTGGACTTCGATCATCAAACCGGTCCTGGAGAAGAATTTTCCGCCGCAGAGCCAATAAATACACGCCATTCAATGGCGTACCCACAACATAAACAACCGAGTAACCCATGCCTACCAACCTACCCGCAGAAGCGATAGCCCTCGAGAAGCTCTATAAAGAAGCCGAAACAACCGCAGAGAAAATCAGGCTGCTGGAAGAGTTGATCAGCGCCATCCCCAAACACAAGGGCACCGACAAACTGCGGGCCAATTATCGAAAACGCCTCTCCAAGATGAAGGTGACCACCGAGCAGTCTACGAAAAAAGGCGGTCAACCGGTATCGGCTTTTGTCATTGACCCGGAGGGCGCCGGGCAGGTGGTCATCATCGGCCCGGCCAACGTGGGGAAATCGGCGTTGGTGGCTACGACGACCAACGCGGACCCGGAAGTGGCGGTCTACCCCTTCACCACCTGGACGGCCACCCCCGGCATGATGGCCTTCGAGAACACCCACTTCCAACTGGTGGACACGCCGCCCCTGGACCGGGAATTCATCGAGCCGGAACTGATTCAGCTTATTCGGAATTCGGACCTCGTTTTGCTGATGGTGGACTTGCTGGCCGATCCGGTCCAGCAGCTTGAGGACACGGTCGCCACTCTGGAAGAACACCGCATGCTGCCCCTGCACATGAAAGGCCGCCCTACCGAAGTCGTGCGGCCCATGTACAAGCCGCTCCTGGTGGTCTGCAACAAGAACGATGACGAGGGTTCGGATGAGAATTTCGATATCTTCTGCGAACTGCTGGACGATGAATGGCCTCTGCTGTGTATCTCGGTGAACACGGGTCGCAACGTTGATGAACTGAGACGAGCCATCTTCGAGAGACTGAATATGATCCGGGTCTATTCGCAGGCCCCGGGGAAGGATGCCGACCTGAACACTCCCTTCCTCCTGGAGGAGGGCAGCACGGTGGAGTATTTCGCCGGAAAGGTGCACAAGGATTTCTCGGATAAATTGAAATCGGCCCGGGTGTGGGGCAGCGGCGATTTCGACGGACAAATGGTGAGCCGGGACTACATTTTGCAGGATGGGGATGTGGTGGAGTTGAAGATATAGGGCTTGTGCCGCCTAACACTTGCCTGATTCGAGAAAACCGTTCGTTTTTTATATGCTTGTTATACAATTTTGATGTATAATGGTCAAGTAGCTTGGAAATGAATTAGTGTTGCCAACTACGTGGATAGAATTAGTATCAAAGAGAACTCATGTTGAACTAAAAAAACGGAGAAGGGACACCTATGCCATTAGATCTTGAACAGCACCTCCAAGAGCTATGTGAGGAACATAAGCCCGCTCTGGATCTCTATGATCGCCTGGAACGCGTAAGCAGATCGGCTGAAAAGATATGGGAAGTACAACGACTTACATGGTTCACAGATCACCGAGCTGCCACGCATTCCCGTTCTATCATCCAACACCTTGGTAGCGTGTTGGAACACCTCCAATCTACTTCTCAAAAATTGACTCCTTATGAACTCTACGTACTTTTAGCAGCCTGCTACCTTCACGATATCGGTATGCAGGATTTTAGTGATCCCGATAAACGCGGTGTTGATGATTTCAACAATGATGATTACGAACGCATTCGAAAGGACCATCCCATACGGGCGAGAGAAATGATCATAGCGCGAACATTATATCGTGGCCGGGATGATTTCCGCATTGACCTTGATGACCATCTACCGTATTTGAGACCAATTGCTGTAATTTCCCAAGGGCACGGTAGTACTTTCTTCGCAGATACAGTGATTGAAGCACGAGATCTTCCTCACCGTCCTGGTAATATGCCATTTCGGGGCGATTTGCTGACTGCCCTGTTGCTCATGGGAGATGAACTCGATTTGCACGAGGATCGGGCGACTTTCCCACCGGAATTTGCTCAAAGTCCGATATCTTTGCTTCACAATCACATCCATCACTATGTGGCTAGTGTTGAGGTGATAGTAGGGCGCACACCGAAACATCGCCAGATACGGTTGACAATGGAGTATCCACAAGACTCTGATGACTATGGAAGGGAAGTGAGCCAGCGGATCGCTACGAAGCTGCGAAAACAATGCAAGCTCACCGCTCCAGTGCTGGAATCCTGTACCCAGGGTGAATTGATCTGGGAGGAGGTAATAGAAATCCGGGAAACAATAGACTCTGATGACGCGCGTCGTTCACTCTTGGATCCCGATCGCGGTATCTCTGCACTGCATGAATTGAAACGAGAATCACTCGAAACTCAAACCGTCAATCGGGAAGAGTTAGTAGAAGCAATGCGTGAAGCATTGACGCAACAAGAACGGCAAAATCAGATTATTGAGATTCTTGAACAAGCCGACTCAGATTGGGGTCACCTGTCGAAATGGCTGGAAGCCACTTGTAGCTGTCTTGAAATCATCCTGGTTCGTATTGGTTTTCAACTAGCAGTAGGACACGGGGCGTTTGATGTACTGCATCGTATACATGACAGTCTTACGGGTGCTGGTGTGGATTGCATTAATTATCGCGCTCAATTGACATCTATGTCAGAACACCAAGAAGGCACATTGGACAAATTGGGGCAGGCGTTATTAGCTGATTTGGCCGCTTGTGCTGAACAAAAAAATGTGGTATTGTTATTTGAACAAATAGACATAGCAGAAGAAGAAACCGCTCGTTGGCTTGAGGACTGGATCCTGAATAAAATGCCCAAGCAACAAGCAAAGATATTGACTATCGTGACACGACTCGACACTGATAGTAGCATTGAGACCATTAACCCATCTATGCAACGTTTTCGGTTGTTACCTTTCTCCGTAACTCAAATTGACCACCATTTACATTCGGAGTTTGGTCTGCCGCCTGACCAAGCCGAAATTGATGCTAAATCTATGCATGGTCTAAGTTCTGGAGTGCCTCTGCGAATATTGACCGAACTTTCGCGCAGACGAGCCCAGGGTGTACGCTACTATCCGTAAACGACAAGCTTATGGCTACGCAAAGAACAGCACCTAAATCCCACCCTGAATACGACCTGCTTTGCGAGGTTCTACCTCAACCCATAGTGCAGGCTGTTGAACTGTGCGCGCTTCCCCACTCTTTAGACGACGCTCTGGGCTACGAAGTTATCCACAACTTTTCTAATAACAACGGAGCGACTCGGGCCGTTTGGGCTGAAGTTAAGCGACTACCTTTTATCTACCCCAATGAAGGTGGAAGTTGGCGCTTTGCTGAATCAGCACGTGATTACTTTGTGGCTCGGTTGGAGCAACGCAATGGCACTTTTTTGGCTCTTCACAAATATTTGAAAGAGCATCTTGAGGATAGTCGCCAGCAAGTGCAAGATGTCAATTCACCCCAAGCGCGGGAATTGGATTGGCGTATCACCTATCATCTCGCTGCGGTAGATGCTCAAGCTGCCATTGAACGGCTGTTTGAGATAGGAGAACAAGCTGCTCGCGCTAACCGATTGGCTGATATGAGAGGTGTTGTTGACTTATTCCAAGAGCAACAGCAATGGCTCTCTTCCTATCAAGTTGAATACGCCTACTCCGAAGGCCGCTATGCCTACTCAAAAGACGACTTTAGCACTGCCGAAAGACGATTTGAATTTGTTTGGAAACACGGGCATCCGGACCAAGCAAAAGCTATAGCCGGACATCTATTGGGTACCATTTGGATGAAGCAACAGGAACGTGACTGGTTGCATCAGGCAGAAAACATCTTCCGTGAAAGCCTTGAATTGGGGGTCCAACTACAAGATAGCCGAACTGAAGCGATAGTGCTGACCAGTCTGGGCGGAGTGTTGGTTAGATTGGGTGGTAGGAAGCGATTGGAAGAAGCGGAGAAATCATACCGTCGTAGCCTTGAAATTGAGAATCAATTTAACAATCCTCGGGGCGAGGCGATAGTGCTGAACAGCCTGGGCGGCGTGCTGGTCAAATTAGGTAGAAGGGAACGCTTTGAAGAAGCGGAACTTCTGTTCCGTCGTAGCCTCGAATTGAGGGTACAACTTAACAATCCTCGGGACGAGGCGATGGTGCTGAACAGCCTGGGCAGTGTGCTGGTCAAATTGGGTGGTAGGAAGCGATTGGAAGAAGCGGAGAAATTTTACCGTCGTAGCCTCGAATTGGGGGTCCAACTGCAAGATAGCCATCATAAAGCGATGGTGCTGAACAGCCTGGGCAGCGTGCTGGTCAAATTGGGTGGCAGGAAGCGATTGGAAGAAGCGGAGAAATCTTACCGTCGTAGCCTCAAAATATTGCGTAAAATCAGCGACCGTCGTGGCGAAGCAATGGTGCTGACTAATTTTGCAAGCTTAGCTGAGGCAGAAGGCGATATTCCATTAGCCTGCCAGCGTATGGAGCAAGTTCTAAAAATAAATGAAGCCCTGGGTTATAGTCGTAATGTACAGATGAGCCGAAAACGTCTGGAAAAGTTGCGAAGCAAACTCAGTAAGTGAACTTACTACCAAGCCTTTGTAGATAAGTAGAGGGATTCCGATGGAGTAATCCATTACTCCTCTTGCCAACCCACCAAAACCGAGTATAATTGCCCCAATTAAACACCCCCTACACGCGACGACCGGGACGAGTAACCGGCCCCAGCGGCGACAGAAAAAGGAGACCACCGGCTGAGAGTCTCCTGCGCAGGCTGACCGGCGAAAACCCCCCGTGAGCGGAACCCTGAACGGCAACGATGAGACTGTTGCTCAAGTAAGGTGAACGGCTGGCCCCGTTAGCGGCCTCAATGAGAAAGCCATTACTAACGTACTGGTCAAACTCCGGGTGGAACCGGGTGAGCGGTCGCTCACGCCCCAGAGAGGCGTGGGCGTTTTTATTTAGATAGGTGTGATGGCTGATCTTCTAACCATTGCATATACTAATTACCTGGTTGCCTAATTACCTGATTACCAGATGCCTTACTATCGGAGATGATTGCCATGTCTGACCAAGAACAAGAACGTTACGAAGATTCGGAACTGTACCGCATCCGCCATTCGGCGGCGCACGTGATGGCGCAGGCGGTGATGGAGATGTTCGAGCCGGGGGAGGCCAAGATCGCCATCGGCCCGCCTGTAGCGGACGGCTTCTATTACGATTTCGACCTGCCCCGCAACCTGACCCCGGATGATCTGAAGGCCATCGAGAAACGGATGCGCCAGATCATCGCCGAGCGGCTGGAATTCGAGAAGCAGGTGGTCTCGCCGGAGGAGGCCAAAAAGGTCTTCGAAGGCCAGGACTACAAGATAGAACTGATCGAGGGGCTGGAGAGCGGCGGCTTCGACGAGTACGGGGAACCGCTGGACGAAGCGCCGGAGATCTCTTTCTACCAGCACGGCGAGTTCGTTGACTTGTGCCGCGGCCCCCACGTGGAGCACACCGGGAAGATCAACCCCTCGGCGGTCAAACTGATGAGCATCGCCGGGGCCTACTGGCGGGGCGACGAGAAGAATCCTCAACTCCAGCGCATCTACGGCACGGCCTGGAAGTCGGCGAAGGACCTGAAGGAGCATCTCTGGCGGCTGGAGGAGGCCAAGAAGCGCGACCACCGCAAGCTGGGCAAGCAGTTGGACATCTACAGCTTCGACGAGGAGGTGGGGCCGGGGCTGCCGCTTTGGTCGCCGCGGGGAACCGTCATCATCGAGGAACTGGAGAAGCTGGGCAAGGAGATGGAGCGCAAACGGGGCTACCTGCGGGTGCGGACGCCGCACGTCAGCAAGGAGAACCTCTTCATCCGCAGCGGCCACCTGCCCTACTACGCCGAGAGCATGTACCCGCCCATGGACATGGATGGGGTGACCTATTATCTCAAGCCCATGAACTGCCCCTTCCACCATAAGGTCTACGCCAGCCAGATGCGCAGCTACCGGGACCTGCCCATGCGCCTGGCCGAGTACGGCACCTGCTACCGCTACGAGAAGAGCGGCGAACTCTTCGGGTTGATGCGAGTCCGCTCCATGCAGATGAACGACGCCCACATCTACTGCTCCGAGAAGCAGTTTGAAGAGGAGTTCATGGCCGTCATTGGCCTGTACCTGGCTTACTTCCGCATCTTCGGGATTGACAAGTACGTGATGCGGCTGGGAACCCACAGCAAGGAAGGGCTTGGCAAAAAGTATGTGGACAATGAACGCCTCTGGCTGGAGACGGAAGACCTGGTGCGCCAGGCCATGAGCAACGGCGGCATCCCCTTCGTGGAGGAGGCGGACGAGGCCGCTTTCTATGGTCCCAAGGTTGACGTGCAGATCTGGAGCGCCATCGGACGGGAGTTCTCGCTGGCGACCAATCAGGTGGACTTCTCCCAGCCGGGCAACTTCGACCTGACCTTCATCAACCAGGATGGGCAAGAGGAGACGCCGCTGGTCATCCACCGGGCGCCCTTGAGCACCCACGAGCGCATGATCGGCTTCCTGATCGAGCATTACGCCGGGAATTTCCCGGTCTGGCTCTCCCCGGAGCAGGTGCGCATCGTCCCCATCACCGACAAGCACCACGAGTACGCCCTGCGCCTCCGGGAGCAGATGTTCGACCTGGGCCTCCGGGCCGAGGCCGACCTGGGTTCTGACCGGATGAACGCCAAGATCCGGGATGCTCAACTATACAAGGTCCCTTACATGCTGGTGGTCGGCGACCGGGAGGTGGAGAACGAGACCGTCGCGCTGCGCCGCCGGGACGGGGAACGCCAGGACGGTATGCCGGTGGGCGAGTTCATTGCGCTGGTGAAGGGGAGGGTGGAGGAACGGTCGGCGGAGTTGTAGAAGCGGGTCAGTTGTCTGTCCGTTATATACAAAATACCGCCCATCGAACCTGACGGGCGGTATCGTTTTATGTTATCGAAAAGCGATATTTCAAGCCCAAATTAGATGTTATAATCTCAAAGGAGGGTGATTACCTGCTGCTTTGAAGAAAAAACTGCATAACGTGACGCTCACATCCCCAAACGTGCAGGCTCTGGTACTGCGCCCTTTCCCAGACAGAATAGCGCTGGGTGGAATAGATCCTCAAGCCACTCAGCCTTTCTATTCGGTTGATTAAATGAGAAACCAGAAACAAGTTCGAGGAGACGTGAGATGAAAATACCCATTGCATATAAAAAACCGATAATCGCTATCCTCGTGCTCTTGATACTGCTCGGGGTTTCGTCAACAGCCTCGCCAGTTCTGGCGGTCCCATTGGAGTCGCCGAACAATGCCCCCCTGCGAGCAGATACCCTGGCTGCTCAAATTGCAGCGTCCTCCGATGACGCTATCCAGATCAACACCGGACAAGTGTTTCTTACCAACCCGGTAATAGCCATGGGCGATGACGGGACCAATTCAGGATCTGCCGGATTGCGCTTCGCGAATATCACCATTCCCCAGGGCGTAACCATCGTCCAGGCATCTCTCTCCTTCACTTCCTCAGGAAATTGGAGCGGCGCACTCACCCTCTACTTGAACGGCCACGACGTGGGGAATTCACCTACCTTTTCTGGAGGCAATGGGCCTGTTGACCGGCAATCGCAATCCACATCTGCGGAGGCGGCCTGGCTGCCGGGGAACTGGTCGGATGGGTTGGTCTATCAAAGCCCGGACCTGACCAGCATCATCCAGGAAATCGTCAATCGCCCCGACTGGGTATCCGGCAACGCCCTCAGCTTGATGGTACGTGACGACGGCGTCCTAAACGACGTCCAACGGAGGGCTGTTGCGTGGGACTCAAATCCTGCTCAGGCCGCCCAGTTGAACATTACCTACACAGATGCCATGCCTCCCGATTGGGCTTTTTCTGCATTTTCCCTTGACAGGTTAAATGACTGCGATATTGACGAACCCTATAACTGCGGAATCAGATTCACTTACACGGTGACTAATCTGGCCGGCGACCAGACGCTTACCCCTGACGTTCAAGTAAATCACGTCCGAATACTAGACCTGGCCGGACAAGAATTCGCGGCCGGGCCGCATCCTAATTTATATGGGCGTATCTTCTACGACGAGTTCCCCAGCCCGGCCTACGCCGAGGTCATGGCGTGTGTAAGCTCAGGGTTATTCGCGGTGGTTGACGGCGGTATCTATGGAGAGGAAAACACCTCCAACAATTGGGCCGTGGCCTATCTCCCTACTCTTGAAGAGGGGGGAGATATTTACTTTCCCAAAGCGCCCATTTTGGCCTATTTCGATCCTGGATACCACGTGTGGCCGGGGAATTTTGCCGGATTCATCGCCCTCGAAATGCCTATCACGAATGATATAGCCTGTCCCCCCGCTGTGCTGCTCGATTACGTCAACCGGATGACGGTGTTCGTCGAGGATGAAGAAGTTGGTCATTATGACCAAACTATCAGGAACAGAAGGAGCGCGGGAGAAACCATCTTCTTTATATACTTTTTTGACCCCCGGCCAAAAAACAATGACCAGGTCAGGGTTGAAATCCTGCTCAATAGCGATGAAGCCATGGGCGGAGATAATCCAGATAACAACCTGTGCGTCTTGAACTTCACCTACAAAAGGCCGTTGTTCAACAGCGACCGACTGGAGTTCGAGGGGGGCAGTGGCTGCCAGATAGACTATCGATTGATCGATTCCCTATTCGACGTAGAAGGCAGTGAAGACAATGCGGCTTCAAGCGCAGGGTCGGCGCTTACTGTTAGCCTGGGGGTAGTACTTCTTGCAGCTTTGGGCGGCGGCCTGGGTTGGTGGATTTCTGGCCGGATCGGCCTCCCTAAAGGAGGTGGGATTTTGGTCTCCTTGGTTGGCGCAGCCCTGGGAGGCGTCATCGTGATCGGGGCTGCCTGGGGGTTGGCAGCCATAAACCGCCCGGTCCCGCCTGAACCACCGCTTAATGGAGAGGGTATCTCGGTTGGCCCACCCGAGTCTGCCGATGGCCTGGCCGGTTTGGTGGGCGAATCGGGTGATCCCAAACCGACTTATTGTGATGGTTATCTAAAAACCCATGCCGTTGTCTCAACCAATGACCTCGGCGAGATTGATGACCTCCTCATTCAAATAAGCATCCCCAGTGGCGTCGTCCTTCCGCCGGACAGCCGCTACCGTGTCACCGTATGGGATGATCAAGGCGCAACCCACGAAATCGTCACCGAAGAGACCAGCATCAGCCTGGCCGCTGCGGGACTTTTCCCAGGCACCGGCGACCCCGTACAGTGGCAGGTGGAAGTCGAGACACTCGCAGGCCAAGGCGGCGATCTGTATTTGTCCTTCTGCCTGGCAGACGACATCCACTCTCTTACCATATCAGGAGGCCAGGAGGTAGCGATAGATACCCCCACCCCAACCACCACCATTATACCGCTGACGGCAACTTTCACGCCAATTCCATTTACCGCCACATTCACTTCACAGCCGCCCACTTTCACACCAACGCCTACAGCGGATACGATTGGACCCCAGATAAAAACTTTGAGCGCTTCACCGCCGGAGATTTTTACGTCGGGCACCAAGCCTGACACCACAACCATCTCAGCCACGGTAAGCGACCCCTCCGGCGTCTCCAGCGTCACCCTTTATTACAAAACCAACCTAGGCAAGTATATACTCGCCGGAACGATGACGGCAATAGGTGAGGGTGTATATCAACTCATACTCGGCCCATTTCCCACAGCAGGAACCTACACTTTCCGCATCATCGCGGTGGATGGGGTGGGCAATGCGAATTGTTCGGCCAGCAATCTGGATGCCTGCCCAGGTGGAACATTTATGGTCATCATTCCTTAGTGCGGATAATCTACCGGTTAGCTTCATTCTTTCGGTAACCGATGAAGAGATGGTGATGCCTACCTTTACAGAAACAGGGCAGGCCTTGTGCCTGCCCTGTTTGATTTTGCGCAAGAAAAAACCTCAGATACTATATAAAAGGGGCTTTCGAGATATTAACATTCCTCACTTTTGATAAGAAGGAAATTCTATCTCTAGCGAATCGAATTGTTTATCAAAGTAAATAACTGCTCAAAACGGTCTAGAGTCCCATTGGTCATCTTGGATAACAACTGGGTTTGATTCTGCAAAAAGAACATAGCCGGTTGGTATACGTCTACTGATTGTTTCAGATGCTGCTCAACCCGCTTGACGATCTGATCACCAGGGGGCAGGGCGGCAAGATCAACGTCTGCCACCATCGAACCCCGCAACAACATCAAGAAAAAACTAGGGTCAAACAAATCTTCCACATCCGCGCTTTCTCCACCGGTGATCTCGGCTATGGGGAAAAGTTTTCCTCGATCCAACACCCCGCTTTTAATAAACATTTCAATACGCTCATCGCCGACAGCCAGCACGTCCAGCAGGACAGGATGAGAAATATCAGACCCCAGCAAAGCCAGCATGATAGGAATTTCGCTTATACCGCTGGCGGGCACGACTGCCAGACGAGAGTCCAAACCGGTGCGACCCTTTTCCTGAAGATGAGCGCTGATTATCTTTAAATATAGTATGTCAGAGGGGTTGTTGACGATCAGATTATTTGGCCCCACAAATAACGAACGGGCCAGGTGATAGCCCAATGCGCCATGCACTGGCAATGCAGTGTCCCTGCTCACAGTATAGATGTCCTTGGTGACAATAGTGCCTTCCTCGCCCCGATCCTCTACAGCTCGCACACGCTGCACTTCATCAACCTTAATCATAAAGGGGGAATTGGTTGTGTAAATGAGTTGGTGAGACGGCGCCAAGCGCTCACCTATAAAGCGTAAAAGATCGGCTTGCGCGGTCGCGTGGAGACCCAGACCAGGCTCATCCAATAAAAGGATGAATCTCTCATTCGAATTGTGAAATTCGGAGAAATGTACCAAGAAGGAAAAGAACCATATAAAGCCTTTCGACCGCTCATCGAATCGCAATGAAACTCTTTGATGGTTGTTCCAGATACGGATGTCCAAAAACGGCGGCGGCCTGTCGTCCTGAGAAGGAGATTTGAAGTCAACATCAAACTCCACTCGCAAATTCTTATTTTGGCTCCAATACTCGAATATCTCGTCGGTGATGCTGGCAGCGGCAACTTCAAGGGCGGCCTTCCGAGCCTCATACTCTCCTTCCAGGAACTCCACTGTATCCACCCCGGCCAAGCGCAGTAAGTTTAGGGCGGTTCGCTCACCTAAAGAAAGCTCATCTTCCTTGGCTTGCTGAAGATAAGGAATTGAAAAACGGCCGGGGAGGACGCTGTATTCGTTAAAATAAACAAAATAGGGCAGCCGAGCCGCAACTTGCGATTTTACCCGTTCACTGAGATTGAAGTCAGCCAAGTTTTCAATCATCTTCTTAATTGGAGGGGGAGGATCATCAACTTCCAACAACTGATCTTTCAGAGTCTCAAGCGAGGCTAATCCCTGGATGCGAGTCTCGCTCAATTCGCCGGTGTCGGACAGGTGTTTGAGGAATGCCTTTTCATCAACTTCAAACCCCAGGAACTTAACGTTTTCGTAGTTCACCGACAAGGTTATCTCGTTTGACTTGAGAACGCCTTTACCAAACTTCTCTTCAATTACTTGAATATCTTCAGCTTCTAATTCAAAGACGGTTTCGACCGGCCGGATGTCAGAGATAATCCCCTTATGCTCGCTGCGGAAACGTCTGGGATAATCATAAAGCTCATTGAAGAATGTTTTTGGTCCTGGTTGAGCGGGGTTTAAATGATATAGGGATTCCAGGAAGGCTGTTTTTCCACTCTCGTTTTTACCCACTAAGCAGGTCACCTCTTGTTCAATGGGAACATTCCCCGAATCTAAGAAGCATTTATAGGCGCGAACGTTAACTGATTTCAGAAACATAGTCTATGCCCAATACTCCCAATCTGGATAAGCGAGCTGGTTTTGCATTTGGATTTGAATAAAGACCAATGGCGCTAACATAGAAAAATAAAACAGGGCTATATGCTTTCCTTATATTCAATTTTCTTGTTAATTTCAGGGCTTCAATGATACATCGATGTTAAGTATAGCACCCAAGTCGATAAGACACAAGCGGGATGGGGGTGAACTATACTTCGTATCCTTATTGTATGCTATTAGAGATGTTTTTCTTGCTCCCCTTAAGTACTATTTAGAATGTATCCCTAAGGATCTCTTGGTAAGGTCAGTTAACATTGTTGGTGTAATTTTTTCACCAAAAACGCCAACTCTGACTCAAACTCGAAACGCTCCACCGCCCAATTTTTCCCCGCGATTAAGTCCATGAACCGAGTCTCGTAGTTCTCCACCATGCCCTTGTCCCGCCCGCCCAGACTTTGGGCGGGGAAGGAGACCAGCAGGTGATCGGCGTTGAGGTTCTCCAGCAGGCGGCCTGCCGATTTGTCCACTTGCTCCAGGCAGGGCAGGGTCTTAAGTACCAACGCTAAGTCTACTTTTCGGGAGGGCGGGGCGTGGATGGCGTCGCAGGCTGCGGCTTGGCCCTGCACGCCGAGGAGACCCAGGAAGCCGTTGATGAAATCCACCATATCGGTGTAGATGTCGCAGGCGTAGTAGGCGGCCTCAGCGGCCAGCGGCATCCAGGGGAGGGCCAGGGGGTTGAAGCCGCAGGCCACATCCAGCACGGAATGGATAGGCGGAAGCCCGGCCAGGACGACGGTGTAGAACTCCTCCAGGATGGGGAGGCGCTCGGCAGTGGAGGCGTGGCGGGACATGACCCGGCGGCAGGCAGCGCGCAGATCGTCCGGGTGGGGTGACTTTGCGGCGATACGCAGTTCGTCCAGCCAGGCGGCGTAGTCCGGCTTGCTCTCCAGATAGGCCCCGCCGACCTGGTGGAGTTTGTTCTTGACGGCTTTGACGGCCTCTTTTAGATTGCGGCGCTTGTCCAACTCTCTCGCCCCCAGATTGCGGATGAAGTCCTCACTCACCCGGCGGTACTTGGCGCTGGCATGCACGGCGGCGACCAGTTGGTCCAGCGGGTCAGCCACCGAGTTCCTCTTGCAAGCGGCCTTCCAACAAGGCCATGCAGCGCAGGTTGTGGAGGGTGGCCAGGCGGTAGAAGAGGGTGTCGCCGATCTTGAAGAGATGGCGCAGGTAGCCCAGGGAATATTTGGCGCAGGTATGGCAGTCGCAGAAGGGCGAGATGGGCGCGTTGGCCTTGATGTGCTTGTCGTCATTGATGTAGAGAAATTTAAACCATTTCCCCGCCAAACCACGCTCAACCGTGAAGGTGTACAACCGTCCGCGGCGGGCGTCACGAGTGGGCAGGGCGCTGTCGAAGAGTCCGTAGCCCAGACGGGCGCAGGCGGCGACGTACTCTGGGTGGCCGACGCCCAGGGCGTGGGTGGGAAATTCCGATGGGACCAGTTCACGAGTGTAAGCGAGGAGATCGGTCAATAGATTACCCTTGCGATCCAACGGCCAGCCGCCGTAGCCGTAGCCGTCAAAGCCGATTTCGAGCAGGGCCTCGGCGCAGCGCTGGCGCAGTTCCAGCTCGCCGCCGCCTTGAATGACGGCGAAGATCAAGGGGCGTTCGTCATCGCTCAGACTCTTTTCATCCATCAGCTTCAGATATTCGTCCTTGCCGCGCCGCGCCCAGGCGAGGGTGCGGTCCACGGAGGACCGCTGGGTTTCCAGATCGGCGTCCACGTGGGTGCAGTCGT
This sequence comes from uncultured Anaerolineales bacterium, assembly GCA_965370435.1. Taxonomy (GTDB): domain Bacteria; phylum Chloroflexota; class Anaerolineae; order Anaerolineales; family UBA11579; genus CBDUUP01. The sequence continues at coordinate 9,060 of CBDUUP010000008.1, read as the reverse complement.
CCAGGCAGATGACCAGGTCGGCGCCGTAAGCGATTTGCAATTGGATGGTCTTTTCGGGGGTGAGGGTGAACTTGCGCCCGGAGCCTTCCTGGCGGAAGAGGATGCCTTTATCGGACAACTTCCCGAATTTGGCGTCCTGGCGGATGAGGGAGTAGGCCTGGAAGCCGCCCGAGTCGGTGACGATGGGGCGCGGCCAGCCGCTCATCCGGTGCAGACCGCCCAGAGCCTGGATGGTTGAGGAGCCGGGGCGCTGCATGAGGTGGAAAGTATTCATCACCACCGCCTGGGTCCCTACCTGTTCCAGGTCGGTTCCATCCACGGCCCGCACCACGCCCAGCGTGGCATCCGGCAGGAAGGCGGGGAGTTGAAGGGTGCCGTGGGGCAGGCGCAAAGTGGTTTTATGGGACAAGGTTATTCCTGGGGCGCGTCTTCTGGTGTTTCAGACAGCGACCAGCTATCGGTTGCTTTCTGGATATGGACGTTGATGGCTTGCAGCGCGCTCAACAGTCCCTGGCGGAGGTTGTCCTCCACCTCGCCGCTGCGAACCTTCTCGCCCAGGTCGTTAAGGTCGGTCTCCAATTTCTGGCCGGTCTCACTGGCCCGGAATTCGGTGGCGGCTTCGTCGAGGGCCTGGCCCAATTCGTTCAGACCGCTCTGGATGTCGGATTGGAGCTGCTTGCGCTCTTCGCTTTCCCAGGCAGTGGACAAGGCGGTTTTCAGGTTTTGGGCCAGGGCGCGGAATTCACCGGATAGATCATCGGGTTGGTTGGGTTCGGTCATGGGATAATTCTCCATTGCATGGGCAAAGTCTGGGGCAGACACAAGGCCCTACGTTATGGGGTGAACCGTAGGGGCACAGCATTGCTGTGCCCCTACGGTAGGCGTCTAAGGCAGGCACAAGGCCTGCCCCTACTGGTCAAATTTGATGGTGACGCGGCCGGAGCCTTGGTCGAGGATGATGATGATCTGCTGGTCGGCGTCGGTGAAACCGTCGGTCTCGTAGACGCCGTCATCCTTATCGCCGCGCACCAGTTCCAGTTCGGAGTCGGAGTTGAAGCTGCCGCTGCCGCCGTCCAGGTCTACGCGGACTGCCGCGCCTGCGGGAAGGTGGATGGTCAAGGCGCCGGAGCCGCCGTCAATCGAAGTCCGGTAATCGCCGCCGGGCAGGGTCAGGTCAATGGCGCCGGAACCGCCATCTATTTCCAGGCGGCTGAGCTGCAATTCATCTAAATCGAATTCATTCTTCCCAGAACCGGTGTTCAGTTCCAGATTGTAGACCACATCCGGGTGCAAAGAGAGCGACCGGTCGGGGCTTTCGAATGCAATGTGGACCCCGATCACGAACAAGCGTGAGTCCAATCGAATCGTGGCCCGGCTGCCAGAAGGATTGAAGGTATAGACCAGGTCTCCGTAATATCCATACGACCCGGAAATGAGCGTGTCGCTGTCCGCATCCAGGGCGTTCAGGCTATTGATCCCCGACCCCCAATCAATCTCCACGTCGGCGGTCTCGACCTCGTCCAATGGCTCTTCGATGTCGGCGACTTGATACTCTGGGGCGGCGGTCAACTGCTCCATGATGGGCAGGTCGGGGGCGAAGACCAACAAAGCGATCAGCCCTCCCACCACCACAACTGCCAACAAACCGCCAAACAACCACCCGGCGGTGGACCGGCGTCCCACGACGATGTCAATACCGGCCAGGATCAAGAGCGCCGGCCACAGGCGGGCCAGGAGCAGCCCAGAGTTGGCGGGAAGCTGATCCAGGTTGCCCAGCAGCAGGGTGACGCCCACGCCGATGAGAAGAACCGGCCAAACAATAGAAGGGCGGCGGCGTCTAAAAGTAATTCGATTTTCGTCCATGATGTCCTCGCATTCAAAGATAGTTGATATTCAGGGGTAGATAAAGCTATTGGTATGCCTATTTTGCCTTACTTTCGCCCAATGAGCAAGAGGAAGGCAAGGGGACTTTAGGCTTATTGACACCCACAACGCCTCGATTTATGCTTATATGTACATTTGTGCACTAATTTGATTGATTCAGATTTCAGCCTAGAAACATGTTTGGAGCGTGTTCCACGCTTATTGGGCGCTTTAAATTTACCAGAACCGGCATTCTCAGGGTACAATGTAAACGTATTTTTATTGTATACTTATAGGTAAAGTTTAGGGCTTATCCTAAACTTTATAATCAAGCATGGCAATACGGTTAGAAAAAATTATGCCTACCACGGAGCAAAGAGATCCCCAAAAAGCTCCCCCCTCAGGGGATAAAAAAGACACTCGCCCCACAACGGGGGAATTGCTTTCCTCCACGCAACGCGCCGATTTACACGAACGCTACCATCGCTGGGGCCAAGACATAGCCACCTTATTGGATGCGGTCTCGGTCATCTCTTCGCTTCTGGAAGTTAAAGAAGTCGCCGAAATGGGGGCCAATTACATGACCCGGTTCTTGCGGGCCGATATATGTATCCTATCCCTCTGGAACCCAACCACAAAAAAGACCCAATACCTGGCCGGTTTTTCCAAACAGGCCAGAGAGTTGGACGAAGATTGGCGGCAGTCCTTTGATCTTGGAGAGTTGCCTCTCACCATAGAGGTTGCGGAAAGCCTATTCCCCCAACAAGTGCAGGTAGACACGCCTAAGGCAAACTCCGCCGATCGAAAGGCCTTGCAGTTATCCAAGGCCCAGGCTTTGGTCCTCCTGCCTCTATTTGCGCAAAACGAGATCATAGGGTTCATTGAGGTTTACGATCAAAATAAAGCCCGCACATTCAGCGACGAGGAAATTGCTCTGGGCCAGCTATTCGCCCATCACGTAGGGAGCGCCATTGAACGAGCCAAACTGCTGAAAGAATCTAAGCAGCGGGCCGCGGAGTTGGAAGCCCTGCGCCAGGCCAGCCTCAGCCTGACAACTCATCTTGATCTGCAAGACGTTTTGGGCGCCATCCTCAAAAGCACCCTGGACCTGCTGGAGGACGCTCAAAATGCCCATATATTCCTTTATCAAAATGGGGCCTTGAAATTCAACGCCGCCTTGTGGACCGATGGGCGGGATGAGCCGATCTCGACCGAACCGCGCCTGGACGGATTGACCTACGCAGTCGCCAAGCGGGGCGAGTCCATAATTGTCCAGGATATGCGCGCCGATTCTTTGTATGCCCGTGCTCCCGCCGAATGGCAAGGCTCTATTGTAGGGATGCCTCTGAAAATAAGGGACCGGGTGGTCGGGGTGATGAACGTATCTCAATTAAAAACGCACGCCTTTTCGGAAAACGACCTGCACTTGCTGCACCTATTGGGCGACCAGGCCGCGATTGCTATAGAGAATGCGCGCTTGCACAAAGCGGTTGAAAAACGGGCCACAGAATTAGAAGCCCTGCGTCAGGCCAGCCTGGGACTGACCACGACTCTGGATTCCCAAGATGTTTTGAAAGCGATCCTCAAGAGCACGCTGAGTCTCCTGGAGGGTATCAAGGATGCCCACATTTTTATTTTCAAAGAGGATACCTTGAGCTTTGGGGCGGCTTTGTTCGCCAATGACCAGGAAGGGATAAGCTGGGCGGAACCACGCCCCGATGGCTTGACCTATACGGTCGCCAAACATGGAGACGCCATCGTCGTCCAAAACATGCGCATCCATCCCTTGTTTGCAGACACTCCCAGCGATTGGGAGGGTTCAATCGTGGGGCTGCCGCTTAAAATCGGCAACCGGGTGGTAGGGGTGATGAACGTAGCCCACCAAGAGTCCAACGCGTTTACAGAAAGTGATTTGCGCCTGCTGCGGCTGCTGGGCGACCAGGCCGCCATCGCTATCGCCAACGCCCGGCTGCACGACCTGGTCAAGCATCAAGCCCGCACCGATCCCCTCACCGGCCTGGCCAACCGCCGGGCTTTAGACCAGCGCCTGGACATCGAAATGCGCAGGGCCAGCCGCTACCAGCGAACCTTCTCGGTCATCATGATGGATCTGGATGGCTTCAAGCGGGTCAACGATACCTACGGACACCCGGCGGGAGACCAGACGCTGAAGCTTATCGCCCAATGCTTGCAGAAGGTGGTTCGGGATACCGATTTCCTGGCCCGTTATGGCGGCGACGAGTTTGCTCTGCTCCTGCCTGAAACCGATCACACAGTGGCCCAACAGGTGGGGGAGAAACTCAAGAAGGCCCTGAACAAATGCCCTAGCGAGCATATTAAAGAATTAAATCTATCCATGTCCATTGGGATCGCCTCCTTCCCCCAGGATGCGGCCTCTGTGGAAGACTTGATCGCCAACGCGGACCAATGTCTTTATCTTGCCAAGGATAAGGCGGATCAGGTTCGGGGCAATTAGCAAGCAGTTTTAGCGCCATAAACCAATTAACGTACGACTTTCACGAGAGATGTGGGGCCGCTAGTTGCGGTATAATTTACGGGGTATAACCCCAACCCATTCCATTACGCCAAACTACTCAATCCATCCCCCGAGGACCTATGCCTACACTCCCCCCAATTGACACCCAATACATGCTGGATTTCCTGGTCGAACTGCTCAACACTCCCAGCCCAACTGGATTCGCTCACCGAGCCATCGAATTAACCGAGAAAGCCTTTTCCGCTTTTCCAGAACTCAGCCTGAAGCGCACTCGCAAGGGCGCGTTGGTGGCGACCTGGCCGGGCGAAAGCGATAACGCTCCCCGAGCGCTCACCGCGCACGCCGACACCCTGGGAGCCATGGTCAAGGAGATCAAGGGCAACGGCCGCCTCAAGCTGACCAGGATCGGCGGAACCATCTGGAACACGGTGGAGGGGGAAGGCTGCACGGTCTTCACCCAGGGGGATAAGACGGTGCGCGGGTCGCTGCTGCTCAACCAGGCTTCCGCTCACGTCTATGGGGCCAAGCTCCGCGAGACCAAGCGAGAAGATGACAACATGGAAGTTCGCCTGGACGCCCGCACGACCTCCGCCGACGAGACCCGGGAACTGGGCATTTCGGTGGGCGACTTCGTCGCTTTCGACCCCCGGGTGGAGGTCACCAACGGCTTCGTCCGCTCCCGCTATCTGGACGACAAGGCTTGCGTCGCCAACTTGCTGTCGGCGGTCAAGACCCTGCACGATGCGGGTCTAAAACCCAAGCAGACCACCTATTTACATATCAGCAATTACGAGGAAGTCGGGCACGGGGCTTCGGCGGGCATCCCCCCGGAGGCAGTAGAACTGGTGACGGTAGATATGGCGGCGGTCGGCGAGGGGCAGGAATCGGACGAGTTCCATGCCACTTTATGCGTGAAGGACTCCGGCGGGCCTTACCATCACGGCCTCACCCAACGGCTGCGGAAACTGGCCGAGGAACACGAGATCGCCTTCAAGGTGGACATTTATCCCTTCTACGGCTCCGACGGCGAGGCCTTCTGGCGGGCCGGAGGGGACGTGGCGGTGGCCTTGATCGGCCCTGGGGTGGACGCCTCCCACAATTACGAGCGCACCCACACCGAGGGATTGAACGCGACCACGCAGTGGGTGGTGGCGTATTTGTTGAGTTAGACGACCCATCGGAAAAACCAGGAAATAATTAGAGAAAATGATCCTAGACGCAATTTTTCCTCCAACCACGCTGAAAGCTATCCCTGAATTGGCCCGGGCCGCTGAGGCGATGGGTTTCGGGGCGGCCTGGGTTGCTGAGACCCAGCACGACCCCTTTCTCCCCGGCGCGTTGATCGCTGAGCACACCCAGCGGCTGCAATTTGGCACCGCCATCGCGGTGGGATTCGCCCGCAGCCCGGCCACCATGGCTTACACTGCCTGGGACCTGGCGGAGGCCTCCGGGGGACGCTTCCTGCTGGGGCTGGGCACCCAGGTCAAGGCCCACATCGTGCGCAGGTTCGGGATGCCCTGGCCGGAGTCGCCGGTCAAGAAACTTCGGGAGCAGATATTGGCTCTGCGCGCTTTCTGGCAGTCCTGGGAGACGGGCGGGCCGCTCAACTTCCGAGGGGAATATTATAAACTGACCTTATCGTCGCCCTTCTTCACCCCGGGGCCTATCGCCCACCCCAACATTCCTATCCTTATCGCGGGAGTCAATACCGGGCTGGCGAAGCTGGCCGGAGAGGCGGCGGACGGCTTCCACGTCCATCCTTTCCACAGCCCCCGCTATCTGCGGGAAGTCATCTTCCCGGCTATCGAGGCGGGGACGAAAAAAACAGCCCGGACCCGCGCCGACTTGCAGATCACCGTCCCGGCCTTTGCGGCCACCAACCCGGAGGAGCTTGAGTTCGTCCGCCAGCAGATCGCCTTCTACGCTTCCACGCCCTCCTACCGGCCGGTCATGGCGCTGCACGGCGAGGAGGAGACCGCCCAGCAACTTTCCCGGATGGCGGCTAAGAAGCAGTGGGCTGACATGCCCGCCCTCATCACCGACAATATCTTGGCGAACTTCGCCACCCAGGCAGACCCCGGCGACCTGGCCGATGCCCTTATTGAACGCTACACCGGTTTGGCCGACCGCTTGATGGTTTATACGCCTTTCTCCCCCGGGGACCGGGATGATTTTTGGCGGGGGTTGGTGGAGGGGATCAATGAGGTTTGAGAATTAGGATGACGTGACCCTCACCCCCGACCCCTCTCCCTGGAAGGGAGAGGGGAGTTATGATTAATGATTGAGATTGATGGTTGGCGGAGAGGACGAGTCTGAGACCCGTCCTTACATTACCGTAAAAATATATTCCAAGGATTTATAGGAGACTTATTTGCTCATCGTAGACGCTCATCAGGATATGGCCTGGAATATGGTCAGCTTTGGCCGAGACTATACGCTGGCTGCGGAGGAGACTCGCCGTCTGGAAGAGGGAGGAGAGACTCCCGCCCGCAACGGCGACTCTTTGCTCGGCTGGCCGGACTACCAGCGCGGGGAGGTGGCGGTGGTGTTCGCCACCCTTTTCGTTTCTCCCATCCACCGGAAACTCGGCGAGTGGGATAAACAGTGCTATGCAACCCCGGACGAAGCCCACCAACTTTACCGCGCCCAACTCGACGCTTACCACCGCTTGACCGATGAACACCCCGACAAGTTCCGCCTGCTGCATACTGGCGAGGACCTCCAGACGGTGTTGGCGCACTGGGAAGCGCCGCTGCCGGAGGGCGAGGAGGGCCATCCGGTTGGGCTGGTGGTTTTAATGGAGGCCGCCGAGGGGGTGCGGGAGGCAGCCGAATTGGAAGATTGGTGGAGATGGGGCGTGCGCATGATCGGCCCGGCCTGGGCGGGGACTCGCTTCTGCGGCGGCACCAACGAACCCGGCCCGCTGACTTCCGAAGGCTACGCCTTGCTGGATGGCATGGCCGACATAGGTTTCGTCCTGGACCTCAGCCACATGGATGAAGAGGCGGTCATGCAGTCGCTGGATCATTATCCAGGGGCAATCATCGCCAGCCACGCCAATGCCAAATCCTTGCTCAAAGGCGCTGAGAGCAACCGATTCCTCACCGACCGCATGATCGCCGGCATCCTGGAGCGGGAGGGCGTCATAGGGGTGGTACCTTATAACGGTTTCTTGCTGCATGGCTGGACGAAGAGCGACGGACGCCAAGCCGTCCCCCTGGACCTTGTGGTCGCTCAGATAGACCACATCTGCCAGATGGCGGGAGACGCCCGACACGCGGGCATCGGCAGCGATTTTGACGGCGGCTTTGGCCTGCAATCCGTTCCGCACGAGGTAGACACGGTTTCAGATTTACAAAAACTGGCCCCGCTGCTGGCCGAGAAAGGATACGGCGACCAAGATATCGCTGCCATTCTGGGGGGAAACTGGCTACACTTGCTGCGGAACCGCCTCCCGGAGAGCGTATGACCGAGAATTTACCTCGCATCCGAAGCGGCCGTTTGCCTACCTGGTTAGGGTTGACCCTCGCCGGAATCGGCCTGTTCTTGTTCGTGCTGGGGGCAGACCCCAGCATCTTTAACCTGGATCGCAGCCCGGTGATCGGGTTCGTGCAGATTCCGGTCTTTTTATTGGGGTTAGCGCTTATTTGCGCGGGGGGCTATCTCAGCCATGCTACGTTGTGGAACGGACGCCAGCGCACTATCACCGCCGATATCGGCCACCGGCTGGTGGCTACCGGCTACGTGATCGCGGCGGTGTCGGGCATGGCGGACGTGTTCGGTTTCGGCAGCCACCCGCTGCCTGGGGTTCCTTTCTTTGGCCCGGTACAAGCGCAGGGCGTGGTTATCGGAGAGGCGGTGATCGCCATTGGTTTTCTGCTGTTGATCCCCTGGAGGCAGAGGCAGTCGAAGGAATAAGGGCAATTGGGGCTGGTCTGACTGGTCTGAGTGGTCTTAGTGGTCAACGAAGAAAATAAACGGTGGAGGCGAACCTTCCGCCTCCACTGTCCACTCTTTTAGGGCGTTGAACGTTAGAACGTTTCAACGTGTAAACGTTCCAACGCTAACTATCATCCCAATTCCCCGTCACCGGGAGCAGTCCCGCGCCGCCATAATTGAACTTCAGGTCCGCCGGGCCGATGGAATTGGTGTTGCGCAGGAGGACTTTCCCGTTGACGTAGATGCCCAGGGTATCCGTCCCATCGCCGTCCCAGTCGCCCGCCAGCGGAGTTCTGTTCTTGAGCGCTTTGTGCTGGATGGTGATGTCGGCCGGGCCTGTGCTGTTGGAGTTGCGCAGTTGAAACTCTCCGGCCACCGGGTCGAAGGTGCCGATGGTGTCGGTGCCGTCGCCGTCCCAGTCTCCGGCCAGGGGGATCAGCCCCGCAGAGCCGAAGTTGAAACTGATGTCCGGCTGGCCGATGGAGTTGGTGTTGCGCAGGTAGATCTTTCCATTCACGTAGATACCGATGGTGTCAACGTCGTCGCCGTTCCAGGTCCCCGTAATGGGCTGCGCGCCAACCAGGATGGGGTGCGAGAGGGTGATATCGGCGGCTCCGGCGTCGTTAGAGTTGCGCAGGCGGAACTCGCCCAGGCTGGGGGAGAAGACGCCGATGGTGTCTGTGCCGTCGCCGTCCCAGTCCCCGCTCAGGGGGATGCCGTCGGTGATGTCGGCGGCGAAGAGGAAGTCCAGGTCTGCGGCC
>CBDUUP010000007.1:0-33969 GCA_965370435.1 uncultured Anaerolineales bacterium | reverse complement strand
CCCGCGAAGAACTGGACGACGGCTGGGAGTTCAAGATCATCCGCTCCCCATCGCCGGTGTTCCGCAAGCCGGAGGTTCTGGCCGCCTTGCTGGATGAGGAGGCCCTGGCGGGTTGGGAGCTGGTGGAGAAGTTCGACAACCGGCGGATCCGACTCAAACGTCCCCGAAGCGCCCGCGCCAAAGACCAAATGCTGCCCCCTGGGTTTGACCCCTACCGCACCCAATTCGGCGTCTCCCGGCAGACCATGTCGGCCCTTCTGGTATTGATCCTATTGGGCTTGATGGTTCTGCTGGCTTTGCTCGGGATCTTTTCATTTGGCGGATTGAGGTAAAGATGACAAAAGTAGATAATATCTTATCAGAAGAGTTTGTCTGCCCTCGCTGCGAGGGGCGCGGCGCGAAGGTGGAGCGGGTGGCGATGGCGGGGACCGGTATATCGCGATTATTAGAAATCCAACACCGCACTTACGCCTTCGCATCCTGTCTCGATTGCGGGTACACGGAGGTGTACAACCTGCGCATTTTGGAAGGCAAGCGTAAACCGAGGGCCTAAACAAGGCTCTCCCTTTTTGTCAGCATAATGTGGGATTACGCCGTCGCCAGGTCGGTGGCTGGCCCGGCGACGGCTGATCTAGGTGGTCTGACTGGTCGGGGAATGGGCGTATAATGGGGGTTGTTTGGAAATGTGGATTGTCTTTCAAGGAGAGCAAAATGAGTAAACTTGCCTGGCGCAGCATTCTGGGGGCAATGTTGGTCATGGGGTTGGCGGCGTGTACGACGCCGGAGCCGACGCGGACACCAACGGTGATGTCAATGCAAACGCCGACGCCGCTTACCGATTTGGAAGCTACTTTTGCCGCCAACCGGACCCAGAACGCGGCCTACGAGGCTACCCAGGGTGCGCGCTTCACGCAATCGGCTGAAGTGAGAACACTCACCGCGCTGGTTCCCACCGGGACGCTTACCATAACCCCCACTCTTTTGCCGCCCATGACCCCGACAGCTTCAAGCTGGACGCGCATCGGCACGCCGGTCGCCCAAACACCGGCGGTTATCACTGCCGGTAACGTCACCCAGTTAGCCGAGTTGACCCGCTGGGGAAAAGGCGTTATCAACGACCTGGCGTACTCCAGGGATGGACGATGGTTGGCGGTTGGCACAACCGTAGGGGCGGCGATCTTTGATGCTCAGAATCCCGATGAGGTGATCCGGTTCATTGACACGCCGCATAGTGTTTTCAGTGTTGCCCTCAGCCCCGATGGGGAAACTCTAGCCGCCGGGGTGTGGGATTACGGGGTACAACTCTGGCGAATCCGAGACGGCGCTTTACTGCAAACGCTGATTTTTATCGAGGATTTTTATAGCGGAGACATCGCCTTCTCCGGGGATGGACAGCTCATTGCCGCCTGGGACAATTATGCTACAGTCATGATCTGGAAAATTGAGAACGGCGAACTGTTACGTCTAATTAATGCAAGAGCCTTCGCTTTCGCTCCGAATGGACAGGGATGGGTTTATGGACAAGAGAAGAGCTTGCATATTAGCGACACCTCCCAAACCACCATAACTCTTCCCTACAAAGCGTACAGCGTCGCGTATGCGCCCGATGGTAATACTCTGGCGGTGAGTAACTCTTCCAACGGAGTGGTCGAGATACGTCAGGTAAGCGATGGGACGATTCTATTTTCTATCGAAGGCATACTGGTCAAATCTGCTCATGAGACATTTCCCGTAGAACCGGCGTATATTGAATTTTCAGCGGATGGTGAAACTTTTGTGGTCTATTATGGCATAAATGTTGGCGCTCCTGTGGACAGATACTTGTTTATCCGCTTGTACGACGCCTCCAATGGAAGTTTGATTCGCGACTATGCTGACAACCGCATCACCAGCACAGCTTTCTCATCCGACGGAAAGACCATTGCTACGGAGTCACGGGAAGGCATTATCCAGGTCTGGGGTGTGGAGGACAATGAACTAATCCACACTATTTGGGGGTTCAATGCGCCGGTTCATAATATATCCTTCGCCCCCGATGGTGGAAGTCTGGCGGTCAAATACCTGCTGCCATGGAATACGGTTGCACTGCGCCGGGTGGAAGATGGCGGATTATGGCGAACCCACGAAGCCAGAAGCCTGGCTTTCTCCCCAGACGGCGAGACCTATGCGTTGGGGCTGCCGGATGGCCGGATCAGGATTCTCAATTATTCGGATGCCAGGGTAATCAATACCCTGGACTTGCACACAGGAGCAGTCACGTACTTGGCATACGCTTCCTCCGGAAATATCCTGGCCTCGGCCTCCATGGACGGTACGATCCGCCTATGGATGATGCCGGAAGGGATATTCATGCGCAAAGTGGAAGATTTGTTGCTAGATGAACCTTCTTCCTATGAGTATGCTCCTATTGCTAGATTGATAGAAGATTTGGCTTTATCACCTGAGGGGAAATACTTAGTCGCCCACGGAAACGCTAACAATGGAGATAAATTAGCCGTCTGGCGCACCAACGATGGCGCCCTAATCAAACTCCTGCCGGAGGATGCAATTCTCGGCGCGATGGCATTCACACCGGAAGAACAATTACTGGCGGTTAGTACCGGCGGCCACATTCAATTCTGGAATTTAGATACCGCGGAGATGGTGAAATCGATAAAGGTCGAATTTGGAGCAACGTTGATCGCCTTTTCCACAGATGGACAGTTGATGGCGGCAGGTACAATGAGCAATCTGAGCATACACAGAGTAAGTGATGGAGCTTTGCTCTATACTTTCAATCCGCATCTCGTTATCGGGTATTATTACGGGTTGAGCAGTTTATCCTTCTCCCCCGATGGACGCTTCCTCGCCACCGGGGCTTATGACGGCACCGTGCGGCTGTGGGGAGTGCTGCCCTAGTCTTCGTTCGCAGGTTTGAACGTTCAACGTTTCGCGTTTTGTGAGGATTCGATGGTAAAAAGTAAACAACTCATTTTATTGCTGGGACTGGCGTTAGTTTTGGCGGCTTGCACCTCGCCGGAGCCGACGCTGACGCCGACGCCAACGGTGGTGGCGATGGGAACGGCGACGCATCTGCCAACCACAACGCCAACGCCACTTACAGGATTGGAGGCCACATTTGCCGCCAACAAAACCCAAAATGCCGCCCATGAAACCACCATCGCGGCGAAACACACACTCACTGCTTCCGCGCCAACCCAAACGCCGACGCCAAATTATACTCCCACACCAACGCCAACTCTCTCCTTTCCGGAAATTTTGGAGGGCACGCTTATTCCCCAGCCAGAGGTTCCCATTTCCCCCGGCAACGTATATCAGGTGTCGCAGTTAGCCCGCTTGGGCAAAGGAAAGGTAGAGCGCACAATTTATTCCCCTAGCGGGCGCTACATGGCCGTGGGGACGAGTGCGGGCGTGTATATCTATGATATGCGTACCTTGACCGAGTTACAAGTGATCCAAACGGACATGCTGGTAAAACAGGTAGTTTTCTCGCCAGACGAACGATTGTTAGCGGGAGTCACGGGAGGTAATTTTTCTCGAGTTGGTAATACCATTCAAGTGTGGCAGGTCAGTGATGGTGTCATAGTGAACAAGACCGAAGGCTATAACGTTGCCTTCACACGGGCTGGAACCTTGCTGGCTATGCGAGCGCATGATGATGGCATTCAAATCTGGAATGCCACCGACGATGTTCTGATAAGTACGTTAGCAGATGCCCTGACCTATGGATTGAAACGGGCAGCGTTTTCGGCAGATGGCGCTCTGGTGGCCATGGAACACTATTTGGGTTCCGTAGGCATCTGGCGAGTAAGCGACGGCGCTCTTTTACATGTATTAAAGTCAGACGACATTAACCAACTGTGCTATGGAGGCATTACAAGCATTGATATTTCCAGGGATGGATCGCGCTTGGTCGCTGGGTGTATTGAATTTGGCAAAATATACATCTGGCAAATTGGAGACGGCACGCTGTTGCGGGTGATAGACGCTGAAAGCTGGCAGGTACAGGCAGTCACTTTTTCGTCCGATGGTTCATTGATCGCGGGGAATGCTGCCTGGAATAGCGGTGAGGTGAAACTGTGGCGGGTGAGCGATGGCGCGTTGCTGCGGTCGTTAGGATACTCATGGGGAGATGTGACCAGTATTTCTTTCTCCCCCAACGGCTTGCGAGTGGTGATTGGCTGGAGGAATGGTAAGGTGACGGTAGTGCGGACGCAGGATGGCGTTTTAGAGCGTACACTGCATGAATACACTCCCCAGGGGCATGGGTTGGATTTTTCACCTGAGGGCGAATTTATCGCCGCCGGAGCCTGGCGAGGAGTGCAGCTTTGGAGCATGGTTGACGGTAAGCTCCTGGAGAAGACAATGAGGAGCCTGTCAAATCCAGCGCCCTCAGATACGATTTTCTTATCCCCGCCACAGTTAAGCGGCCCAACTGGAATCCTGGAGGATGCCGTTCTCTCTCCTGATGGGCAATATGCGGCCGTCGCTTATGATTGCTGCGATATAGAGGTGTGGCAGATTTATGATGAAACTCGACTGTATTCTACTGTGGATAGGTCTATTGACTTGCTCAGGTTGGCTTTTGTGCCGAACAGTAAAACGCTGGCGGTAATATCGGAGGAGGATATCAAGTTATATGATGTAGACACCGGCGGGTTGACAGAAACGATTGCAGCGTCCGGTGGGGGTTCAATCACTGCGGCTGTATTTTCACCGGTTGGACAAATACTCGCCGTATCCAAAGGCTCTATCTCAGTTACGTTGATTGATTATGGAAATGCCGATGTGGCCCGACGTTCGTTTGGCAAGGGGCTTGTTCATGATCTAGCCTTTTCTCCCGATGGCAGCTTATTGGCAATGGTCAAGGGTGATCGCCTCCAGTTTTGGCGAGTTGAAGACGGCTATTTGCTCCACGAAGTGATGGTTTCGGCGGAAAATTTGTACAGCCCGGTTTTTTCACCTGATGGACAAGTCTTGGCAGCGGGGACGAGGGATGGGCAGGTATGTTTTTGGCAAGCGGTTGATGGGAAACTGTTATATTGCCTGCGCGGACATTTAGACCGGGTCACTGAACTAGCTTTCTCCCCCGATGGACGCTTCCTCGCCACTGGGGCTTATGACGGCACGGTGCGGCTGTGGGGAGTGCTGCCGTAGGCTTCGTTCACAGGTTTGAGCGTTCAACGTTTAAACGGTTTTTGAGGATACGATGAACAAGAAGAAATCCTTCGTTATACTGTTGGGGCTAGTATTGTTTTTTTCGGCCTGTACGCCATCCACGACCTCGCCAACACCCACCTCCCTCCCAGCACCCGCGGAAGAGCAAACCGCAGAAGCAGACCAATTCACCCAGGCCCGTGTGGTGATGGTGGAGCAAACCATCACCACACGGGGCATCCAGGACCCGGATGTGATCCGGGCTATGGAGACGGTCCCCCGCCACGAATTTGTCCCCTCGAATTACGTGAACATGGCTTATAACGACCGCCCCCTGCCCATCGGCTACGGGCAGACCATCTCGCAGCCCTACATTGTGGCCTGGATGACCGAACTGCTCGAACTCGTGCCTGGTGAGAAGGTGCTGGAGATCGGCACCGGATCCGGCTACCAGGCGGCGGTGCTGGTCGAATTGGGCTACGTGGAAGTCTACAGCATCGAGATCGTCCCCGCGCTGGCCGAACAGGCTGCCCAGCGTCTGCAAGGGTTGGGCTACGGGGACGCGCATCTGATGCAGGGAGATGGCTACTACGGTTGGCCGGAACACGCTCCCTTTGACGCCATCATCGTCACCGCGGCGCCCGACCACCCACCCCAGCTTCTGATCGCCCAATTGGCCGAGGGAGGGCGCATGGTCATCCCCATCGGGCCGCCGGGGAGCTACCAAACCTTGTGGAAGTTTGTGATGGAAGGCGGGGAACTGATGCGCTACAATCTGGGGTATGTGAGTTTCGTGCCCTTCACGGGCGAGGGGATTGAATCCGGGGAACCGTGAGCGCCGGTATGACCAGCCAAGCTCCAGCATAGCAGGCCGCGCCGAGCAGCAGCACTACCCGGAACCCAAAAGACAACGCCAGAAGCGCCGCCAGCATCGACGACACCACCGAGGCGGCGCCGTTCACGCCCCAGATCCAGGGAATCAAGCCGGGGGCGGCGGCTTCCAGCTTTCCAACCCCGCGGGGAAAGGGGATGCCCATTAGGAATCCCAGGGGGGCCAGGATAAGGACGGTCACGGCCAGGCGGACTGCCAGAGAAAAACCCAGAGTCAAATCAAAGAAGGCTGGCAGAAGCCAGGGCGTGCCCACTGCCAACCCCACTAACACCGCCATCGCCGGGCGGTGCGGAATCCGGTAGGCTCGCTGGCTGCCGAGGCCGGAGAAAAGCAGCAACGAAAAAAGGACTGTCGTCAGCGCGTAAGAGGGATGCCCCAGGTAAAGGATGAAATGCTGGATGAGAGGAATCTCCACCAGCAGATACGCCAGGCCGATCAGGCCAAAGTATCCCAACCCGGCCCATCTCAGCCGGGGAGGGATTTTCGTTTGCGCCTCATGGGTTGATTTTCTCCAGCGCGCCACCCCGATGGGCATCAGGATAATGCCCCCGGCCATTATTAAGGCCAACGCCAGCAGGGCCGCCAGCACGAAGTAACCTGCCCCGCCGAAGGGCTGCCAGACCCGGCCCAGTTCGGCCAGCACCTGCCCGGCTTGCGACCATTTGAAGAAATGCCCAAAGAAGGGATGGTCGTCGGTAGGGGGCGCAACGTCGTAGGGGTAGGCGGCGTACCAGGCGGCGCGGTCTTGAGCGGCCAGCAGATCGGTGAAAGCCTGGTAGTACAGCGGCTCTTCCATTACGCTGTAGCGGTTGACCTCCTCCGGGCGCAGATCGGGCGTGTAAACCAGGTCAAAGGTCAAACGGGCGGCAAAGTCGCGGAGGGCGGAGAGTTCCTGGCCGGTGAACGGCGTCGGCTTGACCAGCAGCGTACCCAAGTTGAAGCTGCGTAGGGCGACGATTCGGCCTGCCGGATCGAGACCGGCGTTCTCCAGCGCGGTCACCGCCAGGGCGAAGGCGCGCAAGAACTCGCTGGGCGGCACTTGCAGCCAGCGGTTGACCACCAGCAGACCGTCGGGGTTCAGACGGGCCAGCGCGTCCTCGAAGGCCTCCACCGTGTAGCGGTAATCCTCCCCCAGGCTGTAAGCGCCGGAGCGCACCGGGTGGTAGGTGGTCACCAGCGAGAGCATCACCACATCGAAGGATTCCCCGCTGCGTTGCAGGTAGCTCCGGTTAGCTTCGACGACAACCTCCACTCTGGGGTCCTCGTAGACGTGGGCCGCCGCCTCGACGATGAGAGGGTTGTATTCAACTGCGGTCACCCGCCGTGCGCCTTCGGAAAGAGCGACCAACACATCTAACCCGCCGCGGGGCTCCAAGATCAATGTATTGGCCTCCGGGTGAAGTTGAAAGGCCAGCGCCGAGGGCAGGTAGGCGGTGAAATCCAGGCCGGCGCCGGGAAGCACCACCGGGCTGAGGTCGTCCCCGTCCACCAGGAGTCCATCCTCGGGCGGGGGCGGCTTCAAGTAATCGAAGCTCAGACCGGGCAGCGAGCGGACGCCCGGGCTGCTGACCAGGTCCACCCGCGAGAAGGCGTTCCAGCGCCGAGAGGTCACCTCCGCGCCGGGATATTGAAGAGCGTAGGAGAGACTCTTGTAGGGCGAGATTTGCAGTTCCAAGAAAGAGAACGATGGACCTCCCGCCAAACGAATCCCGAGGTCAAGCAGACTGAAAGCCAGCAAGCAGACGGTCAGCAGGATTCGAAACTGGGCGACCCGTTGGGTCGCCTTTACAGGCCATTTTTGCGGTGCGATCAAAGCTGCCAGGGCTGCCATGCCGCTGCTCAACATCACGGTCCCTTCGCCGCCCAGGACGGAGGGCGCGGCCAATGCCACTACGCATCCCAGCGCCGAGCCGACCAGATTGACGGCATAGGTCCCTCCGGCGTTTTGGGGATAAGCAGTCAGCAGCAACCCTACCGCCACCCCGCTGAAGAAGAAAGGCGTCGCCAGGGCCAGGTAATGCAGGGCCAGCACGTATACTTGCCGCCGGTCCCAGGCGATGCTGAACGAATCGAAGGGCACCCAGTTGGTCAGCAGGTAGGCTCCCAGAATGCTCAGTCCCGCGCCCAGGGCCAGGCGGCTCAAGCCTCGCGCGGGATTTCCCCGTCCCCAATGGGGAAAGAGCGCCAACGCGGTCCCGCTGGCCCCGAAGCCCAGCAGCGCCAGGCTCACGATCATGAAAGCGAAGTGATAGAATTGCGCCACCGAGAACAGCCGGGTCAGGTTGATCTCGAATACCAGCGTGGCCGCTGAGAGCAGGAGGAGGCTCAGATAAGTGGTTCTGGAGAGAGGGGAAGTTTGAGCATTCAAGGGAAGGTCGCCTTGCCTAGTATAATCCAACCGCCAGGCTGCAACCCGATTATAACGGCTCATTTTTGTATTCCAAGTATAATCAAGGCGACAAATTTTTAAATACTTCACCTGCAAATCTGCAACTTGCACACTTGCAACCTACATACTCACACACCCGCACCCTCACAAACTTTCAACCTTCAACCCCCATGAACACACGACAACGATTTCACGAGACCATGCAATACGGAACCCCCGACCGGGTTCTCTACTTTGAGGAAGGCATCCGGGAGGAGGCGCTGGCAGCCTGGCGGGAGCAGGGCATGCCGCCCGGCGCCGACCTCTCCCAGATGATCGCCACCGACCGGCGGGAGGAGATAAACCCCGAACTATATGCCCTGCCGGAGCTGAAAACCTGGCCCTGTCAGCGGGGCGACCTGGACGAGTTCCGCCGCTGCCTGGACCCCGACGATTCCTCCCGCCTGCCAGAGGATTGGAAAGAACGCTTTGGGGCCTGGGAGAAGGACGATCAGGTTCGGATGCTGCGGGTTTCGGATGGGTTTTTCGAGTTCATGGGGGTGGAGGATGCGGATACCTTCGTCCCTTTGATGAAGCTGCTGGTCTGGGATCCCGAGTACGTCCGGGAGGCGATGGCGATCCAGGGGGAGTTCTGCGCCCAGATCACCGAGAAGGTGTTGAGTGAGGTGGAGATTGACGCCGCAGTCTTCAGTGAGCCGATAGGGGCCAACCACGGCTCCTTGATCTCCCCCAAGATGTATGAGGACTTCGCCCTGCGAAGCTACGAGCCGATCCTGGAGGTGTTGGCCCGCCACGGGGTGAAGACCATCATCTGGCGGACCTACGCCAACGCCCGGATCCTGATCCCCAGCATCCTCAAATGGGGGATCAACTGCCTGTGGGCGGTGGAGGTCGAAACCGGGGCGATGGACTACGGCGCTCTGCGCAAAGAGTTCGGCCGCGACCTGCGCCTGATCGGAGGCATAGACCTGGACACCCTGTACCTGGGCAAGGAGGCCATCCGCCGGGAGGTGATGGAGAAAGTCCCGCCGCTGGTGGCCGAGGGCGGCTACGCCCCCCTGGCCGACGGACGGGTGCGGGAGGGAGTGGCCTATGAGAATTACATCTATTACCGGAAGTTGTTGGAGGAGGTGACCGGGGGTTGAGAGAGATATAGTGACTGAAATCTCCGTTATAGGCGCCAGGTCCTCCTTCGCTGATACAACCCCGCAGGGCATACATTGAAACCGTTTCAACCATCGCTGCAATCGCTTACTCGATGGAGAATGGTTGCAATTTTTGTAATACTATTGACTTTTTAGCTTTGATTCATGTAGAATGTAATGGTACGAGCAGGTTATGCCCCCAAGGTCATTTGACCGTCAACCAACTATAGCGATAAGGAGAAAGCAATATGGCGATTAACATTCTCAAGGTAATTCACATCGTGAATACCGTTCTCATGGCGTGGCCTTTCTACGCGCTGGTCATTGTGGCCCAACGCGTGCGCCTGGGGCCGCCCTTGGGCGACCGGGCCGACACCTACATGGAGAATATCATCAAGAACCGCACTATTCCCTGCTTCATTTTCCAGGCTACCGCCCTCATCACCGGACTGGCTTTGGTGCGGGCGATGGGATTGGGACTGGACGTTTTCTTCACCAATTGGGTGTTGGGGTTGAAATTCTTCTTGCTGGTGGTCATCGGCGCGATGCTGACCTTCGTCCACCTCAACATGCAGCCCAAGATTGACCGCCTCTTCGCCCAGGCGGAGGGAGCAGAGAATATCCCCGCCGAGATCGCCTCCCAGATTGGCGTTCTGCGCCTGCGCCGCAAACAATTCGCTTCGGTGTGCATGTTCATCGTGTTCGTGGAGGTGATTTTAGGCGTTCAGGCCTGGGTTGCTTTCCCGTTGTGGCTGAACGCAGCGCTGGTGGTGGTTCTCGCGCTCTTCACCTGGCGAGCCTACAGCAGCCAGATGCCGTATGGCTGGGTTTAGCTCAGTACCTATTCCTCTAGCAGAAGACTAACTATAAAGCCCCTCGCTGAGAGGGGCTTTTTGCTACGGCAAAATAACACGACTTGCTCCAAACGCCTGCCAGAGATGTAAAATTTATTGCACTAACGGGGATAAAACTTAATGAACCACACTTGTTTGTTTTTACCAACTAGAAAAGGAGATATTTCATGAGCGGCGTAAAGACCCTGGTCAACCAATGTGATAGCGACATCACAATCACCCTCTTCGGGCGGGAAGGCTCTGACCCGATGACCCCCAGCGACCGGAGAACCACGGTGACTGTTCCGGCTCACGGCACGGACACCGACGTGCGCTACGGAGACGATCAGAATCCCTATCTCAACGGTCTGGAAATTACGTGGGACGACCCCGATCAGGTGGTCATCGAAACCTTGATCGTCATCAAACGCGGCGACGACGGGACTCTGGATAACAAGCTGAATGCTTACGACACCTTGATCATCAGTTTCAATTCCAGCCTCAGTCAATTCACCCTAACCTCTGAGAACAGGGAATCGTAGCGAGATAGGTTGGGAAAATAGAAGCTGAGGAGGCTGCCGGGGGATTTGATCCGGCTGGCGGCCTTAGGGGTGGTTAATTCGCGTGGAGGGATTGATACGACTAATGTCGTGACAGCGGACGACCTTGAGGCGTTGGCGAAGTCCCACCTGCGTGAGACTTGGATGATGCAAGTTGATTGGTATTTTTTTCGGGAGTTTTCAAGCGCTTATAAAAAGAAAATATCATGATATGTCAAATCATAATCAACGAGGAGAGAATAAAATGGACAATAATGAAAAACCAAGAAGAGATGAACTTCTGAAAGAGTACTTGGACGTAAGCGAAAATTTACGTCACTGGGCTAACATGATTTTTGTTCGAATGACATTGTTTACTTTTCTTACAGCTAGCCTAGTATCATTTATTTTCCAACCTGCCGAAGAACTGGACAATTGGATGAAAGTTATTATGAAAGCGGTAGGTCTTGGGATAGGAATAGCATTCTTGATAATGGAACGTAGAGGATTAAAATATTGGGAAGGTCTTCAAAAACGCGCTAAATTCCTTGAAGAGATTTTTGGCTTTACTCAACATACATCTTCTCCACAAAATGAACTTTTCTCAACCAGAAAAGCGACTAAAGCATTACTCATTCTAGTTATCGTTTTTTGGACACTCACTTTAATCTTTCACTCAAGAATTTAATACGTTTCTTTTCCTACATCAATACTTGCGTTGCCATTAGTAAATTTCTGGATGAACGGTTTGTTGGTTTCTCCACAAAGCCAGGGGATGGTAGGAGAGAAAATCTATCCTAGCAATAAGAACTCCCCTCGGCCAAACGCTGCTACAAATGGAGTAGGGTTAATCGCCATCTTCAATCTCCGCCGCCTTCTCCTTCAAAATCTTTAGCGCCAGGTCCACCGTGTCCAGGTGGGTGCGGTAGCCGAGAACCGCCAGGCGGAGGGTGAATTTCCCATCCAGCGTGGTGGAGGAGATGAAGACGCGGCCATCTTGCTGGACGGCCTGGATGAGTTTCTGGTTGAATTCGTCCGGGTCGCCCCGTTGGGGGAGGTAGCGAAAGGTCGCCACCGACAGGTCGGGGGGCGGGCCGAGGGAAAATCTGTCCAGGCGCTGCATCTCAGCATAAAAGTGACGGGTGAGGAGCAGCTTCTCCTCCAGGGCGGCGCGGAAGGGGGCCACCCCATGCACCTTCAACGCCAGCCACAAGCGCAAGCCCCGGAAACGGCGGCTGAGTTCGGGGGAGATATCGGCAGCCGAGACCTCCTCCGGGGAGGCCAAGGTATCGGCGTCTTGCAGGTAGCTGGCATCGTAGCTGTAGGCCTTGAGCAGATTGCCCCCCTCCTTGACCAGTACGGCCCCGCTGCCCAGGGGCATGAACAACCCTTTATGGGGATTCATGATGAGCGAATCAGACCGGCCAATCCCTTTCAATATATCTTTCCCCAGATCGCAAAGAGCGAAGGCGGCCCCATAAGCCCCATCCACGTGCATCCACAACTGGTGAGTTTGGGCGAGGTCGGCGATAGAGTCGAGCGGGTCAACCGCGCCGGTGTCGGTGGTCCCCGCGTTGGCGACCACCAGCCAGGGATTGAGACCCGCATCTTTATCACTCTGGATGGCCGCTTCGAGGGCGGCGGCTTGCAAGCGGTACTTTGAGTCCAGGGGGATGAAGCGTTTGACGCACTCTTTCAACCCGGCGATGCGCAGGGCCTTCTCGATGGAGTGATGGGTCTGCTTGGAGAGGTAGACCACCGAGCGGGGGTAGTCCTGGGCTTTCAGGTTGTGGGCCTCCCTTGCAGTCACCACGCTCACCAGATTAGCCATACTGCCTCCCGAGGTCAGGTCGCCGGCGGCGGTCTCCGGGTAACCGAGGAACTCGGCCATCCAGCGCAGCAGCATGCGCTCAATCCGGGCCGCGCCAGGCGCGGAGAAGAAGATGGTGGCATAGCGGTTGGTGATGGCGGCCAGGTAATCGGCCAGAGCCGAGACGTACAACCCGCTGATGGGGATATAGGCCAGGTTGCCGGGAGCGCCGATGTTCTCCCCCGGATGGTCCACGTGAGTCCCCAACAGATGCAGGGCTTGGTCTATGCTGATAGGTTCATCGCTGATGGGCGACTCTACGAGGCCGATCCCCTGGTCTTCGGTTGCCACGTAAGCCCTCATTTGGGGAAGCTCTTCCATGAAGGCTTCGGCGTATCGAAATACTTTTTCTTGGAGGACGGCCCGTTCGCCCGCGTCTGGCTCCAGGGCGAGGGAAATTTTCTCCAGACGTTTGATTTGGTCTTTCATTGATCCTCTCAATGTGCGTAAATTTTGGGAACGGACTACAGGATAGCACATAACGAAAAACCCGGCAACAGGCCGGATGCGCCAACTCTGCATTCTCTATGGTAAAGTTATCTCCACAAGCAAATGCAGTCAATAGTAAGCGAGAAAAACTATGGAAATCAATATCCGTACAGCCCAGGCGCAAGACTACGATTCCCTCTGCGCCCTCCTGGATCGGTTGGACGCCCCCCACCGGGAGCGCTTCCCCAATCGGTTCAAAAAACCAGACGGCCCGGTTCGCGACCGGGCGTACATACTCGGCTTGCTGGCGGATGAGGATGTGGGGCTGTTCGTCGCTGAGCGGGGAGGGGAGGTGGTCGGAATGGTCAAAACCGTCGTCATGGAGGCGCGGCCTATTCCGATCATGGTCCCCCGGCGCTACGCGATGATTAATTCCATCAGTGTGAAGGAAACCGCCCGGCGAACCCGCATCGGGCAAGCCCTGATGGAAAAAGCCCAGGCCTGGGCCATCGCTAAGGGTGCGGTGGAGATGGAATTACACGTATTCGCGTTCAACCAAGAGGCTATCTCTTTTTACCGCAACCTGGGCTATGAAACCATCAGCTTGAGGATGAGCAAGCCTTTAGAAAATCAGTCTGAGGGGAAAGGGAATTAAAGAGACTCCGTGAGGTTACATTTCGTCACGGAGTCTTCGAGTAGCATTTTCCAGTACCCCGCGGCGATCGATGTTATGGAGTCTCAGAAAACTCAGAGAGTTCTATCTCCTCGGTTTTTAGGGGTAGACGTGATTCGACCGTAAGCCGGACGGCTGTACGGATCTTATCTTCAATTTCAATGTCAATGAATTCGGGGATGAAAATCACATCGTACCCATCACCGGCCAGGTAGCCGCGAGCCAGGACGCAAGCTTTCACGGCCTGGTTTACTGCGCCTGCCCCAATGGCTTGAACGTCAGCCCGGTGGTTTTCCCGAAATACCCCAGCAATAGCGCCTGCCACCGCCGATGTTCGGGAATTGCCTGAAACTTTGATGATGTCCATGTTACCCCTCCTTAACAGGGTTTGTTGACAACATGGTTATGTTGTGGAACTTAACAAAATTGATAGGCACTATGATTGTACAGGATTTTAAGCTAAGAATCAAGTATTTGGTGGTACTAAATGTGATTTTCATCACGAATCAGGTGATTATTAAGGGGTTTTTCCCGTATTTTGAGGGTTTTGCATTTGCCTAGAGCGGTGTTGGCCTCCACTGGCTAGAAAACACAAAAAAAAAGCCACCGCCCGTTGGCCCATTTTGGAGTTCAAGTTCATCTACTTTTGGCGGCTGGGGCGACCCTTGTCTCTTAGGTCGCGCTACCCAAACCATCCCAGATAAATTATTCGTTTGACTACCAAACTTTTGCCAACCGTGCAGTGGCTTATTAACTTTTCTACTCTCATTATACAGGCTCTTTTCCAAAAGTCAACTTACATATTTGCAATGCAGGGTGAATGCGCCTAGACGGGAACTAATTACACTCGTCCAACGTCTACCTCTCAAGATAAAATACGCAGGAGACAGATCGATGGTTGTTGAGAAATTTATCCGCCTGATCGTTATCTTGGGGGCGCTGATGGTTGTGAACGCATGCTCGACTCTATTTTCAACCTTATTCACCATTCCACCGCCCGCGATCGCTGAGGGGATGTTCCTCAACCTCGCCGCCGAGGCCGGGCTGTCTGGCACGGTGGAGATCGAGATTCTGGCCCTGGCCAAAGGATCCCTTCTTGAAAACACAACCTTGCTCACCATCTCCGATCCCAGTCTCATCGCCCAGATTGTCTCTTATCTGGACCGAGACCTGGAACTAAAGCCCCGCGCCAGGTGCATCGCCCATTACACCCTGCGCTTTAACTTGAGCGATGGCGATGCGCTAGAGTTTGGCCTGGGCTGTGACGCCCAAAGCCTCTCCTTCATACGCGGCGGGCAGGGCTTCTGGGAGGGCCGGGAAATCACCCCTCCCGCGGCGTTAATTGATCTGCTGCTGGGGTTGTTGAATCCTGAGGTGTGAGCTACAGGAAGGAGTAGGGAGACAGGAGACACGTAGGCAGGGAAACAGGTAAACACGTAGACAGGGAAACAAGGAAAGATGACCGTCTGCTGGGAGAATATCCTTTGGAATGAAGTGTCAGGGGGCTTTCTTTGCCGGATGTCGCAAGATGGTCTTTAGCTTTTCGGGGTTGGCCCGGCGGGGGTCGCCGATGTATATTTCGTGGTGCTTGCCGTGCAAGGAGTAGCCGTTTTCCTGGGCAAAGGCGTCCATCTTCTCTAGTGAGCGAGGCTCTTCGGCGTAGGGACCCAGGTGCATGATCTGGATGCTGGGGCCTTCGTGAAAGCCTTCAAAGCGCATCTGGGCCAGGGCGGGGTTGTCCTTTTTCTTTTGGAGATTTACCAACGCTTCCTGGTACATCTCCTCGGTGATGTGGCCGGGCTGCATCATCATCAGGGTGAAAAACCAGGGTTCAATCTTGCCGAATTCGAAGATGCCCGACTCGACCCACCAAAGCCCTTCCAGGGCCATCACGGTGTAGTCTATGGGATCGTCAGGCCTCTTTTTGGACATGAATTTGAGGGCGTAGGAGACGCCGTACAAGGCGCTGGTGGCGTCCTGGAATTCGGGGGAATCTTGCACCGGTTCGCCGGCTTTTATGAGGCCGTCTACCATGACGAAGTTGAACTCGGGCACGTCAACGACGGTCACTTTTTTGGCGGAGGGCATATACAGGGATTTGTATTTCTTCTTGAGGTTGATTTTTTCCATTTCAGTTTCCTTTCTCTTCAGGCGGTTTGGGTTCCTGTTGAGCTTGAGTTTCTATGCGGTGAATGAATCCTTCAATCCAGCTCATTTCTGCTTCGATCAGGGTCACGCTGTAGTCGAACATTCCATCCAGGAAGAGGGGGAGTTTCTCACCGCCTTCTTGCCAGCGTCCGTGGACTTGATCGCGATGTTGGGCCAAGCCTGCGTGGTACTGCCGCAGCGCGATGAGAGTCTCTTCTTGGGAGAGGGCGGGCATCCCCGCTACACCCAGCAGGAATTGTGAATTGCCCCGTTGCGGCTGAGACATGGCGTTCAAGGTTCCCTGACGCCAGGCTGCTTGGCCTTGAGGGGTGATCTGGTGGACCTTCCGGGCGGGGCCGCGTCCGGGGGTTTGTTCGAGCCGGGAGGAGATCAAACCCTCGGCTTCCAGCTTCTTGAGGATGTAATAGATGGAGGAGAACCCAATCTCGGTCCAGTCACGCATGCCGCGTTCTTCGATAACGGCTTCAATTTCATATCCGTGGCGAGGTCGCTCTACAATGAGGCCTAAAATAGCCAGTTCAGCATTGGTCATTATATATTCCTGTTATAGTATATACTAGTATTAGAATAGCATAATAGACTGAGATTGTCAAGATGGAAAGTCCTCCACAGGTTGACTGTTTTGCCCAAAAAACACCGCAGAGACCACGGAGAAAGCGAAAAGCTAACAAAAAAGCTGCGCTTAGATGAGCGCAGCTTTTTTGGGCCTGGGCTGGTAATGTTTCAGCCTGGGCATTCAAACAGATTATCGTATGGCGTGCGTACCCGCATCGGCCATCTTTTGTCATTGACGTGGTATTTTTCCAATTCACTCTGCACTTCATCTAATGCTTCACGGGCTTTCCAGTGGGAAAGGTTGAGGGAGCGCCAGGCCCCTGCTGAATTACTTAGAATTGGGTCGGTGTGAAGATAGCAAAGCAAGATTACGCCAATTTTTTCTTTTATTGGATTTTTTAATATCGGGGATTGAAATTCAGCAACTAATGCAGGGATCGCGTCCGTTGAAAGCGAGGCCAGGTGGGCATGATTCAGGTACCCGCTCTGGGGGGCTCGGTCTAAGTTATATCTCACAATGGCGGCATCCACATTAAAAAGAGTGAGGGAGACCGCAAAACCAAGGTAGGCCAGCACAGCGGCGAGGGCGAAGTGACGTTCCCGATTAAGAATTTCGAGCACGATAACGGCTACGAGCAAAAGACCCACCCAAATCAGAAAAATACGGGGATAAAGCCTATATCGCGAGTAGCCGTGCCATTGAATGCCCAGAGTGATGCGCTGATAGGCCGAGACCAGGATAACGATCACCTGGATGACGATGGCGACACTCAATCCTGAAAAATTGCGCCTCTGAATCTTGGTCTCTCGGCGAGTAATAGCGCTTAGTCCGAGGATCAAGAGCAAACTGAAGAAGGCGACCAGCGCCAGTTCATTGAAGCCGCGGCGAGCATAGGTCGAGTAAGTAAAACCTGCAACGCCGATGTTTTCGACTCCGCCGAAGAAATAGCGAAACTGGACCATGACAAAAGTAAAGAAGAGAACGGCCACACTGCCCAGGATAATGGATGATTCGGTGAAGCCCAGGAAAGATTTTATTATCGATTGGTCCTCCCCGACCAGTTTTTCATCCTTACTTTGTGATTCAGTGTGAAGGAAAGTTCCCGCCAACAGATAAGTATAGAGTAAGATCAAGCCAATTCGTAAAATATATTCCGGCGTTCTCCTCAAGGTGATACGTTCAAAGATATCGGCTAGTTTCTGATTGAATACCACGTCGGCGGTGGCCAGCAAATAGGCAAAAAGGACAACAATAGGAAGGGCGATCAATATGCCGCGCATCACCGGCCGGATGGAGAAGTCTTTATTTGCCTCGCTGTGTTCAACCTGCTCTTTATGAGCTTGAAAGAAGAAACCTATCGGACGGGCGAGCATACTCCTGATGAGTTGGTAGAACTTGTTGAAATAATCGGTGAGGCGATATTGGATCCAATGTCCCCCAAGATAAGTGACCGCCAACATGCCTATCGAGAAAATCGTAAAGATGCGAGCCATAAAGAGGGTCAGCGGTTCCTGGCGCACAAAGGATATGATGGCGAAAAATACATAGGGGATCAAGAGCCAAAGACTATTGAGAGCGGGACGGAGTTGGTTGGCAAGGAGCAGGTAAACCCCGCCCAGAAGGCATAGAGTCGTAAAGATAGCGAGGTTGATCCCTACAGGTTTTTTCCAAAAGAGAAAGTCAACTGTCCAGCCAAGAAAGAGTGCGATGCTCCAGAGACGAATGGTTTTTTTTATCACAATATACCTCCTGAACAACTTCGGTTAGTATTCCGCTAACCACATTCTAGCATAGTTAACAAACGTTATGGTTAATAGAAAATGAGATTTAAACCAGGTGACTGACGAGATTGATTATGCATTATCGTTCGTCCGCAGATAGGAAAGGACCAGGCAGCGGCGGGCGTAGTGGCCCAGGGTGAGGTACTCGACGAACATGGGCGGGCCGCATAGTTCATCCACGATGGCTTTCACGCTCCATCCTTGCTGATGATAGGCCAACACCTGTTCGCCAAACGCTTCCAGGTAGGCGATTTTTTCTTCCAACTCCTGGGCGGGATTTGGGCGCACGCGGGCGCTGCCGGGGAAGAGCCAGGAGATGGGCAGTTGGGCGATCTTTTTCAAGGAGGCGATGATCTGCCAGATGTCATAATCGGCGCGTAAGGCCCGCTCCCGGCCGCCGACGAACAGGTCTCCGGTGAAGAGCCACCCCTGTTCGGGTTCGTATAAACAGAGGTGGTCGGGGCTGTGGCCGGGGGTGTAGACTGCCTGGAAGCTATGGCGTTCAGTTTCGATCACCGCGCCGTCCGAGAGGGGCTGGCCCTGGGATGGAGTTGGATATCCCCAGAACAGCCGCCGGTAGAAGTGCAGCGGCTGAGCGGCGCGCGGGCCGGAGAGGACCGGCAGGGCCAGGGGGTGGGCCAGAATTTCCAGCCCCTCCCGCTGGCGTTGAAGCGGGCCGTTGGCGCCGATGTGGTCTTCGTGGGAATGGGTGTTGACGATCCGGGTCAGAGGGGTATCGGACAGGGCATCTACCAACTCGCGGGCGCTGTGGAGGCAGCCGGTATCTATCATCATGCCGTCCACCAGGTAGGCGTGAGTCCAGTAACGCCCAAGCCCGGTGAAGGTGCGGGCCAAGTCGAAGCGGGTGACGCGGTCGTAGGATTTGCTCTTTATCATCGCGCCATTCAGCCAGCGCTGTTTTCCCAAGTCCAGGCCTTTAATTCATCCATAGCTTTATAGGCCGTCAAGTCGAGGTGCAGGGGGGTGACGGAGACGTAGCCCTCTGTCAGCGCGCCGAAGTCGGAGCCTTCGGTGGGAACAGCGGTGGGCGGTTCGCCGCCGATCCAGTAGTAGGGGCGTCCGTGGGGGTCTTCGCGCTTCACCAGTACGTCCCGGTAGACGCGGGTGCCCTGGCGGGTGATCTTGATGCCCTTGATCTCGTCTTCGGGCAGGCCGGGGACGTTGACGCTGAGCAGGGTGTTCTTGGGCAGGCCGCGAGCCATCACCTGGGCGGCGATCCGTCGGGCGAAGCGGGCCGCGGGGCCGTAATCCCGTTGGCCGCCGTTCTCCTGGGGCGGTTCCAGCGAGACTGCCACTCCCGGCAGTTCCCCGATGACGGCTTCCATGGCGGCGGTCACAGTGCCGGAATAGGTCACGTCGTGACCCAGGTTGGGATAGGGGTTGATGCCCGAAACCACCAGATCAATCTTCTCTGGCAGCAGGCCGAGCAATGCCAGGGCCACGCAGTCGGAGGGCGCGCCGTCGGTTGCCAGGGCTTCGGTTCCGTCTTCCAGGCGGACCGATTTCACCCGCAGGGGGCGGTGCATGGTCTTGACGTGCCCGGAGGCGGACCAGTTGCGGTCTGGGGCCAGAACCGTCACTTTCCCCAGGGCGCGCATTTCCTGGGCCAGGGCCAGCAGGCCGGGATGGGTGACGCTGTCGTCGTTGGTTACGAGTATGTGCATAGGGCCTCTTTTAAACGTTTAACGTTTAACGTTTTAACGTTTCAACGTTAAAACGTTGTGTTTCAAGTGGGGAGGGTTCCCTGGGGTCTGATCGGGGCGGCTATAAATCACCCTCGGCGACGGGCAAGACGATGGTGAAGGTGGCGCCCTGGTCGGTTTTCGAGTCCAGCCAGATGCGCCCCCGGTGGTTGTCTATGATGGAGCGGACGATGGCCAACCCCAGGCCGGTGCCGGGCATATCGGTCTTGATGTTGCTGGCGCGGTAGAACTTGTCGAAGATGTAAGCCTGGTCAGCAGGGGGGACGCCCATACCGTTGTCGGAGATCTGAATGATGACCTGCTCCTCTTCGGCGTGGGCCTTGACCTTGACCAAGCCTTTCTCCGGGGTGTACTTGACCGCGTTGCGCAGCAGGTTATCCAGCATTTGGCGCAGCCGGATGGGATTACCGAAGACCGGCGGGAGCTGGTCGTCGAAATCACTCTCCAGGGTGAGGTTTTTGATCTCCGCTTGGGCCTGGATCCCGTCTACAGCGTATCGCAGGACGACGGAGATGGGCACCAATTCTTTCTGGGCGTCAAAACCGGCCTCGATCCGGCCCAGATCGAGAAGGTCGTTGATCAGGCCAGTGATATTCTGGACGCTGAGCTGCACCCGCTGGATGAATTCGCGCTGTTGGTCGGTGACCGGCCCCACCCGTTCGATCAATTCAATGTAGCCCAGGATGGCGGTGAGAGGAGAGCGCAGGTCATGGGAGACGGCGTTGACGAAGTCATTCTTGATGCGGTCGAGTTCTTTGAGCTGAGTGATGTCGTGCATGGTGGCTACCAGGCCGACCTCGGGGATGGGGGAGATTTGGGTGTTGTAGGTGCAGCCGTCCTCAAAGGTGATTTCCGTGCGGGCGGTCTGGCCGCTCTTCAGGACCTCCAGCAGATCTTCGTGTTCCAGGAGGTCGTCAATTGGTTTTCCGGTGAAGTCGCCGTCATGGTCATTCAGGCCCAGGATGCCCTTGGCGGTCTGATTAATGAGAATGACTCGTTCGTCCTGGTCAAGAATGATGACGCCGTCTTTGACCCGGGTGAGGATAGTTTCCAGCTTGCTGCGCTCCACTTCGCTGTGGGCATAAAGGCGGGCGTTTTCAATGGCGATGGCGGCGTAATCGGCCAGGGCCGCCATGAGGGTCAGGTGCTGTTCGCCGAAGTTGGCCGAGCGTTCCCGGTTGTCCACACCCAGGACGCCGATCACCCGGTCCTTGATCTTCAGGGGCACGTAGATCAGGTCTTGTACTAGATAGGCAGTCTTGATCTTCTGGGGGGAGGAGGCGTTGATGACGGCCGGTTCGCCGGATTGCACCACTTGCCCGGCAATGGTGTCCGAGACGGGCAGGCGGAAGGTGCGGACGAATTCATCCTGGAAATTACGAGCCGCCCGCATATAGAGTTCGCCGGTTTCCTCATCTATGAGAAGCAAGCTGCCTTCCTCGGCCTTGGTCAGGTAGACGGCGGCGTCCACCACGGCGGTCAATACGTTGTCCAGGTCGAGGTGGGCGGTCACCGAGCGGCCCACCTGGGTGAGGGTTTCCAGCACGTCCAGGCGCTCTTGCAGCGGTGCGGTGACCCGCCGGGCTTCCATTTGAAGCCCTTTTTGCCAGGTGTCCCGGCGGTTCAGGCCGCGCTGGACGGCCTCCAGGACTGCGTCGGGGTGCAGAGGCGGAGACAGCCAGTCCACCAGCCCCAGGCGCATAACCTTGAGGGGCAAGGAGTCGGAGCGTTCGCTGGTGAAGAGAATGAGGGGAAGGGTGGGGTGGCGTTCAACCAGGCGGGCGGAAAGATCCAGGTAGTGGCCGTCGGGGAGGTTGTCTCCGATAATAGCCAGGTTGGGGTTGAAGAGGGAGGCTTTTTTCTCGGCCTCGGCGCAGCTATCCACCACGGTGACTTGATACCCGGCCGGGCGCAAGATGCTGCCCTCCATCAATTTGGCCGTGGATTGGTCTGAAAGAATGAGGAGAATGTGTTCTTGGGTCATGCTTGGTATGGTTTACTCTGGAGGCCGGATGGTGAAGTGGAAGGCGGACCCTTCTCCAGGTTTGCTCTCGGCCCATACTTTGCCGCCGTGGGCGGTAATGATCTCTTTGGCTATCGAAAGGCCGATCCCCAATCCGCCGTTCTGGTTGGCGGCGGAAGCATCCACCTGGTAGAAGTGGTCAAAGATACGCGGGAGGTTTTTATTGTCTATCCCAACGCCGGTGTCCTGCACAGTGACGTGGGCCTGGCTCTGATCGTTGCTGGCGACCTGCACGATGACCTTGCCGCCCTGGGGAGAGAACTTGATGGCATTGGAGAACAGACTGTCGAAGACCTGGGCGATCTGGTCCGGGTCGGCAAAAGCCATCACCGGTTTGGCGGGCAGTTTGGTTTCGAATTTGATTCCGTGTTGTCGAGCTTCTTTCTGGAAACGACCGACGGCCTGGCTGGTCAGGTCGTTCAGGTTGATCTCCTGAGGCTTCTTGGCGCTGGCGGCTTCTTGAAGGGCGCTCATGGCATCCACGATCTCCACCACCCGGGCCAGCTTTTCCTGGATGGCGGTGATGGCCTTTGTTTGATTTTTGTTGAGCTTGCCCAGATCCCCGGCGGAGAATTTATCCACCTCGCCCTTGGCGGCCACCAACGGTGAGCGCATTTCGTGGCTGACGCTTTCTAGTATTTCTTCTTTGAGGTCTTCGTTGGCTTTGGATTCTTCGATGGATTTTTGCAGGGATTGGGCGCGCTCGTCCAGGGCCTGGAAAAGACGGACGTTGACCAGGGAAATAGAAGCATAATCGGCGACGCCTTCCATCATGGCCTGGTCGCTTTTGGTGAAGGGCTGGGACTTTTTACGAATCACCACCAGCAAGGCGACGACCTCTTTTTGCACCTTCACGGGCACCACCAGAGCGGCTTGCCCGATGCGGGAGACTTTGAAGCGTTTGAGCGCATCGCCGTGAATGGTGAGCGACTCGCCTGACATGGCTACCAGTGAACTGATGCCGTCGTCCCAGGGTTGGTGGAGCTTGCTGGCGAAGGTTTTGGGCAGCTTGTGATAGGCGCGCAAAATGAAGTTGGGGCTTTTTTCGTCCCGCCGCAGCAGCCAGCCGTAATCCGCATCGGTGACCAGGACCGCGCCTTCGATGATCTTTTCGAAGAGGGCTTGCTGGTCGGTGATCCCGGTGACGGCCTTGCCGATGCCGAAGATGGTGGTCAATTCGCGCACCCGTTTTTGAAGCTCTTCGTTGGTGCGCTTCACCTGGCGGGCGAGCTGTTCTCGTTCACGTCTAGCCCGCACTTGCTTCAAGGCCCGTTCCACGGCGGAGATGACCTCCGCCTCTCGCACCGGCGAATTCACGTAGTCGGATGCGCCCAGCCGAAAGGCCTGGATGACGTCGCTTTCCATCCCTGGGGGGGCGATCATGATGATGGGTATTTCAATATTCTGTGAAGAGAGCGCGACCAGCAAATCTTTGCCGCTCAACCCCATGAGACTGAGGTTGGCGATAATGACGTCGGGAGAAAATTCTACCGCCTGTTTGATGGCTGCTCCAGCGTTGGTGGCGACTCGAATCTGGTAGCCTTGGGGCTGAAGGGCCTGGCGGGCGATCAGTTCGCTGTTGTCGGGGTCGCTCTCGACGAGGAGGATGCGTTCTTTCTGCGTAGCCATGATGGTATTATGATAGCATGGATTGTTAAAAAGAGGGGGGATTTTTTCGAGTATGCGGTTGGAAATTATGCGTCCTAGAGGGCTAGTGAAACTATGATAGCCCGCTGCCCAGGAGAGTTAGAGTAATATTAGAGTATCCCTTTGGCGCTTGACTTTACACCTATGAATAGAATAGAATCAAGAGGGAGGTTTCGGCCTCAATTTAACGGTGTACCGGCGATCTGATAAAGGAGCAGGATGGATTACAAGGATTATTACCAAGTATTGGGCATTGATAGGAAGGCCAAAGAGGAGGAGATCAAACGCGTCTACCGTAAGTTGGCGATGAAGCATCATCCCGACCACAACCCAGGCGATAAACAGGCCGAGGAGCGGTTCAAGGAGATCAACGAGGCTTATCAGGTGTTGGGGGATGCGGAGAAGCGCGCCCACTACGACCGGTTAGGTTCGGCCTATCACGATTTCCAGCGGCAGGGCGGCAGGCAGGGCGGCTTCAATTGGGGGGATTGGTCTGCGAGGGGGGCGGGCGGCGCAACCCGGGTCGAGGTGGATGATCTGAACGACCTCTTTGGGGGCGGTTTTTCAGATTTCTTCAACCAGGTTTTTGGCGGTTCTGCCGGGGGAGGGCGGGGCCGCCGGGCGGTGAGGCCATCCCCCGAGCAGGATGTGACCATCAGCCTGCAGGAAGCCTACAACGGCAGCCACCGCCGGGTGGAGGTCAACGGCCGCGGCCTGGAGGTGAAGATCCCCGCCGGGGCGAAAACGGGGACCAAGATGCGGATGTCGGGCGTGGGGCCGGGCGGCGGGGACGTTTACCTGGTCTTGAAAGTCGCCTCTGACGACCGCTTCAAGCGCAAGGGGAACACGCTTTATGCGGAGGTGGAGGTGGACTTGTCCACTGCGGTGTTGGGCGGGGAGGTCAGCTTGACCACCCTGGGGGGCGAGGTGAGGTTGAATGTCCCGCCGGGCACCCAACCCGGACAGAAAATCCGGTTGAAAGGGCGAGGGATGCCTTTCTTGAAATCCCCTGATAAGCACGGCGATTTGTTGGCCGAAGTGAAGGTTACGCTGCCGCGCACACTCACCCCCCGCCAGCGCGAGCTTTTCGACGAACTGGCCCAGCTTGAGGCTCAGGAACGAAAAGGTTTATGAGGCATGTATAGCAGGCAAATCAATAACCTCCCGCAGGTTGTTGCCTGAATGGTAAGATATTGGGGATCGCGCTAGACTTAATTGCATAAAACATATTATGATTCCCAACTGAGGTAGATCATGAAACCCCAAACCCGCACCCGCTTACTGCTCATCCTGATAATGCTGATGGTGGGCGCTCTGGCTTGCCAGACGGTCATGCAGCTTCCCGAACTCTTCGCCGCCGAAACTATTGGCGTCCCGGAGGTGAACCCTCCGGCTCCGCTTTCGGTTGGCGACCTGGCCGCCCAGCAAGACCTGCTGGTTGCCTTGTATGAACGGGCCAGCCCCGGGGTGGTGGCGATCCTCAATTATTCCTCCGCTGGCGGGGGGATGGGTTCGGGTTTTGTGTGGGACACCGAAGGCCACATTATCACCAACTTCCACGTTATCGAGAATGCTTCTACCATCGAAGTGGATTTCCCCTCCGGTTTCAAGGCCCGGGCCGAGGTGGTCGGCACCGACCTGGACTCTGACCTGGCAGTGCTCAAGGTGGATGCTCCACTCGAGGAGCTGCACCCGCTGCTCATGGGCGACTCTGAGCAGATCAAGATCGGGCAGACTGTGGTGGCGATTGGCAATCCTTTCGGGTTGAACGGCACCATGACGGTAGGCATTGTCTCCGGTCTGGGGCGCACTATGGCTTCCCTGCACGAGGCGCCCAGCGGCGGCATCTTCACCGCGGGCGACATCATCCAGACCGATGCAGCCATCAACCCCGGCAATTCGGGCGGCCCCTTGCTGAACCTGAACGGCGAGGTGGTGGGCGTGAACCGCGCCATCCGCACCAACAGCGTCAGCGAATCGGGCGAACCTTTGAACTCTGGGGTGGGGTTTGCCATCTCGATCAACATTGTCAAGCGGGTGGTTCCGTCCCTCATCGAGAAAGGCTTTTACGACTATCCCTACCTGGGGATCACCAGCCTTTCCAACTTATCCTTGTTGCAGCAGGAGTCGCTGGGCTTGCCGCGCTCGACCGGCGCCTACGTCCTCAGCGTGATCCCCGGCGGCCCGGCGGACGATGCTGGCTTACAGGCCGGGACTGAGCCATCCGGCATTGCCGGTATTAACGCCGGAGGGGATTTGATCATCGCGGCGGATGGCCGTCCGCTGCTCCAGTTCGGCGATTTATTGCGATACTTGCTGAATTACAAAAGTCCCGGCGATACCATCGTCCTCACCGTGCTGCGGGGCAACCAGGAGTTGGACCTCGTGGTCGTTCTGGGCAGCCGCTAGTGAGATAATTAGGCTGGATGCTTCAGCCGGACTTTCGACGTAGGTTCATACCGGCGGAAGTAAGGCGTTTAAATAATTAGAAATGGCTGAGGGAGGAAAACTACAAATAAATATTCGTGATTGGCGGTTGGATAGTTTCAACCGGCTGTTCATTGGAGGTAGCTGATGATTACGGAAAGCGAACTGCGAGAACTGTTGGATTACGACCCGCAGCATTACGTGTTGAGCGTATATCTGGACACCGACCTTTCACAGAACAGCGCCGAGACTCACAAGGCGCGCTTGCGGGCTATGTTAAAAGATGTGGAATTACGGGAGGATGTATCCGCGGTGGAGAAATATTTCAGCGACGAGTACGATTGGTCGGGGAACAGCGGGGCGGTTTTTTCCTGCGCGGGGGAGGGCTTCTTTCGAGCTTATCCATTAGCGGTGCCCATGCGGGAACGGATGCGAGTCAGCGGCCGCCCCTACGTGAAGCCCCTGGCCTATTTGCTGGACGCCTACGGCGGATATGGAGTCGTGTTGGTGGATAAGCAAGATGCGCGCTTCTTTAACTTTCACATGGGCGCGCTGCGGGAGGAGGAGGGCTTGAGGGGCGAGGGGGTGCGGCGGGCCAAGAGCGGCGGGGGGTCTCAGTCGGCGGGGCGGCGGAGCGGCACGGTGGGCGGCGCCAAACGCACAGGAGAGATCGCCGAGCGCAACATGCGCGCCGCGGCGGAGGCCGCGGCCAATTTCTTTGCGAAGAACAAGGTGCGCCGGGTATTGATCGGCGGCACGGAGGCCAACGTGGGGTTTTTCCGCCAGCAGCTTCCCAAAGCCTGGCAGAGTTTGGTGACGGGCGTTTTTCCTATCGCCATGAACGCCAGCCATCAGGATGTGCAGGCCCGGGCTTTGAAGATCGGGGCGGAGGCCGAACGGCGGCGCGAGGAACGATTGATGGATGCGGTGATCACCGCCGCGGCCAAAGGGCAGGGAGGGGTGGTGCGTCTGGGCGACACGCTCAGCGCAGTGCACGAAGGCCGGGTGACAACCTTGCTGATCCAGGATGGGTTCCGCTCGCCGGGGTATCGCTGCGAGGGATGCG
The DNA here is from genome assembly GCA_965370435.1 of uncultured Anaerolineales bacterium. GTDB lineage: Bacteria > Chloroflexota > Anaerolineae > Anaerolineales > UBA11579 > CBDUUP01. The sequence goes on along the minus strand of CBDUUP010000007.1, from coordinate 6,649 downwards.
GATACCTCACCGTGCAGAAAATGGAGGCCTGTTTGTTTTGCGGAGAGAGTTTTGAGAAGATACCTGACGCGGTGGAAATGGCGGTGCGTAAAGTGATGCAGGAAGGCGGCGAGGTGGAAGTGTTGTTCAATAATGAGGAATTGGAAAGATCGGGGAACATTGGCGCGCTGCTGCGGTATTGAGGATTTGAAGGGTAAAGTTTTAACGCCAAGCATCTTCTAAATAAGTCAAGGAAGGAAGAAAAGCAAAAGAGTATCTAACCGAGCAAAAAGGTATTTTGCTCAGCATAGGTACAAAGTATAGGACAACTTTCTCCACTCGACCAGTTTGGAACCCCGAAACATTCCTGAGACAACCACCGCCATCCTGATGGATGAAATTGCGATGTCGAAGCGTCCTCATCTACTGCGGCGTTGAGATGTGGTTGCTGCCGAGCCTGACTTCAAGCTTACAAGCGACGTCTCATCGTCCTCCGACGACCTGCGTCAAAGACACCAACGAAGTTATGGGCTGGCGCTTCAGGGTGGAACTGGCGAGTATTGAAGGCGGTAAAGCCGGTGATCTGCATGGAGAGGTACTGCGGGTCGGGCTGGCGGTCGTGTTCTTGATAGCTGACCTGCGAAAAACCATCCGCCCGCCGGAGGAGGTCCACCACCGTCCCCCGCGGCAAAGTCGCCCAGTTGAAGCTGAATAGGTCGGGACGGGCGTAGATTTTGGCCGGGGCGAGGGTGATCCGTTTCCCCTCCGGGAGCGGGTCTAGCTGGCTGCCCAGATGCTGATGGAACGAGAATTTATCCAGCCCGGTCTCTTCGAAAGCCTCCCGGAAAGCGGCCGCTTCGGGGGTTTCGCCTTCTTCGACGGTCCCCGCCGGGATCTGGATTCCGGCATAGGGATGCTCGAAGAGGAGCAGGTCGTGGCCCTCCGCGGAGGGGCGGCCGTCCGCGGAAGGACGGGTGATGAAGGCGGTGACTTTTTCGATGATGGGGGGCATTTTTTATGTCAGGGTTATGGATGAAGTTGTGTGTGTTGGCGCGCCGGGCGACCCACCGGGTCGCCCCTACGGAAGAGAGGGTGTTTCTACCAGTGGCAATTCAAGCTGCAATTCGGACAGCGGCCGGAAGCTGAATCTATGCACCGGCGTCGGGCCGTGTTCTTGCAGCGCGGCCCGGTGGAAGGCGGTGCCGTAGCCTTTGTGGGCGGCGAATCCGTAAGCGGGGTGGGCATCGGACAGGGCGACCATATGGGCGTCGCGGATCGTCTTGGCCATGACCGAGGCGGCGGCGATGCTCAGGCTGCGGGCGTCCCCCTTGGGGAGGGAGGTCTGGGGGAGGGGGTTGTCGTGGAGGAGGAGGTAGTCCAGCAGGAGATGTTGGGGCTGAATGGAGAGTTTGTCCAGAGCGCGTTGGGCGGCCAGCCGGGTGGCGGGGACGATTCCCAGTTGGTCAATTTCCTCGCAAGTCGCAAACCCCACCCCCACCGCCAGGGCGACGAGGGGCAATTGATCGGCCCAGTGGGCGCGCTGCCGGGGCGTCATCTGTTTGGAGTCGCGGACGCCGTTCAGGGTTTGGGGGAGTTTGGGGTGGTCTGGGGGCAGGATCACGGCCGCGGCGGCCACCGGCCCGGCCAGCGCGCCGCGCCCGGCCTCGTCTATCCCGGCGATGTATTTGATCCCCTCAGCCCAAAGGGGAGTCTCCTGGCTCAGGTCCGGCGAAGGGGGCAGCAGGGCGGGGTCAAACTTTCTGGTCATACAACCCACGCCGGGCGTTGCGCCGCACCTTGAGGATGTCCAACCCCATCAGGATGGCGTCCTTGACCGGGTTCAGGCGGCTGTCGGCGTTGTAATACCAGGGGATGGGCAATTCGACGATCTTGTAGCCTCGCAGGCGGGCCAGGTAAAGCGCCTCGATGTCGAAAGACCAACCCTCCAGGGTCTGGTTGCTGAACAGGTCTTCGGCAACCGAGGCCCGGAAGCATTTGAAACCGCATTGGGTATCCTGCAAGCCGGGCAAAGCCAGGGCCTTGATCATGGCGTTCACCGCTCGTCCGCCCAGGTGGCGGTAGTCGGGTTCGCCGTAGCGCACTGCGCCCTCCGCCTCGCGGGAGGCGATCACCACGTCGGCCTCCGGCTGGGCGGGGGGCAGGAAGCGGTTGAGTTCGGTGATGGGCATGGAGAGGTCCGAATCGCACATGAAGCGGTACTCGCCAACCGCCGCCAGCATCCCATGCTTCACCGCCGCTCCCTTGCCGCGGGTGAATTCCTGCAGAACCCGCAGTTGAGGATAGCGTTGGGCGAATTCGGTGGCGACCTCGAAGGTGCGGTCTGCGCTGCCGTTGTCCACCACGATCACTTCGGCGGTGTAGGACTGTTGGTCTAGGAAGGCGAAAATCTTTTCCAGCGTGTCGGGAAGGCGCAGCTCCTCGTTCAGGGCTGGGATAATGATAGATAGGAATAGCGGACTTGGCAATTTTATGGCCTTGTTGTTGGGGGATGTAATACAGCGCTATGGACGGCTTCAATCAAAGAAGATGACGTAGATCAGGAAGATCATGATGACGCAGACTTGGCCTGCGGCCAGGAACCCCAGGATCATCCACTGCTGGCGGGTGAAATTAATATTAGAGGTCAGCTTGCCGACCGCATCGCTCACCTGGTCCACCGATTCTGAATCGCCAGGGGTATATTCTTCGGCCACATCTTCCGCATAAGGATCATCCACAACCGGGTCGGTCATCAGATCAACCAGAACCTGGGCGTCCTCGCTGTTCAAGGTGACCGGGTTTTGGCTCAGGCTGGCGCCGAAACGTTCCATGGCGTCGTGGAGGACAATGCGGGTCACCGGGCGCATGGTGTCTACGTGGACGCCGGGGTCGGAGAACAATAATACGGTTTCGATCCCCGACACCGTTACGCCTCGGCCTTCAAAATACCTTTCCAGAGCGCGGGTCATCAGCATCGCCTGGCGCATCAAATTGCGGCGGGCCGGTTTGTATTCGCGTCCGCCCTTCATTTCCATCCAATCTTCACCCTTGGCCCGGAAGATTCCTTTAACCGAGCTGGCAATCATCACCCGGATACCCGCCGGTCCGATCAAGATCAGGGGGATGGATATTTCCGTCTCGGGTATGGTGAAGTTCCGCAGCAGGGTAAAGCTGTTGGTCAACACCTTACCCAGGCGTTCGGTGATGAGCTTTTGGCTTTGCATCTCAGGGTACCAGGAAAAGCCGTGTTCCATCGTCCCCCGAAGGCGGTTGGCGATATCAATCTCACCATTTACGACAAAAGGGGAATCGTCAATCATTCTCATAATTATTACGCTCCTCGGATACGCCCAGACCGGGGCGTTGCGCGCCAAACGTCGGTGTGGCAGATCGGCATAGCTTTCAACGGTTGTTAAACCAGGCCGAACGAATTGAAGGATTTCCTTATACTGAAATTATAAGCCACTTGGCGGAATTGGCAAGCGGAATTGGCGCTACCTGCTTCCTAATAAACTTTATATCTACTTGAAATTTGTCGAATAAATCACTATTTTTTTCACCGCAGAGACGCAGAGATTGGCAGAGTTTTTTATATTTTATTTTTCTCTGCGTTTACTCCGCGTTCTCCGCGTCTCTGCGGTGGAAAGCTTGAAATAGGCGCCTATTTCGAGGTTCTCTTGGGCAATAAGCGCTTGCACGCCAGTCACCGTCATAGTCGTGTTATACTGGGCAAATCAATCCAATTTCATCACCCTAAAGGAGTAAACTCTATGCTGGAAATCAGTTTAGCTTACTGCGTGCCTTGAAACTACCTCGACCGCGCTGTCAGTTTGACGGCCGAACTGCTCAAGGAATTCGCCCCCCAGATCGAGAAGATCACCCTTATCCCTGCCGACAAAGGCGCTTTTGAGGTCACCGTGAATGGAGACTTGATCTACTCCAAGTTCGAGACCGGACGCCACGTCGAAGAGGGCGAGATGGCGGGTCTGGTACGCGAATTGGTTTAATAGTGCAGCTTAAATCTGGCAGGAGCGCAGACCTCACAAGAATGAGCCGAGGTCTGCGCTTCATAGTATAAGGAGTTGAACCATGCGGGTTGTCGTGCAGCGAGTGCGTTCCGGGCGCGTCCAGGTTGAGGGGCGAGACGTAGCCGAGATCGGCCTGGGGTTGGTCATCCTGCTGGGGATCGGCCCCCAGGATGGGGAAGAACAGGCCAAGTATCTGGCCGGGAAGCTCGCCAATCTACGCATTTTCGATGATGAAGAGGGCAAGATCAACCGCTCCCTGCTCGACGTAGGCGGGGAGGCGATTGTGGTATCCCAATTTACCCTGTACGCCGACACCTCCAAAGGCCGCCGCCCGTCTTTCATCGGCGCGGCGCTGCCGGAGCATGCCAGCCCGTTGGTGGACCGATTCGCCGAACTGCTCCGCGCCCAGGGAGTTCCCACCCAGACCGGCGAGTTTGGCGCCCACATGCTGGTGGAGATCGCCAACGACGGCCCGGTGACGATCTGGATGGAACACGACTGACCCTGGGTTGTGTCCCGGATTGAACGGTCAAAAACTTTACCCCGAAGTCACCAAGACACGAAGAAAAACAAAAAACTCTCCTAGCGAAGCGACGTTCTCTGTGTCTCTGTGGTGAAATGTTTGAAATAAAGCATGTTTCGAGGGGCGCATTTTTTAAACTGCCAGGCGGCCAGAACTGGATTACACTCATTTCTTCCTCATCTTTCCATGTCCCTTTTCTATTTTTCCTTGTTTCCCTGTATACTTGTTTACCTACTTTTTACCCAATCACCTGGTTGCCCTCCTCTTTCATCCTTCATCTGATCAGTGGCCCGTAACTATACATACAGAAATGGGTTACATCAAGAACAGATGATTCGTTCACTAATTTCCAGGTAGGCAAGGAAGGATACCAGGATGGCAACAAACAAAGAAACAACCCCTCCCAAAGACGTTCAGGCTATACTTGTTGTAAAAGGCGCGGGAGGCGCAGAACAAGATGACACTCTTAGTTCTTTTTTGAGAGGTTTTCTCCCCGCCCTTACACATTTGGGGCACAAGGTGACCGTACACGAGCGCGCCGACATCTATAAACCTCCACACATCTCAGAACACGAGGATGATGTTCACAAACACGTCACCGAGATCATTGCAGATAAGAATGGCAAAAAACGCCGCATTTGGGTGAAGGAAATATTCTGGGAGGGCGCATTGAAGCCTCCCAATGCGTTGAGTTCCCTGGCTCGTGAATGGCAAATGGCTACCTATGCCCTGGGTCGGGCCATCCACGAAAAAATCACCGGTTTCTCCACAGGCAAAGAAAGAAAGAAATTCGTTTGGTTCTATATTAGCTTTTTTCTCATGTATTTCTTTGTGCTGCTTTTTCCGGCATTCGTTCTGGTTTTTATACCCGCACCGCAAAAATTCACACCGGCAGGAGAAATTTATTATTCCTGGCCCACCCTGGGAATTCTCGTTGGATTGTATGCGATCTTTATAGGCTTTGTCGCTACCAACCCGACTCTGCTGGTAATGGAGTGGTTAAAAACACCACTTTCTAAGCGCCCGCGATTGCCAGGAACAGAATATTGGGTGTTACCCGTTTTAGTTATCTCAATACTGTATTACCCCTCGTTATATATTCTATGGTTTCTAATTATCGCCGTTATTGAGTTAGTGTTATTGTCTTCTAGGGCCAGGGTCTGGTCAAAACGGGCTTTGTGGTACAGCGACACCAGCACAGATGATTACTGGCGATATCCAAAAAAGAAGGGCGTGATCCACCGTCAAAAACCTATCATATCCAGCCTATTGTATCGTTTTATTCTAGTATTGGTTCTTCCCATTGGAGGCGTGGTCCTCGCCATTTCCCAGCTCCTCGTCTGGACAAAAATATTGGAACCAGTGGGGAAATTGCTTGTGAAATTAATTGCCCTTGCGATGAGCGACTTCATGGGAGACATAGTTGTTTACGCTCAAGACCCCGACCAGGCCCAGCGGATCCGGAGCGTTGTCATTGACCAGATCAAGCACTTCGACCAGCACGACGAGGTTGCCGATATCCACATTTTTTCCCATTCGCTGGGCACCGTCATCACCTACGAAACTCTTTTCTACCACCTGCCCAAAGATTACCGAGGGAATATTAGAACGTATGTCACCATAGGCAGTGTGCTCAGAGGGATGAACAAAGGCAATCCCGTTTTGGACGAACGCTTCGTTCCACGTTTTCCGGTTAGATTTCCCTCCAACGCTTCGCCCGGTTTTAAAGTGAATAAGTCCAATGAGAATGTGTTCAAATGGTTCAACTGTTGGAATCTACTCGACCCGGCGACCGAATTCAGCAGCCTGGATAAGTACATTTTCGTCAGCAATGCGCCAAAACTTACCCATCCACAAAACAGTGGTAAAAAACTCCCCAAAGTACCCGCGCCTCAGAAAAAGAATACCCATTATCGTTCCTATAACCCTCACAACATAAAGACCAAAGCATTAGACAACCACGGCGGTTACTGGACCAACCTGGAGGATGTTCAAATTCCTTTTGCCGAGCGGGTGTTAGGTAAAGCATCCCCAGATCGATGGAGCGAAAAAAAACTCGAGCACGAGATAAACGGAAACACGCCATCCAACTACCATCGCTGGCGAACAATCGAGCGGA
>CBDUUP010000006.1:0-35036 GCA_965370435.1 uncultured Anaerolineales bacterium | reverse complement strand
ACTTCGTGACATTCTGATGACTTAATTAAAATTTCAAGAGCTTCGGTTTAATTTCCTTTTTTCAATAAAAATCCCAAGTGATTGAATGAATTAGTGATGGCAGTGTGTAACGCGTTATCCTGTTGAGATGGAGATTTCCACAATAGAAAGGGATCTAAATATAGAGGAATATCCTCGTCTAAAAATGGAATCGCAAAAGATACCTCTTCTTGTGTGAATGGTAAATTGAAGTAATCGTTTAATCTGGGTCTAATTATTGGCATGATATTAACGCCCAACACGTTTACATATGTATGATTATAGCATCTTGAATTTCCATTTACAAGTATTAGTCTATCATCGTTGACTTTCACTCCACTTCCCTCTATAATGCCCTCACATCATTACCCAAAGGAGCAATCTCTTGTCCGAACCAATCCGCATCATGTTCGTCTGTCTTGGCAACATCGTCCGCAGTCCGTTGGCGGAGCATATGTTCCGCCATCTGGCCGAGGAGGCCGGGTTGGGGGAGAAGTATCTGGTGGATTCGGCGGGGACCTCGGCCTATCATGTTGGCGATTCGCCTGACCGGCGGATGCGGCGGGTGGCGGCTCAGAACGGATTGGAATACACCGGCCGCGCCAAGCAGTTTGAGCGGGGGGACTTCGACCAGTTTGATCTGGTCATCGCCATGGACTCCGACAACCGGGAGAACTTGCTTCATTTAACCAGCTCGCCGGAGCGGCAGGCCAAAGTCCGCATGATGCGGGAGTTCGATTCAATGGGCGGCCCGACTGCCCCGGTCCCCGACCCGTATTACGGCGGCATCGGCGGCTTTGAGGAAGTCTACGGCATCGTGGAGCGTTCCTGCCGGGGTCTGCTGGAAGCGTTGGAGCGCGGTGAGGTTTAATTCCCCTTGATCCCTGAAGCAGTACAAGCATGGTGCGAGGCGCAAGGTTATGGGACGATCACGGCGACGCGTCCGGTGGGGGGCGGGTGCATCAACAACGGGATGCGCCTGGAGACCGACTCCAGCCAGACCTTATTCCTGAAGACCAACCGCTCCGCGCCGTCCGACATGTTCGCTCGTGAGGTGGAGGGGCTGAATGCTTTGCGGGTGGAGGATGGGCCGCGGGTCCCGGAGGCGTACCTGCACGGGGCGGATTTCCTCTTGATGGAAGACCTGTCGCCAGCCTCCCGCGCGGCGGACTACTGGCCGACTTTTGGCAGACAGTTGGCGGCCCTGCACAACCATACCAACCCTCAATTTGGCTTCGACCAGGACAACTATATCGGGAGCACGCCCCAGTCCAACAACTGGACGGTTGATGGCTATGAATTCTTTGCTCAACACCGGCTGGGCTATCAGGCCCGGCTGGCGCGGGAGCGGGGATTGTTGGATAAGAAAGATTTGGCGCGTGTCGAGAGTTTGGCCTCACGTTTGTCGGAATTGGTCCCGGAGCAGCCCGCCTCCCTCAGCCACGGCGACCTGTGGAGCGGTAATGCCACCACGGATGCGGATGGCGCGCCCGCCATCATTGACCCCGCAACCCATTATGGCTGGGCGGAGGCCGAGTTGGCGATGACGACGCTCTTCGGAGCGTTCTCGGAGGCGTTTTATCGGGCTTATGAGGAGGTGCGTCCTTTAGATGAAGGCTACCAGGAGAGATATTCCATTTATAATCTCTATCACCTACTCAACCACCTCAACCTGTTCGGGCGGGGTTACCTGGGACAGGTGCAAACGATTTTGAGACGATTTGGATAATTGCAAAGTGTTTTGACCAATGTTATGAACCAACTCACCCCTGAAGACATCCGCTACGAGCGGGTAAAAGTCAAAGACCTGCCGGAGTTTGCGGAGAAGGTGTTGGCAAACGCGGTACCCGGCCAGTTCATCCCCATCACCATGCAGCGAGCGGTCGCCCACGCCCATAATCCCTGCGCGGATGATGAGGACGTTGGATTGATGGTGGCTTATGCGGGGGAGGAGGTGGCAGGCTATTTCGGCATTATGCCCATCATGCTCAATCATGGGGAGCAGCTTTCCAAGGTGCATTGGTTCACCACCTGGAACGTATCGAGCGCGGTGCGAGGTCTGAAAGTAGGGGCGGGGTTGATGCGGGAGGCGTTGAAGATTGACTACGAATTCATGATCGTGGGCAGCTACCCGGCCCGGCTGGTCAGCAGGCGGTTTGGCTTCCACGATTTCGAGCCGCTGACCTATTTCCGGCTGGATATGACCGGCGCGCATCGTCTCAATCCCATCACCTGGGCGCTGCGGTTGATCCGCAGGGGGTTCACTCTGCTGGGCCGAAAATTCAAGATTTACCGGCCCATTGCCCGCGCCTTTAGACGCATCATCGCGCCGCTGACCCGGCCTATCTTCTACCGGCTGCTGGGAGGGTCTCAGAGGGGGCGGCTGGCGGATATTTCATATAAAGAGGTGGATCAACTGCGAGAAGATACACCCGAACATCACGCCAGCTTGCCGCCGGTGGCTTTCTATCGCGGGCCGGAGGTGGTCAACTGGATGCTGAAATATCCCTGGGTGGCCGAGCCGGGAGAGTCGCAGACCGCTGAAATGGACTATTATTTCAGCGACGTGCGCGACCGGTTCAGGCAGATCGCCCTGGAGATTTATTCCTCGGATGGCGAAACGTACCTGGGGTACGCGGTGTTCTCCATGTCTAGAAGGGATGGAGAAACTTTACTCCGGACGCTGGACCACCATTTCTTTGCGGATATTGACAAGGAAGTGGTGTTGGCGCTGGCGTTGAAGCTGGGCCGCCAATTTCGGGCCGATACCATCGAGCTGCCCGCCCATCTGGCTGCGCTGCTCCAGGGGAGTCTCCTGGGCAGGCTGCTGCTTGTGACAAAGCAGCGTCATTACCAATGCCATCCCCGATCAGCGGAAAGTTCCCTGGGCCGCCACTGGCAGGAGATTGAACTGGATCTGTGCGACGGCGACATGGCTTTTAGTTAGTCTAAGTAGTCCAAGTATTCAGACCACTAAAGACCACTCAGACAACTTAGACCACTTAGACCAATACCCATGAAATCGATATTGAGCAAAATATTTCAATTTGTCCTTCGAGCCATCCCGCTGGGAGTATTTCCCTATCTGGTGAGGCGGGAGGTATTGGGATTGTTCTATCACATGGTCTCGGATGAACCGGCGGCCCACATGAAACATCTCTACCCGCCTGTTCCGGTGGCGGCGTTTGAGGCGGCGTTGGTTTATTTGAAGAAGCGCTACCGGATGCTGTCCTATGAAGACTATCTCTCCCTGCAAGCAGCGGGAGACCAGATGCCGCCCAGAGCCATGCTGCTCTCCTTTGACGACGGCTACCGGGAGTGTTTTACGGTCGTGCGGCCTCTGCTGCTAAAGCATCAAATCCCCTGCACTTTCTTCGTCACCACCGATTTCGTGGATAATGGCGCGTTGTTCTATCGAAACAAAGTTTCACTGTGCATTGAACGCGCAAAGGCGATGGGGGAAGGGGAGCGAGGGGAGATTTTCGGGCGGTTGAATGTCAAATTGGGTTTAACGCTCACGGGGTTAGAAGGCTTTGCGGCCTGGATAAAGGGTCTTCGGTATGCAGATGACGACCTGATCGAAAAGGCTTGCGCCATTCTGGGAGTGGACGTGGCCCGATTTTTGGCGGATGAACGGCCATATATGACCTCGGAAGAGATCAACCAGATGCAGGCGGAGGGATTCACCATCGGCGCGCACAGCCAGACCCACCGCAAGCTGGGCTTGCTGCCGGAGGAGGAGATTATCTCCGAAATCGCCGGTTCCTGCGATATCGTGGCCCGGCTGATCGGGAAGGAGCAAGTTCCATTTTCTTTTCCCCATTCTGCGGAAGGGATTGAGCGCGATCTCCTGGCCGAGGTGCGGGCAGGCAATCCATCAGTCGGTTTGCTCTTCGACACCCGGGGCCTGCGGACCGACGTAGACTTCATGGTCAACCGAATTTGGGCCGAGACTCCCGCCTACGATGACTTCATTTTGCCAAACCTGTTGCGGGGCTTCTATCGCGATCATCTCTGGGGTCGGTTGCGAAGGGGTGTAGTGGTGGATGTTAAGGAAATGTGAGCATTACCATTATCCGCTTGCCAATTTTTTCTCTCCATGTTATCCTTAGCGCGTCATGAAGGGAAAATCTCTGCGTGTTTTGATACTTATCCTGGTGGTTATATTCGTCGTGATAGGGATTGGACAAATTAAGAGTCTTGCCGCTGAAGACCCCGACCGTCAAAAAACGATCACAGTTCCCTATACCGAACACGAATGGTGGCTGATCTACTGGTCAACCAACCAGTTGGCTTGCCAGTTCTTCACCGACCATGATGGCTGGCCCACCTACCCAGATGTGCTTTATGGCTGCGGTCAGGATGTATACAATGAGTGGGTGACCACACCCGCCTGCCCTCCGGCTGAGACCGGCGGAGACACCTCGGGGTGTGAGGGCTTTTACTTGCATCTGGCGGCCACCGCGCTGCGGGAACGCCTGGTGGTGGTTGACCTTCCGGAACTGGTGGTTTGGGTTTCGTTGTCGGGCTGTGAACCCCAGCCGCCCCAGAACTTGTGCAACGTCCTTCCTTCTTTAATATTCACCGCCGAAGAACCGCTGCCTAATGAATCTATTACGGCCGTCCACGTCAAGGTTGGGGAGGTTGAGACGGTCTGTGAGAGCGATACTTGCGAGGTCGCTATGCTGACGACCGTAGAAGAGGGGCAAATGGTCGAGTTTTGGACTGATTCCACTTATGGCGACACCAGCGCAATTTTCGAGGCCCGTGTGCGGATCCTTGACACCGGGACCTTTGAGCAGGATGAATGGTTCGTAGATGTGTTGAGCGCCCAGTGGAAGGGCGGGGACCTATTGGCCTGCGCCCAACTCTGGGATACGCTCCCGCCGGTTGGCGGGCCACCCCATTGGCTCTCCACACCGGAGGAATTAGAAGCATTGAGTTCTGATGAACCTTACGCTTACCTCTCCGGGCGTTTGATCGCCTGGGGATTGGTGGACGCCAGCGCTTGCCCCTATGATGGCCTTTTACCCAATGGCTACGCGGATGTCTGTGGAGTGGAAGCGGCACAGGAAGAAGTCAATTTGTGGCAAGACCGCTTTGATAGGCGTATTCTGGATGTCTCTGTGGAAACGGGCGTCCCGGCCCAGTTGATGAAGAACGTCTTTGCCCAGGAAACTCAATTCTGGCCGGGATTGTTCGTCGAGGATGAATACGGCCTGGGCCAGATGACCGAACAGGGCGCCGAGGCGGTCTTGCTGTGGAACCCGGACTTCTTCGCTGAGTTTTGCCCTCTGGTATTGTCTGCAGATGCTTGCCAGACGAGCTATACCATGATGAGTCCAGAGAACCAGGCCATGCTGCGGGGCGCGCTGGTCGCTCAGGCCGATGCGGATTGTCCCTCCTGTGATTACGGCATTGATCTGGCGCACGCCAATTTCAGCATCAAGATATTCGCCCAATCGATCTTGGCGAATTGCGCCCAGGTTGGGCAGGTCATGTACAACACCACCGGAAAGATTGCCGGGGAGGTCAGCAGCTATGAAGATCTGTGGCGCTTCACCCTGGTGAACTATAACGCAGGGCCGGGATGTTTGGCCGAGGCGGTGCTGGACACCCACCTGGGGCGCAACACTTTTATCACCTGGGATGACGTCTCCAGTAAATTGGAAGAGGGCTGCCAGGGGGCCATCCAGTACGTGGAGAATATCTCGGCGGAACCGCGTCCAACGCCCATGCCTACCCTGGCGCCAACGGCAACCCCCTGGCTCACGCCGACTCTGGTCCCGACTGTCACCCCCACACTGATCCCGACCGAATCGCCCACCCCGTAATTATTCCGTTCACAGCCAAATACAAACGCCCTTGAGTTCTCAAGGGCCTTTATTCATTTCAATTTCGTCGCGCTCATCGGCTCTCAGCAGGTTTGGCAGACCCGCTTGAACGCGCGAAGTCCCAGAAGCTTGATGTCCGGGGAAAGAAAGCCTTCCTTGACAGGTTCTTCTCGTAAAAGATCGGTGCTCAGGTATTTCTTGTTGTCATCGGAGAAAATCGTGACTACAACTGCATCGCCGCCCAACTCTTCCTGCACCTTTAATGCGCCCAGGAAATTCGCCCCCGAGGAAATCCCCACCCCAAGCCCAAGTTGGTTAGCCAGTTTCTGGGCCATCAGGATCGCATCGCCGTCATCCACACAGACCACCTCATCCAGGATATCCAATTCCAGGATAGGCGGGATGAACTCGTCAGAAATGCCCTGGATGCGGTGCTTGCCTACCTTACACCCCGTGGACAGGGTCGGAGAGTTCTCCGGTTCCAGGGGGTGAAGCTTGATGGAAGGGGCTTTCTCTTTGAGGAAACGCCCGGTTCCCATGATAGTGCCGCCGGTGCCTACCCCGGCAACGAAGGCATCGGGAGATAGGGAGTGGTCTTTCAACTGCCACCATATCTCAGGACCGGTGGTCTGGTAATGGGCTTCACAATTATCCTTGTTGGCGAACTGCTGGGGGAGAAAAGCGTCTTGGGTGGCTTCGGCCAACTCCTCTGTACGGCGGATACTGCCCAGAAAGCCTCCTTCTTCTTTGCTAATCAGGACGATCTCGGCGCCTAGACTGCGGATGAGGTTGATCCGTTCGTGGCTCATCCAGTCTGGCATGAAGATAGTGACTGGATGGCCCAGGGCGCGGCCGATGGCGGCGAAGGCAATGCCGGTGTTTCCGCTGGTCGCTTCAACCACAGGATTGCCCGGCTTGAGGAGACCCCTTTCATACCCCTGCTGCATGATGTGGAAGGCCATTCGATCTTTGATACTGCCGGTCATATTCAGGTTCTCGGCCTTGGCGTAGAGCATCCGCTTTTGTCCCCGGAACAGAACCTCGATTTCCAGAAGAGGGGTGTTTCCGATCAAACCTGACAGCCCGCTAAATCGCATTTCGTGATCATTCTCCATTCGTGCAGTCCTCCAGAGTAAGTTATTAGGAATTGGGCAACCAGGTAATCAAGATTTAAATACGATAATTAGAAAATTACAAACCTAATCACTAATTACCTTGTTGACCAATTACCTTTTTCCTAAAGGGTACATTAGTCCTAAAGGTGGGAAAAATACTTGCATTAATATCGTATTTCGTATATACTGTGGCAGCCAGTGGGTTAAAGTGGCAGAAAGTGGGACGCCGGCGTATCCGGCGTTCCGTGTGTTAACGACAGGATAGAACATATGTTTTTAGGTCAATACCGGCATAACATTGATGATAAAGGTCGCCTGACAATTCCCGCCCGCTATCGGGAGTTGCTCCAGGATGGCGCCTATGTGCTGCAAGGCTTTGACCGCAACTTGATGCTGATGACCGCGCCGACCTTCGAGCAAGTTTACCGGCGAGTCAATCAGATGAGCATGACCGACCCGACCGCTCGCCAGCTCATGCGGTTGATCTTCGCTGCGGCGGACCGGGTAGACGTGGATAAAACCGGGCGTATCCTGCTCCCGCAGTTCTTGCGGGAGGTGTCCGGGATCCAGGGAGAGGCGGTTGTGGTTGGCGTGGGCAATTTTATCGAAATCTGGACGCCCGAGGACTGGGCTGAACAGGTCGCGATGCTGCAAGACGCCGAGGCCAACGCCCAACGCTTCGCCGCGTTCGATCTTTCGACCGGCCATGAATAATCCGGGAGGGGAGCCAGACCTCCCACATCATCCCGTACTTTACCAGCAAATTATACTCGCTTTGCAGCCGAAAAGCACGGGATTGTACGTGGATTGCACGGTTGGCGCGGGAGGGCACGCCGCCGGCATCCTGGAAGCATCCGCGCCCGACGGCCGCTTGTTGGGCCTGGACGTTGACCCCCAGGCCCTGGCCCTGGCGGAGGAACGTTTGGCCGAGTTCGGTTCCCGGGCCACCCTCGTTCAGGCTTCCTACGTCACCTTGACTGACCATTTGGCGGCGTTGGGATGGGATGCGGTGGACGGAGCGCTGCTCGATTTGGGCATATCTTCCATGCAGTTGGATACCCCCCAGCGGGGGTTCTCCTTCCAGGTCGAGGCCCCCCTGGATATGCGTTTCGACCCCGCGCAGGGTCTGGATGCGGCCCAGTTGGTCAATGAGCTTCCAGAAAGAGAACTGGCGGATTTGATTTACGCCTACGGTGAGGAACGCCGCTCTCGGCAGGTGGCCCGGGCAATTGTAGAGGCCCGACCGCTCCACACCACCCGCCAATTGGCCCAGGTGATCGCCGGAGTCACCGGCGGAGGGCGCATTCACCCGGCTACGCGCACCTTTCAAGCCTTGCGCATCGCGGTGAACGGTGAGTTGGAGGCCCTGGAGGCGGTTTTGCCCCAGGTGGTTGCCGCTCTCAAACCGCAGGGACGCCTGGCCGTGATCGCCTTCCACTCGCTGGAAGACCGGCGGGTCAAGGAATTTTTCCGCCGGGAGAGCGCAGACTGCATTTGCCCGCCCCGGCAGCCAATTTGCACCTGCGAGCATAAAGCGACTATTCGGGAGATCTCCCGCCGCCCTCTGAAGGCTTCGGAGGAAGAGATCCAGCAAAACCGGCGAGCGCGGAGCGCACGGTTAAGAGTGGCAGAAAAATTATAAGTTCCAGTGGTACCAGCGTATCGAAACCGAGAAAATAGCATGGCACAACACTTGCAGCCTGTTGGAGTAAAACGCCAACAGAGGAAAAAAATGAAAAAGCCAAGACGTAAACAAGCCTACCGACAAACTCCCTGGCGCGCCCAGAGGCAGTTCATCGGTATTTTCTCGCTATCGCTGGTATTCCTGGCGCTGGTTGCGGGCATATATCTAAGCGTATCGGCCCGCACCGCGGCCATTGGCCGCGAGATTCTGTATCTGCAAGAAGAAATGGAGAAGGTAGACCAGAAGATCGCCGATTTGGAATCGCAGTTGGCCTGGCTCACCTCGGCGCGGGTGATGGAAGAGCGAGCCAGAAAGCTGGGATACCAGATCGTGCCTCCCGAAAGGTTGCTCTATATCACCGTTCCTGGATACGCCGGACGCCAGACCGCGGTCAAGGCCCCCCCGCTGACCACCCAGTATTCTCCCCCAGTTTTGGCCCCGGAATACGAAGAAACGCTCATCCAATGGCTGAACAATTGGCTCTGGGAGTTGGCTAATCCAGGCCTGGAGGGATCAAAATGAATAACAAGCAGCTTTGGCGATATAACACGCTGGGAATCTTGTTTGGGATTTTGGGCGCAGTGATCCTGTGGCAGTTGGTGAACATTCAACTTTTTCCTGAGGCGCCCATTTTCGACGATGCACGCGAACGCTTCGCGGGCGAATACCATATGATCTACCCGCCGCGGGGCAATATCTACGATATTTGGGGAAATTTGCTGGCCGGGAATGAAACCGTGTACGAAGTCGGGGTTGAGCTTCAGTACGTTGACAGCCCGGAGACCATCGCTTTCACCACCATGGCGGTGCTGGGGTTGGATTACCAAACTGTGTTAGATGCGGCCAGTATCCCGTTTTCGGAGAATGCTATTTACGTCGTGCTGGCTAGATTTGTCCCCGCGGACAAGGTGCGCCAACTGGAAGCGATCAAAGAAGAAATGAATGCCACCGCTGATCCTGACGATGAGAATGCACCCACTCTGTACGGTCTGGTTTTTAAGCCCCATTTGATGCGCAGTTACCCGGAAGGAGACCTGGCCTCCAACTTGATCGGATTTGTCAACCATGAGGGTCTCGGTTATTTTGGGATCGAGGAGTATTACAACGACCGGATGGCAGGCACATCTCGCCAGATCTGGGTGCCCATGGATCCCAACCGAGTGGATAAACTCCCTGAGATAGCCTCTGCTGCCAGCTTGATTTTGACCATAGATCGGGATATTCAGGCCAGCGTGGAAAGCATCTTGGATGATGCCATCCGGGAGCATGGGGCGGTTTCGGGAACTATTGTGGTAATGGATCCTAAAACTGGGGCGATTCTGGCCATGTCGTCCATCCCCCGGATGGACTTGAACCAGTTTGATGAATTCGACGATATTTTCCCCGACGGCAAGCCGTTCAACCGGGCGGTGAGCCAGGCGTACGAGCCGGGTTCTGTGTACAAGGTGTTGACCATGGCCGCGGCCCTGGACAGCGGCACAGTGACGCCAGAAACGCAGTTCTACGACCCTGGAATTTTTTGGTTTGGAGGGATTCCTATCCGAAACTGGGATGGGATTGGACACGACACGCAGGATATGCAGGGTTGTTTGCAGCTTTCCTTGAATGTCTGCCTGGCCTGGATCGCTTCTGAAATGGGTCCGACCCTTTTCTACGAATATATGACCCGTTTTGGTATCGGACATCTGACCGGCATTGACCTGGCGAGTGAGACTGCCGGGCGGCTGAAGATACCCGGCGACGCGGATTGGTACCTGGCCGACTTGGTCACCAATTCGTTTGGACAGGGCGTGGCAGTCACGCCGATCCAGATGCTGGCGGCGATTTCGGCGGTTGCCAACCAGGGGAAGATGGTGGTCCCCTACGTGGTAAGTTCGGTGGTTGATGGAGGCTACCAATATAACACGCCTCTCCAATATGCCGGAATGCCCATCACGGCGGAGACGGCCCGCATCCTCTCCGAGATGTTGGCCCGCTCCTTGCAGAATGAATCTTCAAAGTCATTGGTTGACGGGTATTGTCTGGCCGGAAAGACCGGCACCGCCGAGATTCCCGTAGAGGGCGGTTACTTGCCGGAATTGACCAACGCTTCCTTCGTGGGGTGGGGGCCGTTAGCAGACCCCCAGTTCATGGTGTACGTGTGGCTGGAAAAGCCGACCAGCAGCCGCTGGGGTTCAGTGGTTGCGGCGCCGGTCTTTCATGACGTTGTTTCTCGCCTGGTGGTGTTGATGGAAATACCGCCGGATGGCGGGTGTCTGGAATTATCAGAATAACCATAGGATTATAGATGCTGACCCTCGCGGATTTGATTGAAGCCCTTAGCGGCGCTCGACCTGAACAGGCCGGACCGGTTATCACCGATGCGGTGATCGACTCCCGGCGGGTGATCGCGGGCGCGTTGTTCGTCGCCCTGCCCGGCGAGCGTGCGGATGGGCATGATTTTGTGGGCGAGGCTTTCAAACGCGGGGCCAACCTGGCGCTGGTGCAGCAGAACCTCGGCGATGAATATCCAGCGCTGGATTTGCGAGAAGGCTTCCGGCCGGAAGACCTGGATTTGTTGGATCTGCCTTTTTGTATATTGGTGGAGGATAGTTTGAAAGCGTTACAGCAAGCGGCCCGCTTCTGGCGGCGGAAATCTGAGGCGCGGGTGATTGGGATCACCGGCAGCGTAGGAAAATCCACTACCAAGGAAGTGGTCGCCGGGGTGTTGGGCCGGCATTTTCGCACCTTGAAAAATCCGGGAAATTATAACAACGAGATCGGACTGCCGCTCACCTTGCTGCGCCTGACCGAGGGGCATGAGAGCGCCGTATTGGAGATGGGTTTCTACCTGCCCGGCGAGATCGAGTTCCTGTGTGACATCGCCCTGCCTCAGGTAGGTGTGATAACCAATATCGGCACTGTCCACGCTGAACGGGCTGGCTCTCAAGAGGCCATCGCAGCAGGCAAGGCGGAGTTGGTAAAAGCGCTGCCCGAAGACGGCACAGCGATATTGAACTATGACGACCCGATAGTGCGGCGGATGGCTGAACTGACCTCGGCCCGGGTGTTCTTTTACGGGTTGGATGCCCAGGCCGACCTTTGGGCCGACCAGGTGGAAGGGTTGGGGCTGGACGGGATCCGCTTCCGGCTGCATTATGGCGGCGAAACCCTTCATCTACAAGTGCCTATGATTGGCCGCCATTCGGTGCATACCGCGCTCCGGGCTGCTGCGGTGGGTCTGGTGGAAGGATTGACCTGGCAGGATATTGTGGAAGGATTGAACTTTGGACACACCCAACTGCGCTTGGTGGCGGTGCGGGCCATCAATGGCGCGCTGATGCTGGATGACACCTACAACGCCTCGCCCCAATCCACCATTGCGGCTCTCAATATGTTGGAAGAGCTTGAAGGGCGCAAGGTGGCAGTGTTGGGCGATATGCTGGAGTTAGGCCAGTATGAACGCCAGGGACACGAGATGGTCGGGGTGCGGGCTGCTGAAGTTGCCGATGAGATCATCACGATTGGCGAACGAGCGAGGATCATCGCCCAGGCGGTGCGGGAGGCCGGTTTCCCTGCTGACCACATCACCGAGTTGACCAACAGCGAGGAAGCGGTAGTTCTATTGGGTGAAAGCCTGCATGAAGGCGACGTGGCGCTGATCAAAGGATCCCGCGGCATGAATATGGACATTATCGTCGCAGACCTGGAGGAACGGGAATGAGACCGAGTTCGATGGCTCCGGCCCTGGCGGGCCTTAGTTTCATGCTGACCGTGATATGGGGCGGCCCCCTGATTCGGGTGCTGCGCCACTACAAGATCGGCGACGTGATCCAGGTGGAACTGCGGGAACAGAA
Source organism: uncultured Anaerolineales bacterium (assembly GCA_965370435.1). Classification (GTDB taxonomy): domain Bacteria; phylum Chloroflexota; class Anaerolineae; order Anaerolineales; family UBA11579; genus CBDUUP01. The sequence goes on along the minus strand of CBDUUP010000006.1, from coordinate 22,549 downwards.
CATCACCAAAACGGGAACGCCGACCATGGGCGGGGTATTGTTCGTGCTTCCGGTGCTGCTCATCACCGGATTGCTGAACGCGGTTTCCCTCATCGGATTGGATTATATCGGTCTTTCGGTACTGCTGCCGTTAGGCACCATGATTGGATACGCTATCCTGGGCGCGGTGGACGATTGGGAGAAAGTGATGAAACGCCGTCGTGAGGGATTGGGTATCTCAGTTCGATTGAAATTCCTCTTGCAATTGGCGCTGGCCCTGGTCATAGCTTATGTTTTGCGTTACGTGCTGGAAGTGCCGCAGATGTTTTTGCCCGGCGTCCCAGGCGAACTTGAATTAGGCTTTCTCTACATCCCGGTTGCTATGTTCGTCATTCTGAGTTCGACCAACGCCATCAATATCACCGATGGCATGGATGGCCTGGCGGGGTTGATTTCGGCGACGGCTTTCGCTACCTATGGCGGCATCGCTATGCTGCAAGGGCAGGTTTTCATAGGGCGGTTTTGCTTCACCATCGTGGGAGCTTTGTTCGGGTTTTTGTGGTTCAACGTCCATCCGGCGCAGATGATTATGGGCGATACCGGCTCGATGCCTCTGGGAGGGACTCTGGCAGTGATAGCGCTGATGACCGGTCAATGGGCGCTGCTTCCGGTCATTGCCATCATTCCGGTCAGCGAAGTGGTGAGTGTGATATTACAGGTCAATTACTATAAGTTGACCAAAGGAAAGCGGATTTTCAAGATGGCGCCGTTCCACTTTCACTTCAAGTTGTCCGGTTGGAGTGAGACTCAGGTGGTACAGCGATTCTGGTTGGTGAGCCTGCTGTTCGCCATGGTTGGCATAGCTCTGGCAGTGGTGTGAAGTGAATGGTAAATGGAATGATTGCAACGTGGTCATTATTGGAGTTGCCCGGCAGGGCATCGCTCTGGCGCGCTACCTGGCCGGAAAGGGGGCCAAGGTGGCGCTGAACGACCGTCGCAGCGTTGAGGAGATGCTGGAAGCTCGGCAAGCCCTGGCTGACGTAGATGTTGAATGGGCTTTGGGCGGGCATCCTATGTCGCTGCTGGACGAGGCCGACCTGGTCTGTCCTTCGGGCGGCGTGCCGTTGACCCTCCCGTTGGTGGAAGAAGCCAAGAACCGCGGCATCCAGCTTTCGAATGACTCGCAAATCTTTCTGGAGGCCGCGCCGTGTAAGGTGGTCGGCATCACTGGATCGGCGGGCAAAACCACTGCCACGACCCTGGTGGGGCGGATGGGGCAGGCCGCCAATGATGCGTCAGCTCCGCAGAAAGTATGGATTGGCGGAAACATTGGTTCACCGTTGATCGCCGAGGTTGACGAGATGCAGGTTGATGACCTGGCGGTGATGGAATTATCGAGTTTTCAATTGGAGATCATGACCCGTTCCCCTCAGGTCGCCGGGCTGCTCAACCTGACGCCCAATCATTTGGACCGGCATGGAGATATGGAAGCCTATATTGCAGCCAAGACCCACATTTTGAGCCACCAGACGGCGGATGATACGACCGTGTTGGGGCGGGAGGACGAGGCGGCCTGGGGACTGCGCTCTGAAGTGAAAGGAAAGTTGGTTTCGTTTGGATGGGATGCGCCGCCAGCGGGTCAAATTGGAACCTTCGAGCGTCAGGGCCAGTTCTACCTGCAGGACGAGGATGTCGAGATCCCGCTGCTGTCCCGCGCGGACATCGAATTGCTGGGTGAGCATAACGTCCTCAATGTGTTGGCGGCCTGCGCCCTGGCGTTCGCGGCTGGATTGCCGGTGACCGCCATGCAGCAGGGTGTGGCTGGTTTTCGAGGCGTGGCCCACCGTTTGGAGTTCGTCCGCTCCTGGGGCGGGGCGGATTGGTACAACGACTCGATTGCGACCGCCCCGGAACGGGCCATCGCCGCCATACGCTCCTTCGAAGCTCCTCTGGTCTTGTTGGCCGGTGGGCGCGATAAGGACTTACCCTGGGAAGACTTCGCCGAACTGGTCCGCCAGCAGGTTGACCATCTGGTGGTTTTTGGCGAAACCGCGGGTCTGATTGAACGAGCTGTGGGCAATCCTGCGCCGGACGGCCGCCCCTATACCCTGACCAGCCATGCTGCCTTGCAGGAGGCGGTCCAGGGAGCCGCCGAAGTGGTAGAGCCGGGTGACGTAGTTTTGCTCTCGCCGGGCGGCACAAGTTTCGATGAATTCATAGATTTCGCCCAACGAGGCGAATGGTTCAAACAATATGTGATGGAGTTGCCATGAGTGTAGCAGAGCGTATAAAAATCAATACCCAACGGAAAGCGATCCAACTAGGGGTTGATGTCCCCTTGCTGTTGGTCAGCTTTACCCTGGTGGTGTTCGGCTTGTTGATGGTTTTCTCGGCCAGTTCGGACTTCTCCTGGAAGCTTTATGGCTCCCACACCCAAATATTCTCGGACCAGGTGAGGTTCTTGCTGATTGGATTGTTGGCGGCGGGTTTATGCGCCTTTTTCGATTACCGGAACTATCGCCACCTGGTGGTATTGGGAATGGTGTTCACTATTGGGGCCTTGATCTACGTTGTGATCCAGGGCGAACTGCGCCACGGCGCGACCCGCACGGCCTGGGAAGGTTCCTACATGCCCTCCGAAATGGCAAAGATCGCCACCATTATCTATCTCAGTGTTTGGCTCAACGCCAAGCGCGAAAAACTGAGAGAGGTTGGTTTTGGTTTGATCCCGTTGGGGAGCATAATTGGCGTTATCAGCGGGTTGATCTTGTTCCAACCTGACCTGAGCGCGGCGGCTACCATCATTATCATAGGCGGGATCATGTTCTTCCTGGCCGGGGGCGAGTTGAAACAGATCGCCCTGGTGGTGGCGATCGCGGTGGTCATTGGCTGGGGGATGATAAAGTTCTCCGATACCGGCGCTCAACGATTGTTCGATTATCAGGAAGGCTTGCGCAACCCTCTGTCAGCTTCCTACCACGTGCGCCGTTCCTTCGAGGCCTTCGTCAATGGGGGATGGTTTGGGGTGGGCATTGGCCTGGGCGAAACCAAGGTTACCGGTCTTCCCTTTCCGCACACCGATAGTATTTTCGCGGTGGTTGGGGAAGAGACCGGAGTGTTTGGCGCGGCCAGTTTGGCTGGATTGTTTGTCCTCTTCATCTGGCGGGGTATGAAGATCTCCAGCCAGGCGACGGATAGGTTGGGCCGGGTTCTGGCGGCGGGATTAACCATCTGGATCGGCATGGAGGCTTTTATCAATATGCTGGTGATGGTAGGATTGATGCCTTTTGCGGGCAATGCGCTGCCCTTCATCAGCTCCGGCGGCTCAAGCTTGATCGTGTCAATGGCGGCGGTTGGGATCCTGATAAATATTTCTCGCCGAACCGCGGCGAAAGAAGCAAGTGAAGGAGGTTCAAACGGTGCGGTTGTTGATTTGCGCCGGGGCCACGGGGGGTGGCGTGTATCCCGCGCTAACCGTCCTGAAAGCCCTCGGCAAAGAGGCTGACCCGGTGTTGTGGGTAGGCAGCGAAGGCGGCATGGAGGCTGACCTGGTGCAGCGCGCCGGTATCCCTTTTATGGCGATTCCGGCGGCGGGTGTGCACGGCGTTGGCCTGCGAGCTTTGCCGGGAAATCTTCTGCGGCTGGGGCGCGGATACTGGGCGGCTCGCAAGGCGCTGGCTGAATTCCAGCCCCAAGCGCTGTTCTTCACCGGCGGTTACGTGGCGATGCCGGTGGGGTTGGCCGGACGGAAGATCCCCACCGTGCTCTACGTCCCCGACATTGAACCGGGGTTGGCTTTGAGAACGCTGGCCCGCTTCGCCGACCGCATCACCGTGACCGCGGAGGCCTCCAAAGATTTCTTCCCCGGCCATCCCGGCGTGGTGGTCACCGGCTATCCGACTCGGCCAACATTGACCCGCTGGGATCGGGCGGAAGCATACCAGGCTTTCGACCTTTCTCCTGAACTGCCCATACTATTCGTCTTCGGCGGCAGCAAGGGAGCGCAATCTATCAACCGGGCCTTGATAGCCGTTCTGCCAGAATTGCTGGCCGAGATGCAGGTGGTCCACGTCAGCGGACGCTTGACCTGGCCGGAGGTGGAAGCGGCGGCCGGTGAGCTTACCTCAGCGCAGAAGGCTCGTTACCGGGCCTATCCCTACCTTCACGAGGAGATGGGCGCGGCCTTCACCCTGGCCGACCTTTGCGTCTGCCGAGCCGGAGCTTCGATCTTGGGCGAGTCGCCGCTCTTTGGCCTCCCTACGGCATTGGTTCCATATCCGCATGCCTGGCGTTACCAGCGGGTGAATGCTCAATATCTGGTCGAGCACGGAGCCGCGGTGACGATTGAAGATGCGGACTTGCCGGAGAAATTACTTCCCCTGGCGCTTGGGCTGATGGGAGACCGGGAACGGTTGGCTCAAATGAAAGCGGCCATGCTCGATCTTGCCCGTCCCCAGGCCGCTGAAGCGATAGCCGAGCAACTGCGGATTGTGGCGCAGGCTCAGCAAGTTAGGATGTGACCTATGGTTTCAATCAATTTTGTCTTCTGGATGTACGTGTTCTTCTTCGGTTTGGTGGGCGCTATGCGCGGTTGGGCCAAGGAACTCCTGGTCAGTTTTAGCGTTATCCTGTCGATATTCACCATCCGGGTTATTGACCGCTGGATGCCCTTCATCACCGATTACCTGCACGCCGACGGGAATGAGGTGGCGCGTTTCTGGGAGCGCACCTTGATCGTGGTGATATTAGCTTTCTTTGGCTATCAAACCCCGAAATTTGCCGCCAAATTGATCGGACAAAGGCTCATCCGTGAAAACCTGCAAGATTTCTTATTGGGACTCTTTCTGGGCGCGATAAACGGTTATTTGATCATCGGGTCGTTGTGGTATTACCTGGAAGAGGCCAAATATCCGTTTGAGTTTATCACCGACCCGAAATTGTATCCAAATATTGCAGCCTCAGTGGAACAGTTGATCAATATCCTGCCGCCAAATCTGCTGGGCGAACCAACGGTTTATTTTGCGATGGTGATTGCGTTCGCCTTTGTGGTTATTGTATTCGTATGATGAAAAACGTCCACTTCATCGGCATTGCCGGTACCGGTCTTTCAGCTATCGCCAGGGTGCTCTTGGAGCGCGGGGTGTCGGTGAGCGGTTCGGACCGCGAGATTTCACCGCTGGCGGAAGAGCTTCGGAAGGCCGGAGCGACCGTCTTTGAGGGTCACCGCGCCGAGAACGTCGGCGAGGCGGATTTGGTGGTGCGCTCTTCGGCGGTGCCGGATGATAACGTGGAGGTCAAGGCGGCCGTGGAAGCAGACATCCCGGTGTTAAAGCGGGTGGACTTCTTTGGTCAACTGCTGGCCGATACCCTGACGGTTGGCGTGGCCGGTTCGCACGGAAAGACCACCACCACCGCCATGATCGCCTGGATGCTGACCGCGCTCAACCAAAATCCCGGCTTTATCATTGGAAGCGTGGCGGCCAATCTAAACACCAACGCCCGGGCCGGCAGCGGGCGCTTCTTTGTGATCGAAGCGGATGAATATGATCACGCTTTCCTGGGATTAAGTCCCACCATCGCAGTGGTGACCAATGTAGAGCACGATCACCCCGATTGTTTTCCCACCGCGGAGGATTTTTATCAGGCTTTCAGCCAGTACGTGGAGCGGTTGGTCCCGGAGGGTACACTGCTGGCGTGCAGCGATGACGTCGGCGCGATGCGCCTCTTGGAGGAGGCGCAAGCAAGCGGCCGCAACACGCTCTCTTACGGACTGGAAGGTGAGCCGGATTATCAAGCCCGCAATCTGGATCCCTCGGCGGGAGAGGGGTTCTCTTTCGAAGTATTCCGCGGCGGGGAACATTTGGCTTCTTTGAGGCTGCAAGCGCCCGGTGCGCATAACGTCCTCAACTCGCTGGCCGCGTTGGCGGTGGCCGATATGCTCAAGCTTTCGATTTCGGAAGCGGCTCTGGCCCTGGAAGATTTCCGGGGGACCGGACGGCGATTTGAGGTATTGGACACAGTAGGCGGCGTGACGGTGATTGACGATTATGCCCACCACCCTACCGAAATACGGGCTACGCTGGCCGCGGCGCGAGCACGCTATCCCGAGCGGGTCTTGTGGGCTGTCTGGCAGCCGCATACCTATTCTCGCACCCGCCAGTTGTTCAGTGAATTCGCCGCAGCCTTTGGCGATGCAGACCGGGTTGTGGTGACCAAGGTGTACGCCTCCCGCGAAACGGATCCAGGCGATTTTTCCGCCGGGCAGGTCGTGCTGGCGATGCAGCACCCGGCAGCCAGCTTCGTGCCCGAACTGGACCAGGTTTCCGCCTACCTATTGGAGAAAATTCAGCCCGGCGATGTGATTTTGACGCTTTCGGCGGGTGATGCCACCCTGGTCAGCCAGCGGGTGCTGGCCGGGTTGAGAGAAAGAGAGCGTGAAAATGCCTGAGCCGAAAGCTAAACCGAAAATCAAGCGCAAGTTTGAAGCCCAGGGTTTTTCCACGCCTGGCTTGCAGTTGGAGCTTAGACCGCAGCCCAAGAAGAAGGATGCTCCGGGCCTCACGATCACCCAAGAAATTGTTGGACGTTTGATTGAACGCCTGAAAAATATCTAATGGAAGCGACCATGACCACTCTCCCCCTGGAAGATTTACGGGCCGCATTTGGCGAACGTTTGCAGGAGAACGTATCTCTGGCCCGTTACACCGCCGCTCGCATCGGCGGCCCTGCCGATGCGCTGCTGGCCGTCCATTCCGCGGATGAATTGGCCGAGGCGGCGGGGAAATTGTGGGAATTGGGCGCGCCCTTTGTGATCTTGGGCGGCGGCGCGAATGTTTTGGTCAGCGACGCCGGGGTGCGCCAGGTGGTGGCGCTCAACCGGGCCAAAGCGGTCCACTTTGATGAAACCACGACCCCGCCGACCGTCTGGGCCGAGTCGGGAGCCAGTTTGGGCGCATTGGCCCGTCAGGCCGCGCAAAAAGGTTTCAGCGGCCTGGAATGGGCGGGAGGCATCCCTGGATCGGTGGGCGGCGCGGTGGTCGGGAACGCCGGCGCGCACGGCGGCGAGATGGCCTCCAGCCTGATATTGGCAGACATCTTGCAACATGATAGAGGCCGCCAGGAATGGCCGGTGGAGCGTTTGGCGTTCGAATATCGGAGCAGCCTCCTCAAGCGAGAGCCGGGCCAGTACGTTGCGCTGGCGGCCAAGCTGAGATTGGCCCACGGCACAGAAGAAGAAGTGTCGGCCAAGATGGACGAATTCCTGGCTTACCGCCGCAAGACCCAGCCTCCCGGCGCCAGTATGGGTTCAATGTTCAAGAACCCGCCCGAAGAGTACGCCGGACGTTTGATTGACGCCGTCGGACTGAAAGGCGCTCGGGTTGGCAGCGCCGAGATCAGCGCCCTGCACGCCAATTTCTTCATCAACCTCGGCCAGGCCACCGCTGCCGATGTGCAGGCCCTCCTCAATCTGGCCCGTGAGACCGTGTTGAAAGAATTTGACATTGAGCTGGAATTAGAGATCGAAATGATCGGAGAATGGTGAAAGCGAAATAACGTTAAACGTTCAAACGTTCAACGCAAACGAGATATGAAAAATACAAAGTTACGTCTAGGAGTGATGTTCGGAGGTCGTTCTGGTGAGCATGCCGTCTCGCTGATGTCGGCGCGCTCGGTGATCGATTCGCTGGACAAGACCAAATATGACGTGACCCAGATCGGCATCACCCGCCAGGGCGTTTGGCTGGTGGGGGAGGGAGCGTTGGAAGCTCTGCAGGGTGAACGCACCGAGGCGTTGACCCCCGCCACGCTGCTGCCGGATCCCTCCCGCACGGGCCTGCGGCGCATCTTGCCCGGCGAAAATGGAGAAATGCTCGAATTCCTGACCGACCTGGACGTGATTTTCCCAGCGCTGCACGGCACCTTCGGAGAGGACGGCACCCTGCAAGGGCTGTTGGAGATGGCGGGGATGGCTTACGTCGGGGCGGGTGTGCTGGGTTCGGCGCTGGGGATGGACAAGGCGGTCTTCAAGGATGTGATGATAGCCAACGATATCCCGGTTGTGGAGTCGGTGTTGGCGCTGCGCAGCGAATTGGACGCCAGTATGGATGACATCATCGCCCGCGCAGAGGAAGCCTTCTCCTACCCCATGTTCACCAAACCCGCCAATCTGGGGTCTTCGGTGGGCATCAGCAAGTGCCGCAGCCGCTCGGACCTGGTGGAAGGGCTGCTGGAAGCGGCTCAATACGACCGCCGCATCTTGATCGAACGAGCGGTGGAGGCCGGTGAAATCGAGGTCAGCGTGTTGGGCAACGATGACCCCGAGGCTTCCATCTGCGGCGAGATCGTCCCGGAGGCTGATTTTTACAGCTACGAAGCCAAATACCACGACGACCGCTCCGAGCTTTTCATCCCCGCCCGCATTCCCGAAGAGACCGCGGAACGCATCCGCGGCCTGGCTGTAAGAGCCTTCAAGGCCATTGACCTGGCCGGATTGGCCCGGGTTGATTTCTTCTACGAAAAAGAAAGCGGCGAGGTTTATATCAACGAATTGAATACCATGCCCGGCTTCACCCAGATCAGCATGTATCCCAAGCTCTGGGAAGCCAGCGGCCTGCCTTATATTAAATTGCTGGACCGTTTGATTGAATTGGGCCTGGAGCGGAAAGCCGACCGTGACCGCACCAGCCACCAATTCAGGAGAGACACATAACCGCATGGCCCGCAAGAAAGCCGCCATCCCGCTCACCCGCGCCGAGATCATCCGGCAGCGAAAGGCGCAGCGCAAACCCAAGCCGGTCTCCCGGCAGAAGAAACGCGGCGGGAGCATGGCCTCGCTCGGCGCGATGCCGCCGACCTTTGTGCGCGGGCGCAAGGCCGCGGTTCCGTCCTCCCGTTCCCGCCCCAAGCGGCGGAAACAGGAACGCCGGAAAATACACTTTGCTCTGGATGTGCCCGGCGCGGAGGTGGGTTTGCCCTCCCTGCCGGTGGTGCGGTTTGGTTGGCGGGGAGTCTCCGGCCTGATGGTGGTCTCATTGGCGGTCCTGGTGTATTGGATGTGGTCTGCGCCAGCATTCCAGGTAGGGACGGTGGAATTGGCCGGCGCTGAAAGGCTGACCCCGGAAGAGGTGAACCGGGTGTTGAATATTACCGGACGGCCAGTCTTCGGTTTGGATCCAGAATCGCTGGCGTGGAACTTGCAGCAAGCCTTTCCAGAGCTGTCCAGCGTTGTTCTGAAGGTGGGTTTCCCCTCCCGGGTGATCGCCCTGGTTGAAGAGCGGAAACCGTTGATCGTCTGGCTGCAAGGCGAAGTGATCATTTGGATCGATGCCGATGGGATCGCATTTCTGCCCCGCGGCGAAGTCGAGGGCTTGGTGAAGGTTCATGCCTTAGGTTCGCCGCCCGATTTAGCGCAGGACGAAGAAGCAGAAGAAGTCGCCCCCCGCTTCCTGACCGTGGAACTGGTCACCGCGATATTGATCGTGGACAGCCAGGCCCCGGCCGGAGCGCCCATTTTATTTGACCCCGAGCATGGGCTGGGCTGGGAAGACCCCCAGGGTTGGCAGGTCTTCTTTGGCAACACCGGGGAAGATATGGTGACCCGCTTGCAGATCTACCAGACCCTGGTCGAGGTCTTGAACGAGAAAAATATTCGGCCCGCATTGATTAGTTTAGAGTATCTACATACGCCTTTTTACCGGATGGAGCGCTGACCGATGGATGCCCCAATCGTCATTGGAATAGATGTTGGCACCACCAAGGTATGCACCCTGGTCGCCCGAATTGAGGGCCAGGGCCGCATGCGCATCTTGGGCGTGGGAATCGAGCCTTCCCAGGGGATGAAAAAAGGCACCGTGGTGGATATCGCCGCCGCTTCTCGAGCCATTTCCCGTTCGGTGGATAAGGCGCAGCGCACCTCCGGCCTGGAGATCTCTTCGGGATTGATAAGTTTGGCCGGTTCGCACGTCGCCTCGGTCAACAGCCGGGGTTGGGCCGGGATCACCGGGCGGGTGATCGATGATGACGACATGGCCCGAGCGATGGACTCGGCCCGGGCTGTTGCCATCCCCCACAACCGGGAAGTCATCCACGTCATCCAGCGCGGCTTCACCGTGGACGGGCAGGATGGCATCCGTGCTCCCCAGGGCATGCACGGCTACCGATTGGAGGTGGAAGCCCACATCATCACCGCCGCGGCGGCCACAGTGGATAACTTGCGCCAAGCCCTGGCAGACTCCGGAATAGAAGTCAGCCAGTTCGTCCTCAACCCACTTGCGTCTGGAGAGGTGGTGTTGACCGAAACCGAACGAGAGATGGGTGTGGTGGTCTGCGACATTGGCGGCGGCACAACCGATCTGGCGATTTATATTGAAGGCGATATTTACCATACTATGGTATTAGCTGTAGGCGGCAACCACGTCACCTCAGACATCGCCCACGGCCTGCGCTTGCCGATTTCGCAGGCGGAAGAGGTCAAAGTCCGCCACGGCCACGCCCTGACCGAAGCGATCTCCCCGGAGGAGAGCTTCACCATCCGTCCCTTCGGCGCTGATAGTCCGGTGCAGGTCAACCGCCGGGAACTGACCCACATTATCGAGTCCCGGGTGGAGGAGATCTTCAGCCTGCTCTTGCAGGAGATCAAACGCTCTGGCTATGATGGGCTGCTCCCCGCGGGGGTGGTGCTGACGGGCGGCTCTTCGGAACTGCCGGGCATTCGAGACCTGGCCAGCCGGACCATGCGGCTGCCGGTGCGCAATGCCCAACCCCAGAACCTGGTGGGGATGACCGATCAACTCCATTCCCCCGCCTATTCCACCAGCGTAGGGCTGTTGGACTGGGGAATCCTGATGGACGAGGCGATGATGGTGCAGCCCATGGTCCGCCGCCAAAAGGTAGAAACCGGAGATAGTATCAACATGGCTAAATTCAAGGAATGGCTCAAGAGGCTCTTACCGTGAGAAAGTAATCAGGCAATTAGGTAACTAGGTATTAGGAAACTAAACCTGATTACCTAATTACCTGATAATTAAGCAACTATCTAACTAATCAACTACGCAACTATTTACCAAATTGTTGAGGAGGCACGAATATGCAACCGAACACCCCCATGAACCAGGCAGAGTCCTTTGCCCGCATCAAAGTAGTCGGTGTGGGCGGCGGAGGATGCAACGCCGTCAATCGGATGATCGAAGAAGGCGTGCAGGGCATCGAATTCCTGGCGGTCAACACCGACGCCCAGGCCCTTATGCTTTCCAAGGCCCAGCTTCGGGTGCGGGTAGGCGATAAGCTGACCCGCGGCCTCGGCTCGGGCGGCGACCCGGATGTAGGCCAGAAGGCTGCTGAAGAGTCCGCCGAGGAGCTTTACGAAGTCCTCAAGGGCACCGACATGGTCTTCATCACCGCCGGGATCGGCGGCGGCACCGGAACTGGGGCCTCGCCCATCGTGGCGCAGATCGCCCGCGAGGTTGGCGCGCTGACCATCGGCGTTGTCACCCGCCCCTTCACTTTCGAGGGCGCCAAGCGGGTGCAGAACGCCGAAGCGGGGATCTCCAAACTCAAGGAGCAAGTGGATACCTTGATCGTGATCCCCAATGACCGGCTGCTGCAAATTGTGGATAAGCGCGCCAGCCTGCAGGAAGCCTTCAGCATCGCGGATGACGTGCTGCGCCAAGGCATCCAGGGCATTTCCGAGTTGATCACCGTCCCCGGTTTGATCAACCTGGACTTCGCCGACGTGCGCACCATCATGTCGGAGGGCGGGGCGGCGTTGATGGCGGTAGGTTCCGCCACCGGCGAGGACCGGGCACGCAAGGCCGCCGAGCAGGCCATCTCCAGCGAACTGCTGGACATCACCATTGACGGCGCCCGGGGCATCTTGTTCAACGTGACTGGCGGGTCGGACCTGACCTTGTACGAGGTCAACGAGGCTGCGGCCATTATCAAGGAAACCGCCCACCCGGACGTCAACCTGATCTTCGGCGCGGTCATTGACCCAGAGATGGGTGAAGCGATGCGCATTACGGTGATCGCCACCGGCTTTGAACGAGCCTTTATGCCCCGCCGTTTCCTGGAACAACCTCAGGCAGGCGCAGTGCGCATGCCCCAGGCTCGTCCTACCGAGAGCGTCAGCGTGGGCGCGGAAATACGCCAGGAACAACCCCCAGCCTTCAATACCGAAGACCTGGATATTCCCACTTTCCTGCGCAAGAATCGCAATCGCTAGACTAAACGAATGAAAGGATAATCCTATGCCAAGAGGAAAAGGCCCCCCATGAAGGGGCGCCGCCTCCTCTCCTGGATGTTAGCAGGCCAGAGATCGCCGGAACCTCCTCCCGGTGATCGACGGCTGCCGGTTTCCGGTCTCCCCGTGATTGCTTTCCCACGGGGAGACCGGGGTTGTTATGCGCCCCAACCTTAAAATATTCAATATTTTAAGGCGCTAGGGATTGCTATTATTGCCCAAATGTGCTAAAATAATCGTCTCACATAGCCCTAGATGTACGGGTACTAACTAAGGAACCCCCCATATGCGGGGGTTTGCTCGTTCAATACTCAACAACTTATGCTTTGTCCACATTGTCAGAGCCAAATCGGTTCCAAGGTCATAGACACAACTCACGATAGCCGAGGCGGTATCCGCCGACGCCGCCAGTGCAAAGACTGTGAGCAGCGATATACCACTTACGAACGCTCGATCCTGGCGACTCCTTTGCTCATCAAGCAGGACGGCACACGGGAGGAATTCAACCGGGATAAACTCATCCGGGGTATCCGAATTTCTTGCGCCAAACGCCCGGTCTCTGCGGCGGAGATTGAACGCCTGGTGGGTGAGATCGAAGCTGCTTTGCAGACCATGGGGCGTGCGGAAGTGTCGTCTCGTGTGGTGGGGGACATGGTGATCGCCGGATTGAAAGACCTAGACCATATTGCTTACATTCGCTATGCAATCGTATATTTGGGTTTGGATGACCTCCAGTCCCTGCGCGGCGAAATAGACCGTCTGCTAGAGGGATAATTTTCCAGACCGCAGATTTTTGACGGGGTGTTGATTTATTATTCATTTTAGTTTGAGGTAACAGGAGCCTGTATTGATGTTGAAAACCACCTCTGTCCAGAAAAAAGAGAATGGCCTTCTGCCTACGCCTCCATTCCCCGAGGGTTTGCCCACAGTTGAATTAACCGAGAACGCCATGAAGGTCTTCAAACGGCGTTACGCACGCAGGGATCACGACGGCCAGCCGGTCGAATCGGCGGAGGAGACGTTCTGGCGGGTGGCTTACCACGTGGCTCTGGCGGGGAAACCCTGGGAGAGCGAGGTGATACAGGTTGCCCAGGAATATTACCAACTCTTGGCCAGTAAATCTTTCTTCCCCAATTCACCGACCTGGACCGGCGCAGGCACCCCTCTGGGGCAATTGGCGGCTTGTTTTGTACTGCCGGTTTCAGACGATATGGGACGGATAGGCTCCGGTATTTTCGAAACCCTGCGGAATGCAGCCTTGATCCAGCAGACCGGCGGAGGCAATGGGTTTTCGTTTTCACGACTCCGCCCCCGGGGGACGCTGGTTAAATCTTCTGCCGGGCAGGCGACCGGGCCGGTGGGGTTCTTGCGGGTCTATGACCAGGCCTTTGGAGAGATCGCCCAGGGCGGCACCCGACGAGGCGCGAATATGGCGGTGCTGCGGGTTGACCACCCCGATATTGAAGACTTCATAAGCTGCAAAACAGACGAAAACGCCATCACCAACTTCAACACCTCGGTTGGGGTTACGGACGCATTCATGCAGGCGGTTGAACGGGATGACTGGTGGGAACTGCGCTATCCAGATGTGTACGATCCTGGCTACGTGGGTTTTGATGGCACCTTGGAGCAAGCTGAACAAGCTGGGATTTCAATCCTCGTGCATAAGCGGGTACGCGCCCGGGCCTTGTTCGAGAAAATCGTGATCCAGGCGCACCACAATGGAGAGCCGGGAATGCTCTTTCTGGACGCGGCCAACCGCGCCAATCCCGTCCCTCACCTTTATCAATTGGAGGCTACCAACCCCTGCGGCGAGCAGTGGCTGGGACCTTATGAGAATTGCTGCTTGGGTTCGATCAACCTGGCTCAATATTTCGGCCCAGAGGGAAGCGTGGACTGGGAGAAGCTAGGGCAGAGCGTCGTGACTGCGGCCCGATTCCTGGATGACGTTGTGGATGCCAACGCCTACGTACCGGCGGTCCCCGAACTGAAAGAGGCAGCCCACCGCGCTCGGCGGATCGGCTTGGGCGTGATGGGCCTGGCCGACCTGATGTACCACGCCGGGATACGTTATGGCTCCTCGGAGGGCCAGGAATTTGTGGCCCAGGTGATGGAATTCATCCGCTTTCACACGATGAGGGCCAGTATTGAAAGAGCGAAAGCGCGGGGTTCTTTCCCGGCTATTGAAGGCAGTATCTACGATCCGAAAAACGTGACCTGGGAACCGCCCCAACCCTTGATGCCTTATACTCAAGATTATGGCCGTCCGGCGGTCAACTGGGACGAAGTTGACAAAGGCCTCCGGGCGCACGGCATCCGCAATGCGGCGCAGACCACCATCGCGCCCACCGGCACGATTGCGACTGTGTCCGGCTGCGAGGGGTATGGCTGCGAGCCGGTCTTTGCTCTGGCATATACCCGCCACGTTGACGATAATGGACATGACATCCAACTCACCTATACCAGCCCGCTTTTCGAACAAGCTTTATTAGAGTCCGGTATGGATGAGGAAACCCGCCGTGAAATCATCGCTCAGGTGTTAGAATACGGCACCTGCCAGGGTATCTCTGAAGTGCCTGAGCACATTGCCAACACCTTTGTGATCTCTGGGGACATCACCGCGGAGGAGCACGTCCGCATGCAGGGAGCTATGCAGGTCTTTTTAGACAACAGCCTTTCCAAGACCATCAACTTCTCTGCCGAGGCCACCGAAGAGGACGTGGCGATGGCGTATAAGCTGGCCTGGGAACTGGGCTGCAAGGGAATCACGGTCTACATTACCGGGTCGAGAGATAAGGTGGTGTTGGAGACCAGAGCCACCGTCAGGGAAAGAGGAAGCGAAAACGGAGAACCAATCCAAAAGAAGGAAGATCAACTGACCATCTGGAATGAATCCAAGAAGCCGCGCCCCCGCTGCATGCCGGGTTACACCTACAGCATCAGCACCCCGCTGGGCAAGACTTTCGTCACCATCAGCGAGAACGGCGGGCAGCAACCCTTCGAGGTGTTCATCCATACTTCCAAGGCTGGATCGGAGACGGCGGCGGTCTCGGAGGCGATTGGGCGTCTGGTTTCGTATACGCTGCGCCTGGCCTCTCCGGTGGAACCGCGGGCTAGAATGGTTGAGATCATCCGGCAGCTATCCGGCATTGGCGGCGGGCGTCCGACCGGTTTTGGACCCAACCGGGTGCGCTCTCTGCCAGACGGCGTCTCTCAGGCGCTGGATGAGTATATCAAGTCAACGGCCGAATCCTCCCAGGCGCACCAACAAACCGGAGACAACGGCAACATCCTCTCCGCTCATCCTGAGGATGACCCCGATCAGCCTCGTATGCGTTTTGGCGACCTTTGCCCGGCCTGCGGGGAGGCCGCGGTGGTCAACGAAGAGGGCTGCCGGAAGTGCTATGCCTGCGCCTTTAGCGAGTGTTGAGCGTAGGGATTGGGTAACAAGGAAATTAGGTAATCAGGTATTAAGGAACATGCTCATGAGGGAGCAATGTAAGAGCTTGTTCGATGCAATTTGAATTAGCCGCCCTGGGACCATAATTTCTAATCACCTTGTTGCCCAATCACCTAATCACCTATTTTTGGAGTTCTCCTATGACCAAAAGACTGATCCTCGTAGCTGGAAACATTGGGGTGGGGAAGACCTCCATCGCCGAGCGTCTGGGGGGGCGGATGGATTGGCTCACCGGCTATGAGTCGGTGGCCGATAACCCTTATCTGGGCGATTTCTACGAAGATATGAAAGCCTGGTCTTTCCATCTCCAGATTTTCTTCCTGGGTCATCGCGCCGACCAATACCTGGAACTGGCTAACGCGCCGCAGTCAGCCATCCTGGACCGCAGCATTTACGAGGATTTTCACATCTTCGCCAGGGCTTTACACCACATGAGCAACCTCAACGAGCTTGATTACGCCGCTTACCGCAGGGTGTTTGAACTGATCGTGGAAAGCCTGCCCGCGCCGGACTTGTTGATTTACCTGAAGGCCCCCGTCGAGGTGTTGTTGGAGCGGATCCGTGCACGGGGACGGGATATTGAGAGCGGGATCACCGGCGAATATCTCTCCCTGCTGGAATCTTTCTACGAGGATTGGATGCAGTCCTTCGACGTTTGCCCGGTGCTCACCATCCGCACCGACGACCTGGATTTCGTCCACAAACCCAAACACCTGGACATCGTGGTGCAGCGCATCCAGGACAAGCTGGCCGGGAAGGATGAGGTGGTGTTTCCGAAGAACAATAATGGGTGAGGGATGTAGATGCAGGGGAGCCTGGGCGTAGGGGAGCGGGGGAGACGTAATGCAAACGATAAATCCTTTCTATTTCTTTAGCGCGAAAATAAATTTACACCGATTTTACATTTTCCTCATGCTCTGTTGATGGGGCTGTCTTATCCTTGGGGTATATAAACTAACCCATCGGAGGTAGACAGTAATGTTGAAGAAAATGTTTATGGCAGTTTTGGCGGCCGCGTTGATGGCGGCGGCGTTGGGCGGCGCGGTACTGGCCGAAGAAGCTCAACCCGAAGGCGCACGACGCGGGATTACCTTTCACGGTCAGATCACCGCTCTGGGCGAGAGTGATTTCACCCTTGAGACGCAGCGCGGCACGGTCACCATCCTGGTGAATGAGGACACCCTCTACCGCGCCAAAGACGGTGTCGAAATCACCTTCGCCGACCTGGAGGTTGAGCGCTGGGTGACGGGCCGCGCCTTCCGCAATGAGGCGGACGAACTGGTGGCGGGCGGGGTGGTCCTGCTGCCGGAAGATTTTGTCCCCGGCGTCGGCTATGCCGGAGAAGTGACCGCCGTAGATGCCGCCAACAGCGCATTCAGCCTGCACACATTCAACGAAGAAGACCTGACCTTCAAGGTGGACGCCAACACCGTCTACCGCGGTGAGGTGAGCGGCCTGGATGATCTGGAAGTCGGCATGAAGGTTGGCGTGTATGCGCACGAGTTGGATGACGGCAGCCTTTTGGCTCGAGCGGTGGGCGCAAAGCCGCCCCGCCCGGAGCGACAGCGCAACGCCGGGAAAGTGACGGCGGTGGACGTTGGGGCGAGTACCTTCAGCATCCAGACCCGCGCCGGCGATGGCCTTACCTTTCTGGTCGGGGAGAACACCCAGTTCAGGAGCCGTTCCGGGGAGGTGGAGAGCTTGTCCGACTTGAAGGAAGATATGGCCGTGGTGGTGGTTTCGGTGGCCCAGGATGACGGCAGCCTGATGGCTCTGGCGGTCATGGCAGGCGAGAATGCGCCCGGCGGACTCAGGGCTGGCGGCCAGGTCACCGAAGTGACCAACAGCAGCCTGACCATCCAGACCCGCTCAGGCGAATCGCTCACCTTCCAGATCACCGGGCAGACCCGTTTCGTCAGCCGGGATGGCGAGGTTGAAAGCCTGGACGACATCGAGGCGGGGATGGTCGTCATCGTCGCTTACGAGGAAGTGGGCGGTGGCAATTTGAAGGCCAATGTCGTGGCGGTGCCTCAGCAGCCGGAGGAGTGAGGGGGAATAACTTCAATAAAAATTATGAAGGGGCGGACCGATGTCCGCCCCTTCGGGATTCTTCTAAAAACTCGATGTTACCGGTCTTGAAAAAAGCAGTCGATGATCTTCACAAGCCCCGTCGATGCTATTTTGGTATTTTTACAATCTCCCGAATCATTCATCCTTTGCGTCTCGCCACCAACGAGCCAAGTAAACCACCCCTGCCACAACCGAGGCGACCAAAAGTATCCATTTTATCAACGCAAAAAAGGAGGCCAGGAATATGAGCATCCTGGAGAGGGAATTGACAGCCACTCCGTTGGCGACTTCCCCCAACAGGCTCACGTGCAGGATGTTCTCAGCGTAGTCGAAGAGGGCGGCCAAGAAGGGGAGCATGAAGAACCGCAGCTTCTTGTTGGTCAGTTCCGGCTCGGTCTTGCGGGCGGCCCAGGCGACGAAGCTGGCCGCGGCGAAGGAGTAGACTAAAGGGAACACCATATCCAGGCCGAAGATGACATTCTTAACAAAATCCACGCCTTCGACACCTGGATTATTAGCCTTCAAAGATTCGATATGGGGCGCAAACCTCTCCAGGGTAAAGGTGAATTGTAGACCCAGGATATCGAAATTCCCCATTTTAATTTGCGAACCTAACAACGGAAACAAGTAGAGGAGGAAAAGCAGGACGTAAAGGGTGAACAGCCCCGCGATCCACCCCTTGCTCAATTCCCGGTACCAGGTCTCCCTATTGGCCTTGATCAGGTACACCAGGAACGCAACAAATGCGATAATCAACAACAGGAACTTGACCGCCGCGGCGAGGGAAGCGCCCATAACCAGCCCGGCGGGGATGTCGGAGATGTCCTCAACCGCTTTTACGCTGTTCAAGGCGAAGATGAGAAAGATGTTTTCCACGTAGTCGGAGAGGGCTGCGATGAAGGGCAGGGCAAACAACCAGAGGGTGCGTTTCCCTGGGTCTGGTTCGCTCCTGCGGGCTGCCCAGGCGAAGGCCCCGGTGAAGGCGATGGCGTATACGATGGGGAAGATAAAATCGGTTTGTATGGTGATGTTTCGTACAGCTTTCACCGCGCCGATGCCTTTGTTATCTACCCAGGTCTGGACGATGGTGGCGAATCTCTCCTGAGAGAAGGTCAGTTCCAGGGCGATGATGTCGGGGTCTGTTGCCTCCCGGAAAGCCTGGCTCATTTGCGGCGCAAGAATAAACATGAATCCTGCGCTGAGAACAATGGTGACCAATACGAGCCATCCTTTATTCGAGAGCCACTCATACCACTTTTTCAGTCTATCCATTGTCACACACTCCTCTCAAAATTCCTAATTTGCAATCTGCAATCCGCAATCCGCCCCCTCTACATCGTCCCCTTATACATCCCCCCATCCACCGTCAGCATCACCCCTGTAATGTAAGATGCCGCCGGTGAGCTTAGGAACACAGCCGCGTTGGCGAACTCTTCCGGCGTGCCCATGCGGCCCATGGGACTGGAGGTGGATTGCTTCTTAATCTCCTCTTCGACGGTGTTCCCGCTGGCCTGAGCGCGGTGGGACATCAGCTCGTAGACGCGCTCGGTTTCGGTCCAGGCGGGGAGGATGGAGTTGAAGCGGATGCCGTCCCCGCCCAGTTCCAGGGCCAGGGTTTTGGTCAGGCCGATGGTGGCGGCGCGGATGCTGTTGGAGAGCACCAAGTTGGGGATGGGCTGCTTGACCGAGTAGGAGGTGACGGTCAGCACGCTGGCGGCGGACGACTGGCGCAGGGCGGGCAGCGCGGCCCGGATCAGGCGGACGTGGCTCATGAAGGAGAGTTCGATGGCCCGCTGCCAGGTCTCCTCGTCGAAGGATTCGAAGCCTCCGGCGGGCGGGCCGCCCGCGTTGGTGACCAGCACGTCCAACCCGCCCAGGGTCTCGACGGTATGGTTGATGAGGTCCTGGGGCGTATCCGGGTCGGTCAGGTCGCCGGACAGAGAGATGACCTCGGTCTGGGTCTCTTCGGCCAGGGCGCGGGCCGCGGCGCTCACGTGTTCCAGGCTGCGGCTGTTGATGGCTACGCGGGCGCCTTCCAAGGCCAGGCCGCGAGCCGTGGCGTATCCCAATCCCCGGCTGGCCCCGGTGACCAGGGCGTGTTTGTCTTTGAGTTGTAAGTCCATTTTTACTCCTGTGGGTTTGGTTTTCTTGGTCTGACTGGTCGAGGCGTCTTCCTGACTAGTCCGACCAGAAGACTAGGAATTGACCAGTCAGACCACTATAGCATAACTTGCCCGAAACGCAAATAATTATTGCCTTGTCTCATGAATGAGGGTATGATTGGCGCAGGAGTTAATGATGCCTAAAACGATACAATTGATGGTCACCTGCCTGGTGGACAGCCTGTTCCCGGAGGTGGGGGAGGCGGTGGTGGAGACGCTGGCCCGCGCCGGGGTGCGGGCGTTGTTCCCGCCGGAGCAGACCTGCTGCGGACAGCCCGCCTTCAACGCCGGTTTCCGGGACGAGGCCCGCCGTATGGCCCGGCATACGATTGAGGTCTTTGAGAAGACCGAGGGGGCGGTGGTGATTCCTTCCGGGTCTTGCGCCGCTATGCTCAAGCACGGCTACCTGGAACTCTTTGACGGTGATTTGGTCTGGCTGCCCCGCGCTCGCGCTTTGTCCGAGCGCACGTATGAATTCAGCCAATACCTGGTGGACGAGTTGGGGGCTGCGGACTTCGGCGCGGTCTACGAGGGTCGAATAGCCTATCATCCTTCCTGTCACCTGCTGCGCGGGCTGGGCGTGGAGCGGCAGCCGATGGCTTTGCTGGAATCGGTGCAGGGCGCGCAGGTGGAGCGTTTGCCCGCCGAGTGCTGCGGATTTGGGGGCGTGTTCTCGATTGACCAGCCGGAGATCTCCGCTGAGATGTTGTCCCGGAAGTTGGGCCACGTCGCCGCTTCGGAAGCGGACGCAGTAGTGGCTTGCGACGTTAGCTGTTTGATGCAGATGGAGGGCGGCTTGCGGAAACTTGGCTCGGAAGTGGGTTGTTCTCATCTGGCCCAGGTGTTGGCCGGGAAGGAGCTAGGACTGCGATGAACCCCGTTGATAAATTCAGGAAACTGTCCCGCCAGGCCATTGCCAATCCCTTCTTGCAGACCGCATTGGACAATAACGCCGCTCGCCGCCAGGGGGCATGGGGCCCCGCTTTCGCTTCCCTGCCGGACGTAGATGAATCTCGTCGCCAGGCCCGACTGATCCGCCAGGAAGTGGTGGAGAATCTGGAAAGCTATCTGGCCCGGTTTATCGAGCAGGTTGAGACGAATGGTTTTGTTGTCCACCGCGCATCGGACGCGGAGGAGGCGACCGGGATCATTCTTGAATTGGCGCATCAGTATGGGGCTGGGCTGGTCGCCAAGTCCAAATCCATGGTGACGGAGGAGATTGGCCTCAACCATGCCCTGGAAGGGGAGGGCATTCGGGTGGTGGAGACCGACCTGGGTGAGTTCATCGTCCAACTGCGGGGCGAAGCGCCCACCCACATCATCGCCCCGGCGGTTCACCTGCGCCGGGAGGATGTCGCCGAGACCTTCGAGCGGGAGTTGGGGATGCCGTACACCACCGACGTTGTGGTGATGAACACCACCGCCCACGACCATCTCCGGGAGGTTTTCCTCTCCGCCGATATCGGCTTCTCGGGGGTGAATTTTGGCGTTGTTGACAACGGCGCGCTCTGCCTGGTGACCAACGAGGGCAATGGCCGCATGGTGACGACGGTTCCGCCGGTGCATATCGCCGTGATGGGGGCGGAGCGTCTGGTCCCCACATTGGATGACCTGGCGCTGATGCTCCAACTGCTGCCCCGTTCCGCCACCGGACAGAAGATTTCCAGCTACGTTAACCTTATGCGCACACCGCGACAGGAGGGCGATCCCGACGGCCCGGAGGCGCGCCACCTGGTCATCGTGGACAATGGCCGCCTGGCGATGGCCGGGACCTCGCTGGAGGAATCGCTGCTCTGCATCCGCTGCGGGGCTTGCCTGAACGCCTGTCCGGTGTATCAGGAGATCGGCGGGAAAGCCTATGGCAGCGTATACCCCGGCCCGATTGGGTCGGTGATCTCGGCGGGGTTGTTCGGGATTGAAGAGTACGGCCATCTAGCGAAGGCTTCGACGCTTTGCGGCGCATGTATGGAAGCCTGCCCGGTGAGCGTTGATTTCCCTACTTTATTGCTGCGGGTGCGGGATGAATATGTCCAGGCTGTCCCCCAGCCGTTCGGGATGAGGATGGGGGTGCGTTTCTACGCCTGGGTGATGGGCAGCCCGGGGCGCTACCGCTGGGCGCAGCGGTTGGCCGCGCTGGGGACTCGGATACTTCCTGGCCAGGCGGGGTGGGTGAGGGCATTGCCGCCGCCTTTCTCTGGTTGGACGCGGGCGAGGCATTTCCCGCGCTTTGCGGGGAGGTCTTTTCGGGAGCGATGGGGTGAACTTGAAGCGGTGAGGGATGATTTGTTGGGGGATGACCCGATGGGAGATGATAAGACTGGATATGAGTACGCCGGAGACGACCCACCGGGTTGTCTCTACAGGGAATCATCAGTTGACCTGGCAGGGCAATTTGAGATTGAATTGGAAGCTTTGGGAGGGGAATTGGTTCGCTGCGGGGAGGGGAAATTGATGGACCTGGCGGCGACGCGGCTGCGGGAATTGAATGTCAAATCCCTGATCGCCTGGGAGGGTGATGATTCGATTTTAGGTTCCCTTGTTGAAAGTCTGCGCAGAGAGGGGTTTGAATTTTTGCCCGTGGAGCTGCCCGCCAGGGATGGGGAAGCTCGTAGAGCGCAAATCTTTAGCATGGGCGGGGCG
>CBDUUP010000005.1:0-35674 GCA_965370435.1 uncultured Anaerolineales bacterium | reverse complement strand
CACCCGGAACTCCCCCGGATGCGTTAACACAAGAATATAAGTCAACTCATACGTCCCCGCGGGGACATAATCCGCCGTCCAGGCGATATGATCGTCATAAACCCTCGGCGCGCTGAAAAGCCACCACCCCCATCCCTCGGCGAAAGGCCGCCGCGGGTCATAGACCGGAGTCGCCGCGCCCTGTTGGCTGGTCTTCAGCCGGGTATCCAAAATCTCCGCCCCCGCGGGGAGATAATCCTCCACCATCAGGTAATAAACGTCGTTGGGCAGCGTGATTGTCAGCCGCACCGTGACCAGGTCTCCCGCCTGGGCCTCGTTCACCGCCGCGCAGGGCGACTCGCCGCCATTCGCAAAGCAAGGGTCGTCATGGTCGTAATAAGTCCGCGCCACGTTGATCCCCCGATTGAGCGGAGCCGCCTCCTCTGCCGGGCGGTAGACCTGCAGAATGATGGTGTAATACAGCCGTCCCAATCCCGGGTCTCTCCGGAAGATCAAGCCGTTGGGCACGTTGGGGAACAGGTCGGTGAGCGGCACGATGGTCGAGATCGGCGTCAGCGATTCGCCCCCTGCCTCCCCGCTGAGCAGCGGCAGGTCATTCAAGCTGGCCGAGAAGCCGTACTCCCCGCCCAACTCCCCCGTGCCCCGGATGACCTCCGTCAACGCCAACACCGTCCACGCCGTGGTGTAAGTCGAATTCCAACCGCCCTGGGCGTCGCGGTGGGCCATCAAATAGCGCACCGCGTCCGGCAGCATCGGGGAGGCCGGGTCCCGCTGAGCGATGGCGTAGACGACCACCGAGGAGTTGAAAATCGTGTTGCTCATATTCCGCCAACTGCGTTCCCCCTCCTCCCAATGCGCTCCCGTCGCCGAACGGATCGCCGTCGCCTGGAGGTCGGAGATCAGCGTTGCCGCCCGCTCGTCCCCCGGCGTGAGCGACTCAAGAGTCAAAGCCAGCAAAGCCTGCCCCCAGGGATTGAGCCGGTCACGCTCTTCATACAGCGCCGATACCCCCGCCGGAGACCCGGCCCCGGCCTCATCCAACACATAATGCTGGAAAGCCAGCCGGTCGAACTGCCAGGTCTGGGTCAGCATTGAAGTAGCCGGCATCCCGCTCTGCAGGAATGTGACCGCGTCTCGGATAGCCTCCTCGTCGAACAAGAACCCCGCCGCCTCCGCCCGGGTCAAGCCATAGAGCGCGTAAGCGGTGATGTAAGAGTCGCTCCGGCTGTTGAAACTCCATCCCCAGCCCCCATCCGAATTCTGCCGGGAGAGCAGCCTCGCCAACCCCTCCTCCAGGGTGCGCTCCAGGCGGGCTTCCAGGTTGGCCGACTCCACGCCCAACTCCCTCAGGGCGCGGTAAGCCTCCAGATTGGGCAAGAAGCTGGAAAGGATTCCCTCCGCGCTGTCGTAAGGCGAGTTTTCCAGCACATCCAACGCCTGGAACATCGCCGCCGCCAGCGAAGGCGAAATCTCCACCCGCAGTTCGCCGCCCGAAGGGTCAAAGGTGCGCGGCAAACACACCAATTCCAACCGCTCGCCCCCCTCCGTCAAAGTCCCCGCGGTGGCGAAGGTCTGCGGAGCCGTGTAATGGAGTACCGGCAGGGGGCCGTTTTCCGGCCGGGCCGCGTCCTCCAACCCCCCGCCCCGGGCCGAAAAGACCAGATCCACGCTCTCCACATCCAATACCGTCCCCCACCATTCCACTCGCACCCGCCCCCCCGCCGGGATGGAAATCAACTGCCCCGTCTGGCCGCCCTCATCCAACGAAAATCCCTCCGCCTGGAGCGAGACCAACGCCTGAATATCTTCACCGGTGTTGTTGTGCGCAATCGCCGCCAATAGCAAATGGTCGCCCACCACCACGAAGCGGGGCGTCACCGGGCGCACCAATAAATCCTTCGACGTGACCACCTGCGCCCGCGCCTCCCCGACTCGCGTGTCCGCCGTCAAACCTCGCAGATCAATTTGCCAGGTGGTGAGGTTATCGGGCAGCGTGACCGTCACTTGGGCTTCCCCATCCGCATCGGTGATGATGACCGCGTTCCAATAGGCCGTATCCTCGAATTCATCCCGCACGTCCACCACCAGAAGGTCGCCCCCGCCCCCGCCCCCCAGCCCGTCCGCCTGGAAGGTGAACCGCCGGGCATAAGCCGCCAGCGCCAGGCCGGTGCGCACCCCCAGCGGTTGGGGGCCGTAATAAGCGGGTAAGATGTCCGGGGCGTTGGGGTCCGCCAGCGCGAGTACCGCCAGGTCCACCACCGAAAGCGAGAACTCGCCCTCCACCGGACTCCCCCCCGCGTCCGTGACCCGTATGCTGAAAGTGACCTCCTCGCCGGGGCCGGTCCGCGTGGGTTCAGTGAGCAATTCCACGTTTAGCGTATGCTGAACCGGCTCCACCAACAGCTCCACGTACCCCTGCCGGAAATCCAGTTCCCCCTCCCCGTTCCGTCCAATGATGGTCACTGAGACGTAAATGTTGGGCGCGTCCTCGTCGCTCAAGGGCAGCGAGAGAGTAGTTCCCTCCTCGCCCAGGGTCAAGATCTGGTGCCGGAGCACCACCCCCCGCTCCACCGTGACCAACGCCAGCGCTTCCCTCCCCAACGGGTTGGGGATGAAGACCTGGGCGGTGTCGCCGGGCTGGTAATTGTCGCTGTCGGCGGTGAGTTGTAGCCGCTGGTTGGGCAGGTTGGGCCACACCGCCTGTCCCGCCCCGCTCACCCACAGAAGTACCTGGGTCTGCGCGCCGTCCCCGCTCACTTGCAGCATGTAAGTCCCCGGTTCCGGCGGCGTGAAAGCCAGACGGGCCAATCCGTTCCCATCGGTGACGAAATCCACGCTGGCGATCAAGGTGTACTGCGGAACAAAAGTGGGATATCCGTATGGCTCGCCCGCTTTCGGCTCCTCCCGCACCCAGACCACTTTGGAGAACTCCGCCCGCAGGCTGCGCTCGCCGGGAGAGTCGCCCGACCAGGCCGCTACCTGAACCTCAAAGCCGATCTCCTGTCCAGCCTGCGCGGTGAACGCGTCCGGGCGCACCCCAATGTAGGTGTCCGCCGGATGCACCTGAGCGTTAGCCCGCCCGCTGACCGGGAATCCGCTCTCGTCCTGCAAGGTGACTTCCAGGGTGTAAAGCTGGGGATTTTCTACCGCCTCCAACGGGATTTCGAGCCTGAAAGTGCCATCCGGGCCGGTCTCCCCGCTCCCCTCGTCCAGCAGGATTCCAAAATCGCTGCCTATGTAAGCCCAGGACGGCCCCATCCAACGCGTATCCATGTTGCCCGTCTGGTAGCCGGGGATGTCGAAGTGAGAGGGCCGGGCGTAGAGCGTCCAGGTCAAGGGCGCGTTCCCCGCCGGCGCGCCGAAGAAATAATTGGCCTCCACCGTAGCGTTCAAGGTTCCCCCCGCGGTCGCCGCCTCGGTGGTGAAGCTGACCTGCAAATCAATCTCCGGCTTGCGGTAAGCGGCCACTTGGAAGTTCCGAACCCCATATTCCGTTTCCAGCCGGTAGTATCCCGGCGGCGCATCCTCCGGCAGGACCAGTTCGCCGTGAACCGTGCCGAACGCCGAGAGAGGCAAATCGAACTGGGTGAGTACCTCCCCAAAGCCGTCATAAACGGTCAGCCGCAATGTCTCCATATCCGCCGGGGTGTAGCGTCCGTTGTATGCCTCTCGGACCACCGCCCGGAAGTACACCGTCTGTCCTGGGCGGTAAATGGGCCTCTCGGTGTAGATGTATGCTTCTATTCCGGGCGGAGAGTAATCGGTGGGCAGGCCGAACTCATAAGAGGAGATTCCCTGGTTCCATGTGGAGAGCGCCAGCGCAAAATGGTCCTGTCCGGGCTGTCCCAGCATGGCGTAGGTCAAGATGTAAGGGTCATCCAGCGCGGCGATATTGGCCCGGAATACGCCCTGCGAATCGGTGCGCCCCAACGCCAGGACCTCCCCGTTCTCGTCAATGATAGAAACCGAGGCCTCCGCCACCGGCTGCTCGGTGCGCAGGTCCACCGCCCAGACCAGCACGTCGGTCGCGCTGACCTTGTAGGTTAGATGCACGTTGCTGACCACTCCGAAGATAGGCGTGACGGGAGAGGACCGGGCGATCTGCCCCGACTGGTACACCAACGCATAGATCCCCGGCGACAGCGGCCCGCCGTCCTGGGTGAGGGGCAGGTCTATCCTCTCGTACTGGTCAGCGGGCAGGTTCAGCGGATGCCGCCATTGCGTATAGTCGTTTGGACGGTAATCCTGCCGTTCGTCATACCCGCCGGGTCCCAGCAGCCGCACCAGGTCGTCAAAGGTGAGCGTTCCCCTGCCGATGTCAACCCAACGCAGGTTGGCCGCCTGGCCCGATAGAGCTTTGTCCTCCGGGGTGAGGAACACCACCCAACTGCCCATCTGGGCGTCCAACGTCAAGCTGGGCGTGATGGGCGCGGTGCGGAAATTCAAGACGTAAGCCTCTCCCAGCGCGCCGCCCCAAACGTCAGAGAGGTTGGCGTCAATAGTGAGGCTGTAGTCCGTCCGGGGGGCGAAATCGCCGTAGACGTAGACCGCCTTTTCATTTTGCGAGACCCCGAAGTTGGTGACTGCCGGTTCCAGGCTGAAATAAACGGTCAGGTCGCCCTCCGAGAGGGGGGCGTTGAAATTGACTACCACTGAGCCGTAGACGCTTTTCTCTCCGCCCGGATACGGGTCGCTGCTGACCACCATCAGGTCAGAAACGGTGAAGAAATCCGCGAACGTAGCCATCACCAATGGCGTCCCCCCCGCAGATTGGGCGTTCCCGCCCAGCGCGACCTGGTAGCTGGTCCCGCGGTCCAGCCAGGCGGCGGGCGTGAACGTGAGGATAGAGTCATCCTCGTTCCAGGTTTGTTCCCCCGCCACACTCACATTGCCCGGCCCTATCAGGGCGAAGTTGTCGGCCACGCTGTCCGGGTTCATGGGCTGGTTGAAAGTGAGCACGAACTCAGCGTCCAATCGGATGTTTTTAGGGTTATCTTGGGGGTCAACCGAGATCAGCCGCGGCGAGGCGGTGGTGAAGGTCCAACTGGCGTAGGTGACCGGCCCCTCGGTGACCGGTTCCAGCGGCCCCCCATCCACGCTGGTCAAGTCCGGGTTGACCCGCGCCGTGTAAGTGACCCCTCCGGCCAGCCCCGGGTCGGGGTAGAAGATGTAAGTGCTGGTGTTGAGCCACTCCCCCCGCCCCGCCGCAGCCGGTTCTATGCTGAACGCCTGGGGCAGGGAGGCCGGGTCCGCTCCCAGGGGGACCAGCGGCCGGTTGAATGCCGCCACCACCGCCGATGAGGGGTCCACCTCGGCGGCCTCCGCCAGCGGCAGGTTGTGGGTCATTCGCAGCGGCCCCACCGTGATGAATACCAGCGTGACCGGCTCCGGCAAGGTGAGTCCGTTGGCCGCAGCCGCGGTAATTCCCAGCGTGATAGTCAGTTCAGTTTCCGGCAGCCAGGCCATATCCGGCGTGAAGACCAGCGTGGCCTCATCCGGCCAGGTGATAACCCCAGAGAGCGTCGGCTGCCCGCTCAACGCCGCCTCTACCGAGGCGGTATTCATGTCCTGATTGAAGTACAGCGCAAAAGGCCCTTCCAGGGGCAGTTCGCTCCCCAGCATGGGATACGTCTCCACAATGGCGGGCGGCAAGGTCATCGGCTCCACATCCGGGTCGGACACAGCCGGGGGCGAAGTGGGCGTAGAGGTAGGCGTAACCCCGGTCACCGAGCAGGCCAGGGATATAGCCAGCAGCAAATTAGGGATCAACAGCAGCTTGCGCCGGGCGGCAGACTTTTTTGGGTCAGACATTTCACTCTCCTGTAATGAGGAGACGCTTTAGACGGACGGGAGGTTCCCCAGCGTGATTATACCCGCCTTTAGGGTTTGACCGCAACGCAAAGGCAGTATAAAATAGAGGGGAATATCAACTACCTGCTTAAAGGCGGGGAACCATGGATTTTAATGAACTTTGGGAAAACTATAAAGAAGGATTTATCTTGGTCGTCGTTACGGCCATTTCGACTTTGCTTATCCAGCGCATATTGCCCTCCATATGGAAATGGGTCACCATTCTTGGTAGGAAAATAGGTCAATTGGTCGGCAAAGAGATCTCCGACGCCCAGTTTGAAGCCCGTTATCTTGAATGGCTGATAGAAGAAAACCGCTACCTGAAAGTTCGCGGCATTCGCACCCGCTCGACAGTGGGCGTGAAGCTGGAACAGGTCTACATTTCCCTGCAATTGGTCGATCCTACAGTTCCTCAGTTTGAAACATTCGATGAACTTGAGAGATATCTCTTAAAAGGGGGCAAATACACTAAAGGGAAAGGACCAAGGCTAAAAAGTTCCGAACCAGAACGAGTTTTGATGGGGGAGGCGATGAAACTTTTCGGGGAACGTCTGGTGATCCTGGGGGGACCCGGCACTGGGAAAACCACGCTTTTAAGCTACCTGGCCCTGAAATTTGCCCAAGCCCAGACCGGAGAAACATTGGATCTGGAGGAGAGCCGTCTGCCCATCCTCCTACCCCTCCGCGATCTGGTGCAAAAAGACCAATCCCTGGTCGCGGCCAGCCTGGCTGGTCTGTGCGCGGCTCCCGAAATTGCCCCAAAATGCCCCCGCGACTTCTTCACCAAACGCCTTGAGGCCGGTCAGTGCATCGTGCTCTTGGACGGCATGGACGAGGTGACCAACGAGGCCGAACGCCACCGGATCGCCGAACAGATCGAAGACTTCGTCAACACCTATCCCAACAACCGTTTCATCGTCACCTCCCGTCCGGCGGGATACCGTGGCGTAGCGCTGGCCGGATTCGGGCAGTTGAACGTATGCGACTTCAGCGACGAGGACGTAGAAGCCTTCGCCCGCCACTGGTCGCTGGCCGTCGAATTGGCTGCCCGTGAAACGAATACCGAGATTGCCCAAGCCGCCGCGCGGCGTCAGGCGGAGCGGAATGCAGAAGACCTCATCAATGCCATCCAAGCCCATCCCCGCGTGCGCCAGTTGACCATCAATCCGCTGCTGCTGACCATCGTGGCGATGGTGCACCGCTACCGCGCCAAGCTGCCCAACCGGCGGGCCGAGTTGTATGATGAATGTGTCCAGGTTCTATTGGGCTATTGGGACGAAGCCAAGCGAATCGCCGGGCAGCTTGACCCGGCCCGCAAGCGCCGGGTGCTGGAACCGCTTGCCTTCAAGATGCACGCGCAGGGCTTTCGTGATTTACCTCAGGCGGAAGTGGAGCGAGCCATCGCCGAGGCCCTGCCCAGTATCGGTGAGGAGGCCGGGCAAGCCGGTGAATTCTTGAAAGATGTGCGCGAACGGAGCGGTTTGCTGATGGAGCGGGGGCTGGGAATCTATGGCTTCACCCACCTCACCTTCCAGGAATACTTGGCGGCCAGCCACCTGCTCGACCGGCAAGAGGAAGGCCGGGAATTCCTGATCGAACGCCGCCGCGACCCCTGGTGGCGGGAAGTGCTCCTGCTTTACGCCGGGATGGGGGATGCCACCCCCTTGGTGGAGGGAATCTTATCCCAGCAGGATGATCTTTTTAATAGCAACCTCTTTCTGGCCGCGCACTGCCTGGTGGACCGCCTGAACATTGAACCCCGCGTGGAAGATAATGTGCTGGCCCAATTGATGGCGGTCTTCTGTGATGGAGAATATTACATGTTGCGCCAACAGACTGGAGAAGTTTTGGCCGCTCTCAACCGCAGCCCCAGCAAGCAGAAGATAGCCAAACGCCTTCTCCAGGCCCTGGGTGATGAAAGGGAGGATGTGCGGGTCCGCGCCATCTCTGCGCTAAGGAATGCCACCGGTCAACCGGGGGTCGTAGGGGCACTGATCCAGGCTCTGAGCGACGAAGGGGAGGATGTGCGGACCCGCGCCGTTGATGTGCTGAGTAATGTCACCGGCCAACCAGGAGTGGCCGAGGCCTTGTTCCAGGCTCTCGGCGACGAAAGTCAATACGTGCAGATACGCACCGTCTTCGCGTTGAGCAAATCCATCGGCCAACGGGGGATTACTGAGGCCTTGCTCCAGGCCTTGGGCGACGAAAGGGAGTATGTGCGGGGGAGGGCCGCCGAAGCACTGAGTGAGGCCACTGACCAACCAGGGGTGGCCGAAGCCCTGCTCCAAGCCCTGGTCGATCAAAGTTCTTCTGTGCGGGGGAGCGCTGCCGAAGCGCTGAGTGAGGCCACCAGCCAACTGGGAATAGCCGAGGCCCTGCTCCAAGCCCTAGACGACCAAAGTGATTCCGTGCGGGAGAGTGCCGCCCATGTGCTGGGGAACGCCGCCAGCCACCCGGGAGTGACCGAGGCCCTGCTCCGAGCCTTGTGTGACCAAAGTTATTCCGTGCGGGGGAGTGCCGCCAAAGCGCTGGGGAATGCTGCCGACCAACCTGGGGTCGCCGAAGCCCTGCTTGAGGCCCTGGGCGACGAAAGTGAAATCGTGCGGTTCCGCGCCGTTGAGTCGCTGGGGAATGCCGCCGGCCAACCCGGGGTCGCCGAGGCCTTACGCCGAGCTCTGGGTGACGAAAATTCTATCGTGCGGGAATACGCCGCCCAGTCGCTGGTGAAGGTCATGAGCCAATCGGGGTTGACCGAGACCTTGCTTGAAGCCCTGGGCGACCAAAGTGAAATCGTGCGGAGCCGCGCCGCCGAATCACTGGGGGCCGCCACCGACCAATCGGGGGTTGCCGAGGCTTTACTCCAAGCTCTGGGCGACCAAAGTGAATCTGTGCGGGGGAGTGCCTCTTATGCACTGGGGAACGCCGCCGCCCAACCGGGGATCGCCGGGGCCCTGCTCCAAGCCCTGGGCGACGAAAGTGAGTATGTGCGGGGCCGCACCGCATCAGCGTTGGGAAAGGCCACCAACCAGCCAGGGATCACTGAGGCTCTGCTTCAGGCTCTGGGCGACCAAAGTGAAACCGTGCGGGGGAGCGCCGCTTATGCGCTGGGGAACGCCGTCGGCCAACCGGGGATCGCTGAGGTTCTGCTCAAGGTCCTAAACAATGAAAATGAGTATGTACAGTTCTTCACTGCCTCAGGGCTGGCAAATCTAGTTATGGATAGCCGCCAGAAAAGCGATTTACTATCCCCAGAAAGCTTGACAATCCTCCGGGGTCTCTTGGAAAACGACATTCATCTTTTATTTTCCGTGTATCCAGGAGGTGAGAGAGTCAATGACGTCGCCTGGTGGATATTGCGAGAGATAAGCAGCGAATTGAAAGAACCGCTCTATGAGGCGGGGGAAGGGGGGGAAGAATGAAGATCAACTGGCGCGGTCTCATTAGTTGGTTATCCATTGCCGTAGTTGTATTTCTTTCTTATTTGAGTTTCATCGCCGACATTGCCCAGGTTTTGACGCTTGAATATGGCCCTCTTTTGATCCTCACCCTGGTCATTGTGGCGGTCATGTACGTTATCATTGAACAGATACTAGAATTCAAGAAACGCTACGAGAATTTAAAAGCCATGCCCCGAGGGGTAAGAGCCGTGGTGGAACTAAGCGGACATCGTTATGACGTTATCTTGAAGTGCATGTACACCCAGTGGCTGTTGATTCAGCATGGGCAGCACATTTTGGTTTGTGCGATCAACACCAACCAATCTTCCCCCGAGGTTTGCTTGGATGTATCTGGCATACCTGAGGAATTCCACGATAATCTGGTTGGCATGAATTTTGCCATTCTCATCCCCGGTGAGATAGAGACCCTCGCCCAGGGAGAGATCACCCATTGCACTTCAACCCAAGCTCACTTGCGTTTGTCAACAGCGGCCGTCCCCCCCGCTCTCCAAGTCGGTCATCTCGCCTATCCCATAAACCCACCCGATGCGACCCCTATCGAAGAGTTGATGGGTAAAATCTTGCTCTCAGTTGGCGAATAAGCCATACAGTAACATATTTCTACCCCCCATCTGATAGAATCAAGTTATACTACCTATAAGTTCTCCCACCACCAAACCCCGGAGCCACACCTCATGACCCCCTCCGACCACATCATAGACGTAACCGAAACCGACTTCCAATACCAAGTCCTCGCCTACTCCCAGCGCACCCCCGTGGTGGTGGATTTCTGGGCCGAATGGTGCGCCCCCTGCAAGATGCTGAGTCCCATCCTGGAGAAGCTGGCCCACGAAGCCGCCGGAGCCTTCCGCCTCGCCAAAGTGGACGTGGACGCCAACCCCAACCTCGCCATGCGCTACAACGTCCACGGCATCCCCGTGGTGAAGTTCATCCGCAGCGGGGAAGTGGTGGCCGAGTTCACCGGCGCGCAGCCCGAAACCGTGGTGCGCCAATACCTGCGCAGCATCGCCCCCGCCTCCGGCGACCTGAAGATCGAAAAAGCCCAAAGCCTCCTGGGCCGCGGCGATTGGGCCAACGCCGCCCAAACCTTCGGCCAGGCCCTCAAGAGCAGCCCCGGCGAATCGACCCCCCTCCTCGGCCTAGCCAAAAGCCTCCTGGCCCAGGGCAAAGGCGCAGAAGCCCTCAAGCGCCTCCAAGACTTCCCCGCCAGCAAAGAATACAACGCCGCCCAGATTCTGCACCCCCTGGCCGCCGCCCTCGCCGAGCTAAAAGACCGTCCCCAGAGCGACGACCCCCTCGAAGCCGCCTTCGCGCGGGGCTTGAGCCTGGTCCAGCGCGGCAACCTCCCCGCCGCCCTGGACGGCCTTCTCGACATCCTCCGCCAGGACAAAGACTTCCAGGACGGCGCAGCCCGCCAAATGATCCTCGCCATCCTCGAAATCATGGGCGAAGACGACCCTCTCACTCGCCAATACCGCCGCGAGTTAGCCTCCGTTCTTTTTTAGGTAGATAGGGAAACAGGTAAACAAGTATACAAGGATACAGGGAGCTAATAATCAATCCGCCCATTTCACCTAACTCAACGCTTCAGCCAGGTCGATCACAAAATCAAATCAATGCCCACAACCTGCAACCCGCCACTTGCCTACTTGCAACCTGCCCACTTGCCACCTGCAACTTGCCCACCTGCAACCTGCAACCTGCCCACCTGCAACTTGCCTACTTGCCACTTGCCAACCTCCCCCTCCCCCCTCACCCCCCATTATTATTCCCTCTATTCCCCATCCGTCTCAACCATTTGCCCAGCAAACCGTGCTTGATGGGATCATGGCGCTTGACCAGGATGACGTTCACCAGCGCTTCCTCCGCCACCTTCTGCGGCGCTGAGCCGAACAACTTCTGCTCCAGCAGCCGCTCCTCGGAGGCCCCGATCACGATCTCGTCAAAGTCCTCCGCAATAGCCAGTATCTCGGCCACCACGTCCTGTCCGGGGATCAACCGCAGCTCGACCGGCAAACCCTCCAACGAGAACTCTTCCATCAGCGCTTGGCGGCGCTCCTCCATAAGCTTATCGTCCATCCCTTCATCTACCAGGTGCAAGGCCACGATGTGGGCATCTTCCCCGGTCTGGTCAACCACGTACTCCGCCTGGGTCAGCGCTACCTCCAAGGCCAGATGGGTGTTGCGTCCCATCGTCATCGGGACCAAGATCCGCTTGGGCAATCCAATGCGCACCAGGCGCACCACCGCTAGATCGGCGGGCGGGTTGGTTGAGATTAAGTCTATGATACTGCCGAAAGCGTTGCCTGGGGTATCCGTGCTCCCCGGCCAGCCGAGCAAGACCATGCTGGCTTTGCGTTCCTGAGCCGCCGACATGATAGATTGTCCCACGTTGCGGCCCAGCCGCAGTTGGGTGCGCACCGGCACGTCGTATTCCTTGCCAATAGTGATGACCTCCTCCAACAGCGGGCGGCCTTGACGTAAGAAATCGCGGCCATGCCTCAGGCTCAAGGACTGGGGCACCCGTACAACGTGCAAGGCGAAGATCTCGCCCTCATTGGGCAGAGCCAGGGTCGCCGCCATGCGAGCCAGTTGGCGGGCCTCCGGCACCGTCCCCACCGGCAGCAGCAAGGAAAAGTCTCGCCGGGCGATGGTCTCCTCCAGCAGGATGGTATCCGCCACCTGCGCCGCCTCCTCCCGCCCCCCCAGGCGTTGGAACATCCAGATGCCCAGGACCGACCAGGATACGGCCGCCGCCCAGGCCATCCAACTGACGCTGAACAACATCACCGCCAAAAAGGCTTGAAAGGCGATGGCAAAGTAAGGCAGCCAGGGCACCCAGGGAACCCGGAAGGGTCGGGTCAAGTCCGGCTCCTGCTTGCGCAGTTGGATAAGCGAGAGATTGACCAGGGCGAACAAGATCAAAAAGGTCAGCGACGCCCCGCTGGCGACGTCCTCTATGGGGAGCAGCAAAGCGAACAGGACGATCAACGCCCCGCTGACGTTTATGGCAATGTGGGGTGTCCTGCGGCGGGGATGGATGCGGGCGAACATGCCGGGCAAGTCGCCGCCCCGCCCCATGGCGAAGGAAACCCGGGAACTGGAATAGATGGTGGCGTTGAGCGCCGAGGTGGTGGAGGCCAATCCGCCCAGGATCATCGCCAGCTTTCCATAAGGCATGATCGACTCTGCGGTGCGGATCATCGCTTTCTCTCCCTCTTGCCCCAGGAACATCCAGTTCGGCAAACCGGAATCTTGCTCCAGAGCGCCCATGGACACAAAAGCGACCAGCAAGTATATGGCGACCGCGATGGCGATAGAGAGGAAAATTGCCCGCGGCAGGTTGCGCTCTGGGTTCACCACTTCTTCCCCGCTCTGGGCGATGATCTCATAGCCCTCAAAGGCGACGAAGGTCAGCCCCATTGCCAGGAAAACCCCCAAAATTCCATTGGGGAGCAGGCCGCCGGGGAAGGAATTATCCGCCGGGGCCGGGTTCTGGAAATTGGCTATCCAGTTCGAGTCTGTGCCAAACATGACCGCCAGACCAAAAGCCACCAGAGTCAACAGCACGATGATCTTTAAAATAGTGATAACGTTGCCCACCGCCCCGGTCTCCGATGCCCCCCGGATATTGATTCTGATGAAGATCATCACCACCACAAAAGTGATCACCTTCTCGGCCAGGTATTCCCCGCTCATTCCCAGGATCACGGTCTGATGGGTGAATTCAACCCCAAATAGTCCCAGCATCTCGATAAAAAATGTCCCGAACAGCACCGCGTAAAGGCTGCACGCTACCGAATTGCCAAACCAGGAGATCCACCCCGCGAAAAACCCCCAAAATCGGGACAACCCCCGGCGGACAAAACTATACCCGCCTCCCGCCGATGGGATCGCCGCGCCCAACTCGGCATACGACATGCCCGTCAGGGTGGTGACCGCGCCGTTCAAGAAAAATGCCAGCAGCAAACCGGCCGGACCGGCTTTTCCCGCCGCGATCCCGGTGAGACCAAATATGCCCGCCCCGATCATGGCCCCCACCCCGATCATGGTGACATCCAGAAGCCCCAGGCCTCGGGTCAATGTAACTGAAACTCTTCTTTTAGATATGTTCATTTATAAACCTCGCCGCCAATTGTATCCCCACTTTCATCAGTTGGCAAATAACTCGCCACAAGTCATCTCCCCGGAATCATCGATTCTGACAAAATTGTATGCCGCCCGAAGAACCCCTCGCCATCATTTCAAGTCAACAATCTTGATCTTCCCCCCACGAATCCCATCCCAACCCATTGGCCGATCCCGTGAATGCCCTATTACAGGAAGGCCCACCCATTGAAAAACCTTCCCCTGTATACCTATTTCCCTGTTTCCCTGTCCACCTGTCCCTTGTCTACTTGTTCCCTGTATACCTGTCTACCTGTTTACCTCCCCCCCTCCTCACGGCGCATACGCCACAATCATACACCCATACCCCCGCGTCTCCGCCGGGTCCACCCCCTCCCCCGCCAACACAGCCGCCACCGCATCGACCAAATAATTCCGAGTCGCCGTCCGCTGGCGAAAAGTAGTGTCGTCGAAAGCGCCCTGGTAGCGCAAGATACCCTCCCCGTCGATCACGAAGAAATGGGGCGTCGTTTCCGCCCCATATACCTGAACGACCTTCCGGTCGGCGTCGTGGAGAACCAGAGGCAGCCCGCGTTCCGCCGCCACCTGCGCCAGCAGCTCCGGGGACTCAGTGGCGTTGGGCGCGATGGACAGCAAGGTCACCGCCTCCCCCCACCCAGCCCGCACCTCGACCATTTCCCGGTCCACCTGTTCCGACCATTCGCATTCCGCCGACCAGAAATTTACAACCACAACCTGACCGGCGTAGTCGGACAAGCTGTGAGAGTTTCCCTCCAGGTCGGGCAACGTGAAATC
Source organism: uncultured Anaerolineales bacterium (assembly GCA_965370435.1). Taxonomy (GTDB): domain Bacteria; phylum Chloroflexota; class Anaerolineae; order Anaerolineales; family UBA11579; genus CBDUUP01. The sequence goes on along the minus strand of CBDUUP010000005.1, from coordinate 21,443 downwards.
GGGAGCCGGTTGGTTGATTTTTATTAGGGTATCCATAACGGGGCGTAACCTCCTATCACCAGGCGGATGGGGTTGCCCCCGTCCACCCGGATGAGCCACAGTTCGGGCGGCTCGGTGAGTATAGCCTGGTTGAAGCGCACGTAGGCCAGCAGGTCGCCGGTGGGCTTCCAGGCAAAAGCGGTGTGATGAAATTCAGGAGCTGCGGTCAGAGCCATCGCCCCGCTGCCGTCGGACTGCATCAGCCAGAGCTGGCTGCCCAACGTCCACTCATCAGCGTCCAGTGATTTACGGGCCAGTGCGATGAGGTTCCCCCCCGGCGAGAAGACCGGGGCCGTGTCTTCCAGGCTGTTGTCTTGAGTCAGGTCCGTCGTGATCCCCTGGACCACGTCGTAATGGATCAAATGTCCGGAGAAAGTCGCCACCCCCTCCAACCGCGCCTCCAGCAGTTCAGGGTAGACAAAGCGCTCCCCCTCCGGCGACCAGCTTCCCGGTTCTCCGATCTCGTTGGGCAGCGCGGTGGTCTCGCCGGTCTCAGGATCCAGGATAACGAATGCCTGCGCCTCCCGGTCGTAGAAGGCCAGCAAGCCGGTAGAAGACCAGGCTGGCAAGCCGGTCTCATGTCCGGCCTCCCCCGCCGGGATAGGCTCTCCATCCGGCAAGGATACCAGCCAGACCTGAGTTTCTCCTCCCACCGGAGGGATGCGGACGTACGCCAGCAGGCCGCCGTCCGGCGAGAGTTGCGGCGACCGGCAGGTCTCCTGGGGGCATTCCAGCAAAGTTGTCGTTCCCCCTTCCAGCAGATCCAACTGCATCAGATTGCCGCCCCCATCCTCCCGCACCGCGCTGTAGAGCAATCGCGTGCCCTCAAAATTGAGGCTGAAGTCCAACACGCCGTAGGAGGTAGTCGTCAACCGATCCACCGCCCCGCTGACCGGGTCCAGGGCGTACACGTCCGCCCGGCCATCTGCGGGCCACAAGTAAGCGATACGGGGCAGCCCGATAGTGAACGACCAGGTCTCTCCCCGCAGCATGGATAACCCTAAGGTAGATTTCCCCCCGTCCAACTGCACGTTGACCTCCTCCCCGCTGGGCCACGGCTGGTCGGGCGTGAAGATCAGCGTGTTGTCATCCCAGGTGAAAATCCCATCCTGCTCCGGGTAGATAGCGAGATTCCCAATCACCGTCTCAGGCTCCATAGTGCGTGAGAAAGTCATCCGCAGCGACGCGCGCGAAGGAATCGCCTCCGCCCCATCCGCCGGAGACACCCCCTCCAACCGCGGCGCAGCTGCCAGCACAAAAATACCTGCCGCAATAGCAAGCAAAACAATAACAGACAAAACCGAGACAACCCGGCGGGTATTCACAAGCATATTATAAAGGATGAAGGATGAAATAGTAGGCAAGTACGCAGGTGGCAAGTGAGCAAGTAGCAAGTATCCAAGTTTTCCTAGAGCCTGCCAAGCGCTGTCAGATTGGTGCATTTCAGTTTTGGGATTTTAGTGACTCAAGCCGCCTAAATGTTTACGAAGTCGGCCTGCGCCGACTTGACGATGTTTTAGTCCGCCGAAGGGCGGACTTCGTAATTGTTGGTGCGACTTTAGTCGCTGTGTCGCGCCAATTTTCCCCCAAATCGAAATGCACCCCTGTCAGATTCTCTATGAAATTCCGTTTGTTATCTAGACCCGCAATCCGCGCTCCGCAATCTACCCACTGTCCACTCACCACTCCCCACTGAACACTGTCCACCGAATACTGCCTACTGAATACTGACTACTCTCTCTCCCCACATGGTAAAATCACCCCATAATGAAAAAATGGCAATTCTGGCTCGGCGTCCTCATCAGCGCCTTCTTCATGTACTTCGTCCTGCGCGGCCTCGACCTGGGGGAATTCTGGGTCCAGGTGCAGGAAGCCAACTACTGGTGGATCATACCGGGCGTGGGCGTATATTTCGTGGGGGTCTGGGTGCGGGCCTGGCGCTGGCACTACCTCCTGCGCCCCCTGAAATCCATCCCCACCCGCACCATGTTCCCCATCGTCGCCATCGGCTACATGGGCAACAACATTTACCCGGCTCGTGCCGGAGAGGTCCTCCGTGCCGTGGTGCTCAAACGCCGTGAGGGTGTCCCCATCTCCGCCTCCCTCGCCACCGTCATCGTCGAGCGCATCTTCGACGGCGTGGTGATGCTGGCCTTCGTCTTCGTCAACCTCCCCGAACTGGCCCGCCTCACCGGCGGCTCCGGCATCATTGGCGACCTCAGCATCCAGGACATCGCCTTCTGGGGTACCGTAGCCTTCATCGGCGCGCTGGTCGTCTTCCTGCTGGCGGCCATGTTCCCCGCCATCACCGACCGCATTGTGACCTGGTTCGTGGCGCGTCTGGTCCCCTCCCGCTTCCGGGAACGGGTCCTCGACATCAGCCGCCGCTTCCTGGGCGGCCTCGAATCCCTCCGCTCCCCCAAAGACGCCCTGATGGTGTTCCTCACCTCGGTCGTCATCTGGCTGCTGGAGACCGGCAAGTACTGGTTCGTCATGCACGCCTTCGATTTCTCGGTCAGCTTCTTCGCCCTCATGCTGATGAACGGCGTCGTCAACCTGGCCACCACCATCCCCTCCGCCCCCGGCTACGTCGGCACCTTCGACGCCCCCGGCATCGCGATCCTCAAAGCCTACAACGTCCCCGCCGCCGTCGCCGCCAGCTACACCATCGTCCTCCACATCGCCCTCTGGCTGCCCATCACCCTATTGGGTGCTTACTACCTCTGGCGAGAGGGAATCAAATGGGGGGAAGACGTGGAGGCCTTGAAGGAAGCCGATTGAAATATGGAAGAGTTGACTAGATTGAACCAGTGGAAGTTCTGGAGAAAGTGGACTATTTCGACCATCGTTGCTTTCGCCATACTGGACCTGTTCGAACCTGTATTTCTTGGTGCATTTCAAGTCCTTGGCGAGTTGCTTGTCTATTTACGCAATAGGGGCTTCGAATCAATCCCTTATTTGATAGTCGTTTCAGGAAGTGGGTTCCTGGTAGGCTTAATATTGGGTGGTCTTCAATCTCGCGCTTTTCCTCGATTGACCAACGTAAAAGAAAAATGGATCAGCACGACCGCACTGGCAATGGGTGCTTCTTTTGCCATTAGCACTGTTTTTATTACATCATTGGAAATGGCCTTCTGGGATTATTTCTTCAAAGGCGGCATAGTAGGGGCATTGGTGGGATTCTTCCAATGGGTCTTGAACAAGCAAGAACTGTCCTATCGTTGGATACTGGTGAATTATCTTGCCTGGGGTACAGCTCTACTAGTCTTTATAACGTTCGCCTTCGGTACATACAGAATTATTTTTATGCTTTTTGGTATTGTGATTGGCGTCATCACCGGTTTCGGAATGCTGCTCGAATTGCGCCATTTACAGAGCAAAGAGAATGATATGATACTAGATACCGCCACGGAGATACCATGAACATAGCCATCATCGGCGCAGGGTTGGGCGGCATGTCCGCCGCCTACGACCTGGTCCGCGCCGGACACAGCGTCACCATATTCGAAGCCGCCGGGCAGGTCGGGGGGCTGGCCTCTGGCTTCAAAGAACCGCATTGGGACTGGACGGTGGAGAAGTTCTACCACCACTGGTTCGCATCCGACCATCACATGCTGGGCCTTATCGGTGAACTCGGCTGGAGCGACAAAGTCCTCTTCCCCCGCCCCTACACCGTCATGTATCATAAGGAAAAATTCTACCCATTCGATTCCATCCCCCAGGCCATCATCTTCCCCGGCCTGGGATGGGGCCTCAACAAGGCCCGCTTCGGGCTGGTCGGCCTCTTCCTGCGGTTGACCAAGAACTGGCAAGCTCTGGAGAAGACCACCGTGGACGCCTGGATGCGCAAATACGCCGGAGACCGGGTCTACGAGATGATGTGGGAGCCGATGATGATCGGCAAGTTCGGGGAGCGCTACGCCAAGCAGGTCAGCATGGCCTGGATGTGGGCGCGCTTCCACGCCCGCACCACCCGCCTGGGTACCTACCAGGGCGGCTTCCAAGCCTTCGCCGACCACTTCGCCAACAGCCTCCGCACCCTCGGCGTCCAAATCCACCTCCACACCCCCGTCCAATCCCTCCAACCCAACCCCGACCACACCCTCACCATCCAGACCACTCAGACCACTCAGACTCCCTTCGACCGATGTTTAGCCACCACCTCCCCCGCCCTCCTCGCCAAACTCGCCCCCACCCTCCCCGAGGCCTACCTCCACGGCCTCCTCGACATGAAAAGCATGGGCGCGGTGGTGATGACCCTGTCCCTCAAACACCAGCTTTCACGGGAGGGCTACTACTGGTACAACCTGCCCAAGACCGCCGGGTTCCCCTTCCTGGCCCTGGTCGAGCACACCAACTACCTCTCGCCGGATTACTTCGGCGGCGACCACATCATCTACTGCGGCGACTACCTGGAGACCGGCCACGAATACTTCACCCTCACCCAGGAAGAGCTGCTTGAACGCTTCCTCCCCGCCTTTAAGCGCGTCAATCCCAACTTCGACCCCTCCTGGGTGACCAAGACCTGGCTCCACCGCACCCCATACGCCCAGCCGATTCCGATGGTCAACCACTCCCAGAACATCCCCGCCATCCAGACCCCCATCCCCGGCCTCTTCTTCGCCAGCATGAGCCAGGTCTACCCCTGGGACCGCGGCACCAACTTCGCCGTGGAGATCGGGCGCCGCGCCGCCAGGATGATTATGGGAGGGGAGTAGCGGGTTGCAAGTTGCAGGTTGCTAGTTAGCAGGTTTGCAGGTCGGCAAATTGCAGGTTTGCAATTTGCAATCCGCAACTTGAATGTTGACATTCCACCCCAATGGATCTGGTAAATTTCCTCCCCCTCCTCACCCCCTCCGGCCAAGAAGCCCTCGCCGCCGCGGCCGCCCTCTCACCCCGCGAGGAAGACTTCCTCCCCCACTTCACCGCCCTCAGCAAAGGATTCCCCCGCGAACTGGCCCGCGCGGTGCTGGAGATCGCCATCCTCCGCCGGGAGGCCGAGTCCAAATTCCCCCAGGCCGACAAACTTTACTTCACCCGGCAGGCCCTGGAGCAAGCCTCCTCCTGGGAGGTCAGCGCCCACCGCGCCCAACGCTATCGCCCTTTTCGCCGCCTGATCGACCTGGGCTGCTCCATTGGCGGCGACACCCTCGCCCTCGCCCAGACCGCCCCCACTCTGGGCCTCGACCTCGACCCCCTCCGCCTCCACATGGCCCGCGCCAACCTGGACGCGGTCGGCCTGGCAGACCGCGCCGCCTTCCTCCAGTCCGACCTCACCCACCCCCTGCCCCTCGCCCCCAGTCCCGATATCGGCCTGTTCTTCGACCCCGCCCGGCGCACCGGCGGGCGGCGGGTCTTCTCGGTGAAAGCCTACACCCCGCCCCTGGACACCCTCCGCCAATGGCTCCCCCGCTTCCCCGCCCTGGGCGTCAAAATCTCTCCCGGGGTGAACCGGGACGAACTCCGCGGCTACGACGCCGAAGTCGAATTCATCTCCCTCCGCGGCGAGTTGAAAGAAGCCGTCCTCTGGTTCGGCCCCCTCCAGACCGCCGGATACCGCGCCACCCTGCTCCCCGGCCCCCACACCCTCACCGCCGATACTCAAGCCTCCCTCCCCCTCAGCGAACCCCGCGCCTACATTTACGAACCCGACCCCGCCATCCTCCGCGCACGTCTGGTGGAAGCCCTCGGCGCCCAGCTCGACGCCGCCCAACTCGACCCCGACATCGCCTACCTCACCGCCCACCATCTCACCCAAACTCCCTTCGCCCGCGCCTGGGCCGTCGAAGACTGGCTCCCCTTCCAACTCAAACGCCTCCGCGCCTACCTCCGCGACCGGAACGTCGGCCAATTGACAGTCAAAAAACGCGGCTCCCCCATTCAGCCCGAAGACCTCATCCGCGCCCTCCGCCTCAAAGGCGACCACGAAAAAATCATCTTCCTCACCCAACTCAAAGGAAAACCCATCGCCATCATCTGCACCCCCAACACCCCCTAACCCCAAATCCCTCTCCGCCCCTCGTATGGGGGCAGCAATGCTGCGCCCATACGCACCCATAAATTCAAATTCATCGAAATTAACTCTCTGGGGCTGTCCCTTTGACTTTTGGGACAGCCTCCTGCGGGCCGGTCTTGTTCACGATGGCCGCGTCCACGCCGACCATCCCGCTGGGGACGTTCTGGATGCCTGGTGGTAATAAGAAAGGGAACGTATTTTTTTTGGACGCGCTCGAAGGATTAAGAGTATACTGGTTTCAGATTGCTTTCTGCTGGATTCTTTTGTTCACCCAAAAGGAGAACTGTGAAATGAATACCAGGGTTAGAAGGAGAGTGGGAGTAGTACCTGAGCTTTGGTCAAAAAAGTGTAACTACAAAGGCACAAGGATACGAAGAAAAATAAAATTTTTTGTGTCTTGGCGCCTTCGTGCCTTGGTGTTAAAAAGGGAACTATTATTAGACACGCCTCAAGACATTAATATGTTATGCTAGTTCACCAACATTTAACATTGCACGAAGGAAATAGAAGCATAGAGACATGAAAGATCGCTTGCCGGATTTTGTAAAGGGTACGATTTGGATCGGACTGATCTTTATGATTCCGGGAGGATTGATCATTTGGCAGGGAGTTTTCACGGATATTGAGAATATGGGTGTCCCTCGCTGGGTGGCGATAAGTTTTGGGATGTTGTTCTTCAATGCTGGGATTGCGGTGGCCTTGACCGACAAGAGGTTCAGCCCGCTAAGAGAGAAAATCTGGTTTTCATGTTTTCATATTATAGCGTTGTTGTCAGCGCCTTTCATCCTGTTGGCGTTATTCAATTGGGTGGCTTTTGGCCCGGGGGACCGGGAATTTAGCATGAGTATTTCTATTCCCTTTATTTCAGCTTATTTTGAGCGGGGAAATGAGATCTTTGGGCGCCTCTTCATTGGTGTTCCGGTGTTTCTGGTGGATCTTGTGATCGGATATGTAGCGCTTGGCACGATTTATGGCCTGATAAAGAAGTGGTTGTATGATGAGGAGTGAGATAGTTGTGGCGGGCAGTAAAAGCATCACCTCACGCTTAGGATAAGTACCAACGCCGGTAGGCGAACAGGACTTGCAGGAGGATCAACTGAAGCAAGGTGGCGGTGATGGCCGAGAATTGGAGAACCAGGCCAACTGTAGAAATGCGGGTGTTTCGATGACTGTGGCGGCGAAGGCCGATAGGGAGGCCAGCAAATACCTCTCTGCTTGGTAACGCTTGACTGCCGAGTGGGTCATTTTCTGGGGGGTCCTCATGGTTTTTGCCTCCGGTTGGAAATCCTGCGGGTGGACTGATTTGCTATTGCGCTTGGATTATACTGAATGTTCCAAAGAGAGCAGATCAATTTGGCGGCGAGGTTTGGGTGACAATAGTCACGCAACCGTTTACGAAGTCGGCCTTCGCCAACTTTTAGTCCGCCGGAGGCTTGTCCTGAGACCTCGACAAGCTCAGTCGAGCCGGCTTTTTGTCTTCGTGTCTGGGTGTTAAAAAAACCTCACCCTCCTATTCCGAAAATAAGGCTATAATCAAGGAGATAAATACCAAGCCGTGAAATCGGAGCCGGAAATGCCGGTCGAATATCGTCCGCCGTCGAACAATAATGATAGATACCGTATCTTGAGGCATAAGCTGCGCGCCCAGTGGCGCGACCTGCGGGTGCTGTTGCGCGAGTCGCGGGTTTCGCTGATCCTTTTCGTCTCCATCCTGCTTGGCGGGGGATTGTTCTTTCATTATTTCTATACCTACCCGGACAGCGGTCTGCACCCCTCTTTCAGTTCGGCTTTTCACGCCACCTTTGCACTTATCTTTTTCGAGACGCTGCTGCCGTTCCCGGAGGAATGGTATTTGCAGATCTTCTTTTTCATCATCCCTATCTTCGGGTTGGCGGTGGTGGCGGACGGTTTGCTGCGCTTTGGCGGATCAATAACTAACAAACAAGCCCGCGGGCAGAAATGGGAGGCGGCTATGGCCTCAACTTATCATGATCACGTAATCGTTTGTGGGACCGGCAAAACCGGGTATCGCATCATCCTGGAACTGCTCAATTTTGGCCTGGAGGTGGTGGCGGTGGAGTCTAACCCAGATGGCCGCTTTGTGGAGAAGGCCAAAGAAATGCACATCCCGGTCATCGTGGATGATGCCAGCCGGTCTGAAACCCTGATCAAGGCGGGGGTAAAACGGGCCAGGGCCATTGTCCCCTGCACCAATAACGAAATGACCAATCTGGAGATCGCCCTGGACGCCCGGGAACTGAACCCCGACATCCGGGTGGTGCTGCGGATGTTCGACGCTGACTTGGCCCGGCGGATAGAAAAAGGGTTTGACATCCACATCGCTTTCAGCACTTCGGCATTGGCTGCGCCGATCTTCGCGGCTGCCGCCATGCGGATGGACATCAAGTCTTCCTTCCGCGTAGGCGATGAACTGCTCAATTTATGCGAGTTGGAGATCCAACCGGAAGCGAAGATCATCGGGACCTCGGTCGGCGACATCGAGGGCCAGTTATCCATGTCCATCATCCGCTACCAGGGAGTGGATGGAGAGAGCCTGCATCCCCAGCCCGAACAAATCCTGGCCGCTGGCGACCGGATCTTGGTGATGGCAACCCTGGACACCTTGCAGAAATTGGATGGCTGGGTTCTCACAGCGGCCAGATGAAGCATGAGCAACTCGCTAAAGTATTCTCCAGAGCCTGAAGACAAAGCCCAATTCACGGTCGAGTTCGACCGGTATTACACTCGGATTGCTCGGGTCTACGATATCATGGTCAAACTCCTGCCTATCTGGAGGAATTGGCTCAAGCAGGCCCTCCCCCACATTCACGGCCCCCGGGTTCTGGAGGCCTCCTTCGGGACGGGCTACTTGCTCACCCAATACGCCGGGGAGTTCAAGACCTTTGGGGTTGACTACAATCAGCGGATGGCGACCACCGCCCTCAACAACCTGAGGGGAAAAGGTATGCAGGCTGACCTTCAAACCGCGGACGTGGGAGCTTTGCCTTATCCTGATGATTGTTTTGACAGCATCGTCAATACGATGGCATTCTCCGGCTATCCTGACGGACGGGTTGCGATGGCCGAACTGCACAGGACGCTCAAGCCGGGCGGCAGGCTGATCTTGATTGACGTCAATTACCCGGCGGACCGGAACAGAATGGGGATGCTGTTGACTAGGTTCTGGGTCGCCCTGGGTGACATCCTCCGGGACATGGACGCGCTGCTGGATGAATTCGGCTTTAGGTACCAGGATGCCGAGATCGGCGGGTTTGGCAGCATCCATCTATACGTGGCTGAGAAAAAAGAATAGGAATTGAATCAACCCTACAGGAGATAACAATGCCCGATTACTTGATCGTTCTCAACAAAGACGATGACACCGTCACATTCATTGACGAACCCCGCGGTGAGGCAGTGAAGACCGTGAGCGTGGACCGCAACCCTCACGAGGTGGCGGTGACGCCGGACGGGGGCAAGGCCTTCGTCTCCAACGCTGGGGGAAACACTATCTCGGTCTTCGACATGAAGACCCTGGAGATCGTGGACACCATCCAACACCCTGAATTCAACTTCCCTCACGAGGGCAAGGTGACGGCGGATGGGCGGCTGGTCTTGGCCAGCACGTATGCGAACAAGGTCTTCATCATTGATACGGAGTCCCACGAGGTCAAGAAGATCATCCCCGCCCAGCGGATGAGCCACATGGTGGCCCTGACTCCGGACGGCAAACGGGCTTATGTCTCCAATATTGGGTCGAACTCCTATTCGGTGCTGGACCTGGAGACAGAGGAGTGGTTGGCGCATTATCCGGTGGGGCGCAGCCCGGAGGGGATCGCGGTCAGCCCGGATGGGGAATGGGTCTACGTCGCCAACCAGGACGACAACATGGTTTACATCATGGACACGGCCACCCACAGCCTGCAAGCCCGGATCAACACCAGCGAGGTGCCCATCCGGGTGACCTTCTCGCCGGACGGGGCGTATGCCTTCGTCCCCAACCGGGAGGGGGACTGCATGTCGGTGATTGACACGGCCCGGAAGCTGGAGATCAAGCGCATCCCCACCGGCATCTGGCCGGGCGGGACGGTGTTCAACCAGGCCGGAGACCGGGCCTACGTCGCCAATAACAAGACCAATGACGTAGGCGTGATAGACGTGGCGACGCTAAAGGTTATCGGCACGATTGATGCCGGTATCCATCCCGATGGGATTGGGTTTTGCCGGGTGAGTGAATAGTTTTATCGAGACGAATGAATGTTTACCACCAAGGCGCGAAGGCACAAAGAAAAACATTTTAGGTGGGGTAGTGAAAAATGGTAAAGAATTAGGATGAGCATGAAAAAGACAGCGATCCTGACATTGCTAATTCTGGTGACGCTTGCGCTCGCACCGGTATTGATTACCCAAGCAGCGCCAGCCGGTATGGTTCTGGCGCAAGAGGAAACTCCGCTCTCAGACCAGGAATTGGTAGAGATGTACGCCCCGGCGCTTTATTTCCATCCCGGCGAGTTATTCCGGCCTCAATCGGTGGATGTGATGGTGAACACGGCCCGGCTGCGACAGGCGCAGCGCAACTGGCTGGACGTTAACATTTTGCAGGAGGTCACTTTGGGTGATCTGCTGGGCTTCGGGGATGAGAGCTACGCCCTGGATGTCTGGTTCGGCGATGAAGGGGCATCGGACTTCAAGAACTATTCCGCCCACCGGGCTTATTATGAAGCGGTGCTCAGCCCGGAGGCGGGGGGGCCGCCCATCATCACCTACGCCCATCTGGTCCGGGATGAGGACGTCGAACACATCACCATCCAATACTGGATGTTCTATTACTACAACGATTGGTTCAACAAACACGAAGGGGACTGGGAGATGGTGCAGGTCACGCTGAGCGCGGCGGGGGAGCCTGAATGGGTGATCTACAGCCAACATCACGGCGGCACGCGCCGCGCCTGGGAGATGGCTCCCATTGAAGATGGCACTCACCCGGCGGTCTACGTGGCTTTAGGCTCCCACGCCAATTATTTCGTGGGGGAGGAGAATTATCCCAACGGCCAGGATATCGGCAATATCCGCATCGAGATCATGGACCGCACCGGCGCGTTCGGGCGCATCTACCCGGAGGTGATCTTGACGCCTACCCGGGAGGAGGTGGAGGCGGACCCGGAGGCCTGGGAGGGATTCGAGTGGCTGCCCTTCGGCGGCCACTGGGGGGAGTTCGCCTTTCAAAGCGATTTCGGCGGGCCGCTGGGGCCGGCGGACAAGGGCGATCAGTGGGAACAACCCTACGCCTGGGGCATGGCCCAACCGCTGGACACCGACACCTGGTACGCCAACCGGCTGCGGGTAGCGGTTCTTGGCGAGGCGGCTCAGGGCGCGGAGGTCACTCTGGAGGCGGCCAATGGGGAGGCGCTTCCGACGAAGGTTGAACTGGGAGGGCTGGCCCTGCTGCACGACGATCCGCCGCCCGGCGCAGCCATCATCGCGGTGGTCGCGGTCCCATCTGGGGTGTCCTACGACCTTCAGGCCACCTGGCCGGACGCGGAGGCCGGGGAGGTCACCCACTACATCTTCAAGAACATACCAGGAACAGAATCAGGGGAGGCCAAACTCACCATTCAGGCCGGAGCGGCGCCCATCCTGTCCATCGGGAAGTTGGAATTGAAGCCCACCACCACAAAGACCGTGGCCGCCACCTGGGACGCCGCCGACCTGGTCTGGCTGGCGGGGCTGCTGCCCGCCTCGGAGGTGACCCGAGGGGTGGCCATCAGCCTCTTGGCGGGTTTGCTGCCCACGCTGCTATACGTTGGCCTGCTCTACTGGGCCGACCGCTACGAAAAAGAGCCGAAACGCCTGCTGGCGGCGGCGTTCTTCTGGGGAGCTATCCCGGCGCTGGTGGTGGCCGCTCTGGTGCGAATTTTCTTCAACCTGCCCGCCGATATGCTGGGGCCGGAGGCGATTGAGGCGGTGCGGGCCGGGTTGGTCACGCCTTTGATCGAAGAAGCCATCAAGGGGCTGGCGGTGCTTTACATCGCCCGGCGGTATCACAAGGAATTTGACAACGTGCTGGACGGCATCATCTATGGGGCGATGGTGGGGTTCGGATTCGCTATGACGGCCAACACCATCAGCTACCTGGGCGCGTTCCTGCTGCGGGGGTTCGCCGGATTGGGAAGTACCATTTTCATAGAAGGGTTGCTGTACGGCCTGAACCACGGCTTATACACCGCCATCTTCGGGGCCGCGTTGGGGTACGCCCGGCTCACCACTGATGAACGCAAAAGATGGACTATCGGGCTGGGAGGCTTCGCCCTGGCCGTCCTCGGCAACGCCCTGCACAACCTGACCATCCGCAGCGCGCTGGGCTTCAACCTCTGGTCGGTTGCGGCTACCTGGGCGGGGGCCCTGGTGATCGTGGTAGTGATGGGCTGGTCGCTGGAACGACAGCGGCGGGTGTTGGCGGCGCAGTTGGCGGGGGAAATTCCCCAAGCACTCCACCAGGCAATGATCCGGCCAGGAGGCAGAAGCCGGGCGCGTCTCCAGGCCCTTCGCAGTGACGGCATCGGCGGCTGGCGAAAAACCCGGCGCATCCAGCAGCTCTCCGCCGAACTGGCTTTCAAGAAGATGCAGCACGCGCGGCGTCCAGACGAGGCGGGGTTGGAGGAAGAGGCCCAAGAGGTGCGGGAGAGGCTTCGGGAGATTGTTAGGGAGTAGAAGGTTGGGAGGTATGCAAGTAGCAAGTTTGCAGGTTGCAAGTTTGCATATTGCGGGTTGCACGTTTGCAGGTTGGCACGATGCTGGTACTGATTCCCGGAGTCCAATATCCTAATTACTTTGATGCCTAATATTACAGCGCAAGGTTCAGTAAAAAGGCATGAAAATGATGTCCAGATCCACTAGAACCATTCAAAACTCATACAGAAATCAGCAAAAAGCACCACTGAAAAGGGCATCTGTGCTCATTTTTGACCGGTTAATCGCGACATTGCGCTGTAATACTAATTACCTTGTTTCCTTGTTTCCTTGTTCCTTGTCTACTTATTTACTTGTCCCTTGTTGCCTGATTACCTAATCACCTAATCACCTTCCCCATTTAAACCCATCGCCGGACGTGGGAGTCACGTCCGGCATTCATGAGGACCACCAGGTGGAAAATGCCCAACATAGGGGGAGTATGCTGAACGTCACCTTTGTGGTAAGACACCTGGTTTGAGGAGGGCAGGTGTCAGTACTCTCATAATATACACCAAATATGTCCAATATTACATTAAGGGAAGATTAGTGAATAATATCACAACTCTCCCTCTGCCCCTCCTTCCTCAAATAAACGCAGCCAGTCTTCCACTTCCGCCGGGGTGAGAGGGGCCTGCTCCTGGTCTTCGGGGAGGGTTTTATCAGCGGAGGCGGTGAGTTGGCGGGCGAAGTCAGCGGAGGAGATGACCTGGGCGCGGACCGCGCGGGCCTCGGCCTGGACTTGGCGGTCGCTGCTGACCACGGTCCAGTTGCGGGCCTCGCCGCCCAGAGCGGAGAGCCGCCTGCGGATGGCTTCGTCGGCGGTGGTCCCCTGGCGGACGAAGACGGCTTTCACCCGGCCAAATTTCCGGGAACGGGCCTGTCCGGGCGGGGCCTTGTCGAAGTAGACTTCCAGGTTCTTGCCGCGCCGGCGGCAGAAGACGCCCAGCATCTCCACCAGCCGGGCCTCGTCGTCAATCTCTCGGAGGCTGAGGCCGGGGATTTTGGGAATCAGGTTGTGCCCATCTACGAGGTATGCCATAAGGGGATTCTAGTGTCAAATCCGGCCCCCGTCAACGCGCAGAATGTGCTATGATTCGCTGCGATGGATACCAAAGACCGCTGGCGACGCTTGCTTTTCTATCTGGTCATCAACGTGGCAGTCTCGGCCTGCACGGTGTGGGTGGCGATGGCTATCTGGGAGCGGGTGAACGGCGGCGGGGAGGTCGTCATCCCTACCAGCGCGGCGACGCCCTTCTCCGGCGGCGGGCAGCCCACCAATCCACCCGCGACCCAGGCGGCCCTGGAGACCAGCGGCCCGCTCCAGACCGTCACGCCGCTGATGGCGGGGGAGACGACTCTGCTGGAGATCACCAGCGTGGTTGCGCCGGGAGACTCGGCCAACGAGCGGGTGGTCATCAAACACATCGGGGGACCGGAACTCTCCCTGGAGAATTGGACTCTGCAAGACGACGACGGCAACGTCTTCATCTTCCCCAACGTCCGGCTGTACGCGGGCGGAGCCTTGAACGTGTGGACCCGGGCGGGTGACAATACGGTGGTGGAGCTGTTCTGGGGACTCAATGATGGGGTGTGGGAGTCGGGGGATGTGGTGACGCTGAGGGATCCGACGGGGGCGGTTCATGCGACTTTTGTGATTCCTTAGTTGGGTAGTTTTGTAGTTGGATAGTTTGGTAGTTGGGTAGTGTTATGGTGGAGGATAATTTTTTTATGCAGGAGATGAGGTAGGGTATGACGGGAAGCCGGGGTGTGGATGAGATCATTCGGAAGGCGATTGAGCGGGGGGAGTTTGACGATCTGCCGGGGGCGGGGAAGCCTTTGGATATGGAGGCGAACCCTCACGCAGACCCGGAATGGCGGCTGGCCTATAAGATGCTGCGGGACGGGGGATATTCCCTGCCCTGGATCGAGGCCCGGCAGGAGGTCGAGAAGGAATTGGCCGAGGCGCGGGAGGCGTTGTCCCTGGCCTGGGCATGGAGAGGGGAGAAGCTGTCCGCGGGGGAGGCGGCGGATTACGTGGAGGCGGAGTGGGCGCGGGCGATGGCAGCTTTCGGGGAGAAGGTGGAGGCGGTGAACCAGAAGATCGCAGATTACAATTTGCAGACGCCGCATACGAGGTTCCAGAGGCAAAGGGTGGATGTGGAGAGGGAGATGAGGAGAATCAAAGGGGAGACGGATTAGAGCTAATCGTCGTATGGATCTACACCCAACGCCTGAAGTTGCTCTTCAGCTATTTGTCGAAGGTGTAGGTCATCGCTGAGTTCCATTGCTTTGCGAAAATCGGCGATTGCCTGTTTATCATCGCCTAATTGCTTATACACTAACCCTCGGTTGTAATATATACTTGCGTTTTGAGGGTCGATCTCGATGGCTTTGGAAAAATCAGCGATTGCCTGTTCATATTCGCCTAATAACTTATATGCTAAACCGCGATTATTGTAGGCATATGCGTTAAGTGGGTTGATCTCGATGGCATTGGAATAATCAGCAATTGCCTGGTCATATTCGCCTAATTCCGCATATCTGATACCGCGATTATTGTAAGGACCTGCGTCTAGTGGGTTGATCTCAATGGCTATGGAATAATCAGCAATTGCCTGGTCATATTCGCCTAATTCCGTATATGCATTACCGCGGTTGAAATAGGAATCTGCGCTTTGTGGGTCGATCTCGATGGCTTTGGAAAAATCAGCGATTGCCTGGTCATATTCGCCCAAATTCGAATATACATTACCGCGGTAGATATAGGAAGATGCGTCTAGTGGGTTGATCTCGATGGCTCTGGAATAATCAGCGAATGCCTGGTCATATTCGCCTAAACTTGCAAATACATTCCCGCGACTAATGTAGGGAGCTGTGAATTGAGGATCAATCTCGATGGCTTTGGAAAAATCAGCGATTGCCTGGTCATATTCACCTAATAACTTATATACTAACCCGCGGTTGTAATATTGAAATACGACTTGAGGATCAAGCTCAATGGCTTTGGAAAAATCAGCGATCGCTTGTTCATATTCGCCTAAATCCCTATATACATTCCCGCGATTATTATAGGGAGTAGCGAATAAAGGATTAATCTCGATAGCTTTGGAAAAATCAGCAATTGCTTGTTCGTAATCGCCTAAACGCACATATCCAATACCACGATTAATGTAGGAAGCTAAGAATAGAGGATCAGTCTCGATGGCCTTTGTATAATCAGCGATTGCTTGTTTGTAATGGCCTAAAAAATCGTTGGAAACGCCAATATAAAAGAATATTGTTTCCTGACCTATTAATTTCTCGGGCCATGAATCCAATTGCGTGGCATCATTGAAACGTTTGACAGCCTCTTCGTATCTCTCCAATTCGTAATTTATCATCCCGCTCATAAAAAGGGTAAAAGCAACCATCTCGCCTGACAAACGCTGCTGAAAGGTGAAATCTTCGATCTCAGCTATCGGGGCTTGAGGATTGTAAGATTCGCTTTCCGAAAAACTGAGATATTCGATCTCGGTCAAATTTTCTACATTGATGGTTACCAATGCATCACTGCCGGTAACTACATACCAACCCCATAACACGATGTCGGCACGATAGCGCGCTCCTAAAGTGCGGGCGCGATCACTCCCTTCTTGCTCAGTAATGGATTGTTTCAAAAACACAATTTTTACATCTTCGTATTCTTCCCCCATTGAATTCATCTGATGGTTCATTATCTCATTCACCGCGTAGTCTTCTTCGCTGATGTGGTAGAAATCAGCCACCAGGATCACGAATTTTTCGCGCAGAGCTTTGTCTTGCTGGTACAGCACCCATCCAATCGCCAAAGATAAAATTACCACGAGGCCAAGCAAGCGACGAGCAAGTTTATAAGTTTTGGGATAACGCGAAATGGAAATGGAAGAATGAAAATAAGATGGTCGCTTACTGAATGCAATAATACATAACCCCACTATCAACGCACCTACACCAAGAACAGCAATGACCCAAGAAGTAACCGTCCCCCAATCGCCGAGCAACAACTGGATAAATCTCGTCACCAAAGTGACCGCGCTGATAATGAAAGCAACCGGCGCCCAAAAAGATTTAAACTTTTCAAGGATAGAAGGAGTTGAGTCAGCCATAGCCGTTTCCCATTCCACATACTTACAATAATCGAATATCTTTCCAACCCTACTATAGCGGAATTTATCGAAAGAAGCAAGCCAGAACTTGATTGCGCCATTGAATATCTGATTTCATCTTGCCTTCCCAGCCACCCTCTGATACACTGTATAAAACCACACCACCCCGCACGCAACGCGTAATACGCAACCTGCAATTCACAATCCGCAACTACCAAACTACCCAACCACCTAACTACCCGACCACTAAGACCACCAGACCACCCGACCAAACCCCCATGTCCCAAGCATACTACCGAAAATGGCGTCCCCAGAAGTGGGACCAAGTTGTAGGGCAGCAGCACGTGGTGCAGACCCTGCACAACGCGGTGACCGCCGAGCGGGTGGCGCACGCATACCTGTTCGCCGGACCGAGGGGGACAGGGAAGACCTCGGTGGCGCGGTTGCTGGCCAAGGCGGTCAACTGCCTGGACGAGGACCTCTCCAAGCGGCCTTGCGACCAATGCGACCACTGCCTGTCGGTCAACCAGGCCCGCTTCCTGGACCTGATCGAAATTGACGCCGCCTCCAACACCAGCGTGGAGGACATCCGCGACCTGCGGGACAAGATCAACTTCTCCCCCAACCTGGGGCGCTACAAGGTCTACATCATTGACGAAGTGCACATGCTCTCCACGGCGGCCTTCAACGCCCTGTTGAAGACCCTGGAAGAGCCGCCCCCCCACGCCATCTTCATTCTAGCGACCACCGAGGTGCATAAGATCCCCGCCACGGTGCTCTCCCGCTGCCAGCGGCACGAGTTCCGCCGCATCCCAGTGGTGGACATCATCAAGCAGTTGAAGATGATGGCCGAGGCGGAGGGCCTGAAGATTGAGGCGGAGGCATTGAGCCTGATCGCCCGGCAGGCCACCGGCGCCATGCGGGACGCCATCTCCCTGCTGGACCAACTGGCCTCCGCTGACGAGACCATCACCCTGGAGATGACGCAGACCGTGCTGGGCACCGCCACCACTCAATCGGTGCTGGATTTGATGGATGCTCTGCTGGCCAAGGATTCTGCCGCCGGGCTGGACCAGGTCCACGCCACGTTGGACGCGGGCAGCGACCCCCGCCAGTTCACCCGCCAGATCGTCAATTACCTGCGGGACGTGCTGCTGGTGCGGATGGGCAACGCCGACCAGGTGGACGCCACCGCCGATACCCGGGCCAAGATGGCCCAGCACGCCCAGGCAATAGAAACGACGGAATTATTACGGATCATCCGGGCCTTCAACGCGGCGGCGACCGAAGCGCGGGGCAACTGGCAGCCCAGCCTGCCCCTGGAATTGGCTTTTGTGGAGGCGATAGAAGCTCCACAGACCGCCCCTGCTCCGGCAGTCTTGCAATCGGCCCCGGCAGCCGCGCAATCGGCTCCATCACGCCCCGTACCCACACCGAAATCTAAACCCAAACCCCCAGCGGCCAAACCTTCCGCCCCGGCGGAGAAGGCCGCACCGCCCCAACCTGTGGCCGAAGGCGGATTCAACCTGCAGGCGGTGAACCAGAACTGGAAGCAGATCCTGGGGGCGGTCAAGCGGCTCAGCCCCAACACCTACGGGTTGCTCAACTCCTGCACCGCGAAAGACGTACAGGACGGCGCGCTGTTCCTGGGTTTCGCCAGCGACATCCTCAAGGAAAAGATGGAAAAGAATGACCATCTCAACCAGCAGCGCCAGGCCATGAACGAAGTCCTGGGCGAGGAGGTTACGGTGCGCTGCATGGTCGCCAGCAGCCAGCAGGGCAGCCTGCCGCCGGAAGTGGGCAGCAGCGGCATGGTGGCGCAGGCGGTGCGGCTGGGCGGCGAGGTGGTGAGCACGACGGATTTGAATAATAAGGAGGAGGGGGAATAGTGGTGAGTGGACAGTGGTTAGTATGATTTTGAGCAATTATGATTACTTTTATCTAGGAGATATGTATGGCTAAAGGTCCGAAGCTCCCTAAAGGATTGGGAAATATGGGGGGGATGATGGGGCAGATACAGAAGCTGCAAGAGCAGATGCTGCAAGCCCAGGAGGAATTGGCCTCCGAGACGGTGACGGCCACCGCAGGAGGCGGCGCGGTCAAGATCACGGTGACCGGCGACCAACGCTGCACCGAGGTAGTGATCGCCCCGGAACTGCTGGAAGACGCAGACGCCGAAATGCTCCAAGACCTCATCCTCACCGCGCTCAACACCGCGCTGGAAGACTCGCGCACTCTGGCCTCCGAACGTCTCGGCCCGCTGACCTCCGGTCTTCCGTTCTAACGTTGAACGTTAGAACGTTTAAACGTTCAACCTGCAAACGATTATGCTGATACCTGAACCAATACAGAATTTGATAAACGCTTTTTCAAGGCTTCCGGGGATTGGGCCGAAGACGGCCTCCCGGCTGACTTTCCATTTGCTGCGGGTTTCGGAGGACATGCCGCTGACGCTGGCTGAAGCGTTGATGGACTTGCGGGCCAACATCGGATACTGCCAGCAGTGTTTCAACATCACCACCTCCGACCGGCTGCTGTGCGAGATCTGCGACCACCCCCAGCGGGAGGGGAGCCTGATCTGTGTGGTGGAAGAGCCGCTGGACGTGCTGGCCCTGGAACGCACCGGGGGCTTCCGGGGACATTACCACGTCCTGCACGGTGCGCTCTCCCCCATCGAGGGGGTCGGCCCGGAGGACCTGAAGATCGCCGAGTTGATCACCCGGGTGAAAGAAGGGGGGATCGTGGAGATCATCGTTGCCACCAACCCCAGCATGGAAGGCGACGCCACGGCGATGTACCTGCGCCAGCAATTAGCGCCGATGGAGGTCAAAGTGACGCGGTTGGCCCGGGGCCTACCGGTGGGCGGCGATCTGGAATACGCCGACCAGAGTACCCTGCTGCGGGCTCTGGACGGGCGTCAGGATATGGGGGAGTAAACCGGTATTGAGGGTAATAAGGGCGAGTAGTCGAATCGTAAGAAAGCCAATTTATCAAAAAAGCCTCCCCTAAGGGAGGCTCAATGTTAATCTGGTTTGTTAACTTAATCCTGAGGGGAATGGCGGCCCTCCGAGTCCCGCAGGAGATAACGCCCATAAACCCACCCCCTCATATCTCCGGCCTCGTTTCCCTCACCCAACACGTGAACGTAAGCCCATCTCCCATCACGATCTAAGATTTCAACTTGCGTGTCCTCGGGAACTGGGCTGCCCGTTATGGGGTCGCTTTGAGTTCCCGGTTCAGGCCTAATGGTAAGGTTATGGCGTGTTTTATACACCACAGTCTCCTTGTTTTCTCGTTCAATAACCCTTGCCCGAAAGCTCGCCATGGGGAAAGCAGGACCAGGGTCCGTTTTATTAGCCGGCGAAACATCTTCATGTCCAATGACATCTATCAAGCCATAATAATCGACCAGCAAAGTGGCAACTTCAATAGCCGCTTCAATCTGCTCCTGTGGATAAATGTGCCACCCTAAAGGACTATGCCGATGTTTGTGTATCGTTTCAATGACCTCTTCATCTGGATAAATGCGTCCAAACGATGTTAGCCAAGCGCCATCCGCTCGCTTTAAAGAACCTGCGTTGTCAAGTTCAATGCCGATGGAGTATTTATTCATCCATGTTCGTCCCTTCCAGGAACTCACACCTGCATGCCGGGCCAGGGTGTCAAAAGGCACAAGTTGGGTGATCTCACCGTCTCGCCCGATTACGATATGGGCGGACACTTTAGATTTTGGGTCGGTGAGCCAACTCACCGCCCCCTCAGCGCTTTGACCTACGGTATAGTGCATTATGAGGTATTCATGTTTTAAATTCCGCCCACCAACGTTGGGGCTTTTCACAAAAGGATATTTCTCTCCATCATCCTTGCACAAAAAGTGATCGATGATCAGCATAATTTTCTCCTCCAAAATCAAGTGAATTGAGAACGTAGACGGTCTCAGAAGAATAAGGTAAGCCCCGGTGTCGGCTTCTTTGGAATTTCATTTTAGCATAGTTTTATTCAGTGCGCTTCAACAGTCAAGCCAAAAAATACCAGTTGCCCCCCTTCCTGGGGTATACTGTATTGGATCACAATCCAAGGACTGGACTATGAAAATTCTCTTGACAGGCTTCGAACCCTTTGGCGGGGGGAAAGTGAATCCTTCCGAACAGGCAGTGAATTTGTTGGCAGGAGCGGGCGTGGCGGGTGTGGACTTGCACACCGCCATCTTGCCCGTGGACCGGCATGGCGGCCCGGCCGCGCTGCTGGAGGCGGTGAAGACCGCCCAGCCGGAGGCGGTGGTCTGCCTGGGGCTGGCGAAGGGGCGGTTCGCTATTTCGATAGAGCGGGTGGCGGTGAACCTGATGGATTACCGCATCGCCGACAACGCCGGGGCGCAGGTGAATGACCAGCCGGTAATCCCCGGCGGCCCGGCGGCTTACTTCACCACCCTGCCGGTGCGGGCAATGCTGGCGGCGGTCCGGGACGTAGGCGTGCCCGCCGATCTCTCCCTGAGCGCGGGGGCCTTCCTCTGCAACCAGGTGACCTACGCA
>CBDUUP010000004.1:0-36046 GCA_965370435.1 uncultured Anaerolineales bacterium | reverse complement strand
ACCCACCGATACACCCACCGATACACCCACCGATACACCCACCGATACACCCACCGATACACCCACCAATACACCCACCAATACACCTACCTCAACACCTACCGATACACCCACTTCTACCCCGACCCATACCCCCACGGTGACGCCCACCTCACCGCCGGGAGATGATACTATCGGCAGCTACGACCCCTCCACCGGCACATTCAAACTCCGCAATACCAACGACGCCGGAGCCGCGGACCTGGATTTCCTCTTCGCCGCCGACATCGGCGACGGTATTCCTCTGGCTGGTGATTGGGACGGCGACGGCGATGATACCATCGGCGTCTTCTCCCCCCTCCTGGGCGAGTTCCGCCTGCGCAACAGCAACGACGCAGGCGCGGCGGACATCACCCTGCAGCACAATATCCTTAAAGGCGGCCAACCTCTGGTCGGTGACTGGGACGGCGATGGTATTGACACCATCGGTATTTTCTTGTCTGGCAAGGTCTACATGCGCAACACCAACTCCATCGCCCCGCCGGACATCGCCTTCAACTTCGGCAGCGCGGGAGATATTCCTCTCGCAGGCGACTGGGACGGCGACGGGGTAGACACTATCGGCGTCTTTGATCCGGTGGCGGGTGAGTTCCAACTGCGCAACAGCAACAGCAGCGGCGCGGCGGACATCACCATCCAGCACAAAGCCCTCAAGAATAGAACTCCGCTGGCGGGAGACTGGGACGGCGATGGGACGGATACGTTGGGTATTTACGTGAATGGCAAGGTCCTCCTACGGAACACCAATACCATCGGGCCGCCGGATTTGAAGTTCAATTATGGCGGGGCGGAATTGCTCCCGGTGACGGGGGATTGGGACGGAGGATAGCGTTAGAACGTTGGAACGTTCAACGCTCTAAAACAGTGGACAGTGGAGGTGGATGGATCGCCTCCACTGTCTTTTTAATGTTTCGCCTCCCCCCAGTAAGCCCTTAGAAGAGTTGACCACTCAGACCAGTCCGACCAGTCAGATATGATGGAAGAAAAGATACTTAATGTGGAATAATAAGGATTACAAGGCAATGTCGCTCAAATATGGGTACTAACACCCATTGAGAAGGTGAGTATTGCTGATTTATGGGTGAGTGATGAATCGTATTGGTGGATGGGGACATCATTTTATTGTTTTCTGAACTTTGCATTGTGATTAGCGTGTAATTGGTTATCTACAACCCTGTAGGCTTCAACAAGAATAGCAAGAGCCCTAGCTGCAATCCCCTCAGCCTAGAACGACCATCCCTGCCAAATTGGATAATTGATTATCCCGGTTTGGCTTTTGTTTTTCTGCGCCAGAGACATGAATATACACCAATCCCCCAGCACAAAAAGGAGCATACCATGACCCCCCATAAGAAAGTATCCTCTTCTACCAAATTCCAAAAGATCGCCCTTCCCCTGGCTTTGCTGCTGGTCCTGCTGGCAGGCGGTCTGTGGATAGACGGGGACGGATTGAGGCAAGCGGGACTCTCCGGGCGGGGGTATGACTGCCCGGTCCGCTTGACCGCCGAGTCGGTAGGGGCCTATCGAGGCATCCCGGCGGAGATGGTCTTCCAATTGGGGCAGTACCGTAGTTTGGACATATACGATGTCTGCGTCATCCCCCAGGACAAGCTGGAACTGGCTATCTCCAAGGTGGAGAACCCCAAGCCCGGCGACCCCGATAAGGCTCTCGAATGGCGGATGCTGACCTTGCAGGACGAGAACGGCATTATCCCTGCGGATGGCTACGCCCGGGCCGCCGAGCACATGCGGGGGATGAACTCTCCTGAATTAAGCGACGTGGCAGGGATCTCTTCCGGAGGGTGGACCTGGATCGGTCCGGGCAACATCGGCGGGCGGGTGCGGTCCATCCTCATTGACCCCGGCAATCCCGACAACATGTGGACGGGCAGCGTATCCGGTGGTATTTGGAAGACCACCGACGGCGGCGCAAACTGGTCGCCGGTGAATGACTTCATGGCCAGCCTGGCTATCGGCTCTATGGCGATGGATAAGGACACCCCTACCACCATGTACGCCGGGACCGGGGAGGGCTTCTTCATCAAGCAAATTTACCCGGGGGCCGGGATCTTCAGGACCACAGACGGCGGCGCGACCTGGACCCAGATCCCCACCACCGCCAACGAGAACTTTCTCTGGGTAAACCGCATGGCCCTGCACCCCGCCAACCCAAGCGTGATGCTGGCGGCCACCCGCAACGGCCTCTGGCGCTCCACCAACGTAAACGAAGCTTCCATCGCCGATGTAAAATGGACGAAGGAACTCGAAGTGTCCATTATAAAAGACGTGGACTTTGACCCCAACGACGGCAATAATGCCGTCGCCAGCGGCTCTAACGGTAAGGCCTACTACAGCAAAGACGGCGGCGACAGTTGGAATCCGGCTGCCGGACTACCCCGTGGGTTGGGCTGGGTGAACCGGGCTGAAGTGGCCTACGCGCCCAGTAATTCCGAGATCGTCTATCTCTCTCTATTTATCACGAACCCCACTGGCACCAAGTTCTACAAGAGCATCGACGGCGGCAAGACCTATTCGCTGGTCACCGATCAAAATATCCTGACTGGCCAGGGCTGGTATAACAACGTCGTCTGGGTGGACCCGACCGACGCTGACACCTTGATCGTGGGCGGGATTGACATCAATCTGAGTACCGACGGAGGCCTCACCTTCACCAATATTCGCCATGGGAAAAATCCCCCCATTTCAGCCCACCCCGACCAGCATATCATCATCGAGCACCCCAACTATGACGGCGTCACCAACAAGACGATCTTCATCGGCAACGACGGCGGAGTGTACAAGGCTGCCGATTTATCCACCGTGGGTGTCACCACTGGCTGGACGGAACTGAACAACAACCTGGGGATCACCCAATTCTACGGCGCGGCGGGCAACCCCATCACCGGCAACATCACCGGCGGAACCCAGGATAACGGCACCCTGTATTACAGCGGCGACGCTGAGGGCTGGACCTCCATCGGTGGCGGGGATGGAGGCTTTACGGCTGTGGATTGGGTAACCGAGGGCGGCCCCTGGTACTATGGGGAGAGCCAGAATCTGAGGCTCCAACGTTGGGTTGAAGGAGAGAATTTTAGTTACATCCACACGGGGCTTACGGATACGGGTAGATGCGCCAACTTCATAGCGCCCTTCGTCCTGGACCCCAATACGCCCACTACTATGCTGGCGGGAGGGTGCAACTTGTGGCGAAGTACTAACGTCACTGCAACACCCCCGGAGAATGTTTCCTGGACGATTATTAAAGACTTCGATAACACCAACTTCAATGTCAGCGCCATCGCGGTGGCCTCGGGCAACGCTAACTACATCTGGGTGGGGCACAACTACGGCGCTCTGTACAGGACCATTAACGGTCTCAGCCCCACCCCCATCTGGGAGCCGAGGGACAAAACCATCCCCAACCTGCCCAACCGCTACGTGACCCGCATCGCCATTGATCCCACCAACAACGACCACGTCTACGTCACCTTTGGCGGCTTCAGTGATGGTAACGTGTGGAAGACCGAAGACGGCGGCGTCCACTGGGAGGATAGGTCCGGCTCCGGGGAGACCGGATTACCCGAAGTCCCGGTGCGCAGTTTGGTCATCCATCCCTACCACTCTAATTGGATCTACGTGGGCACCGAGGTGGGCGTCTTCGCTTCGGAGGATGGCGGACTAACCTGGTCGCGGCCCCAGGACGGCCCGGCCAACCTCTCGGTGGATGAATTGTTCTGGATGAACACCACCCTGGTGGCCGCCACCTACGGGCGGGGCCTGTTCACCACGGAGACTCTCGATCCCACCACCACCGTCATCAAACCCAATACCCCTGACACCTCGTTGGTCGGCCAACCGTTGATCGTGGAGTTCGAGGTGATCGGAAACGGTCCCCTCACCGGGAAGGTAACCGTAAACGACACCGCTAGCCCGGCCAACTGCGAAGCCGATGTGGCAGTGGGGCAGTGCGAAATAACTCTGCCCAGCGCGGGCGAACGCACCCTGATAGCTACCTATTGGGGGGATCCAACATTCGGCGGCAGTTCGGACTCCAAGCCTCACACGGTGAGAAAGCACTACACCACCACCAAAATCCACTCCCACAATCCCGAGTACTCGTTGCCCGGCGATAGGGTGAGGGTTGTGTTCACTGTGACCGCCAATGATCTGGAGTATCCCTTACCCACCGGCCGGGTCTGGGTAAGTGACAGCCTGAGCACGGCCGTTTGCTGGGGTTACGTGTCCGACGGGTATTGCGATATCAACATGACCAACTTAGGGCCTAGAACCCTGACCGCCTTATACGAGGGGGATCCCTACTTCTTTACCAGCCTAGACCAGGTGAACCATGTGCAAGACAAGGCCGTCACCTCAATACAAATCACTTCTGTTTCTCCCAACACAGCCGTGGTGGGCGAATATGTGAATGTTTCGTTCACCGTGAATGTCACCTCGCCGGTCAGCGGCACGCCCAATGGCACGATTACGGTGACCGACAGCCAGAGCCAGGCAGTGTGCATTGTCTTTATCACCACCGCCAATGACGTATGCAGAATCATCATGCTCAATGCGGGCCCTAGGACGCTCACGGCTACCTTTAGCGGAAATACATACTTCTACGGCAGTTCGGATACCATAGCTCATATGGTGAACAAGGCCGACACCACCACCACGGTCTCCGTCACCCCTTACTCCTCGGTGACCGGTCAGAAGGTGACAGTTACATTCACCGTCACGGTCAACGAGCCGGGGAGTGGCGCCCCTACCAGGGAAGTCGTGGTGACTAATCTCCTGGGCACGGCCACATGTTCGGCATCTGTGGGCATCGGGCAATGCGATATCACCCTGGACGAAATCGCGACTCACGTCCTGATAGCCGGATACCAGGGGGATGACAACTTCAATGAAAGCGATGACTTGGTGTTCCACGAACGCTCTGAGGCATCCACCACAACGACCATCACTTCTATTAGTCCCGCCTCATCCTACGTAGACAAGGATGTGACGGTGAATTTCGACGTGACCGTCAACCCGCCGGGCAGCGGCACGGTCACTGGCACGGTTACGGTGACCGACGACCAGAGCCAGGCCGAATGCTCGGCCCCCGTCGCCGCCAAAAAATGCGTCATCACCTTGCCCAGCGCAGGCGCTCGCACGCTCACGGCCACGTATAGCAGGAATACAATCTTCTTCGGCAGCGAAGATTCAGCGCCCTATTTCGTGAACTCTGGCCCCTCCCCGGGCGCCGACACCATCGGCGTCCACGACCCCGCCACAGGGAATTTCAAGCTGCGCCACACCAACGATGCCGGCCCGCCCGATCTGGACTTCCACTTCGCCGAAGAGGTCAGCGGCGGCATTCCTCTGATGGGGGATTGGGACGGCGACGGCGTTGACACCATCGGCGTTTACTCACCCTTGCTGGGCGAATTCCATCTGCGCAACAGCAACGACGCAGGTCCCGCCCACGTCATCCTCTCCCACCAGAAGCTCAAAGGCGGGCAGCCTATCGTCGGGGACTGGGACGGCGACCGCGCCGACACATTCGGAATTTATCTGGATGGATTCTTCTACCTGCGCAACCAGAATACCATCGGCAAGCCGGACCTGAGGTTCAGGTTCGGCGAGGCGGGGATAATCCCCCTGGCCGGGGACTGGGATGGCGACGGCGTAGACACCATCGGCGCCTACAGCCCGCATCTCGGGAAATTCCAACTGCGCAACACCAACAGCGCAGGCCCTGCCGACATCACCATCCAGGATAATAAGTTCAGGAACAAAACTCCGCTGGTGGGAGACTGGGACGGCGATGGGGATGATACTCTGGGGATATACATGAATGGCACAGTCTTCCTGCGCAACAGCAACGACTTCGGCGAGGCTGACTTGAAGTTCGATTATGGCGGCGAGGGCTTGCTCCCGGTGACGGGGGATGGGGACGGGAGTTAGGAGATAGTAGACAGTATTCAGTAGACAGTTGTCAGTGGGTCGTGGACAGTGGAGGCAGATGAATTGCCTCCACTGTTTAAATTCTGTGTTGTTGACCACTCAGACCGCTCAGACCAGTCAGACCAGTCCAACCACTTATAGCGTCCGCCCTGGCAAAGCCCCGGTATGCTCGCCCTGGTCTATAACTGCCTCGCCGTTGACCATCACGTAGGGGATGCCCTCAGGGTATTGGTGGGGGTCGCTGAAGGTGGCTTTATCGGAGACCGTCTGCGCATCAAATAGGACCAGATCGGCCCAGGCCCCTTCCTGGATCACGCCCCGTCCGGTCAAGTTGAAACGCTCCGCGGTGAGGGAGGTCATTTTGTGGATGGCTTCCTCCAGGGAGAGGGCCTTCTCCTGGCGGACGTACTTGCCCAACACCCGGGGGAAAGTGCCGTAGCCGCGTGGATGGGCGCCGCGCTGGCCCAGGATGCCGTAGGGGGCCGCGCCCAGGCTGTCGCTGCCGGTGGCGACAATGGGGTGTTGGATCAGGGTGCGGACAATATCCTCGTGCTGGTCGAAGAAGACGACCACTGCTTGAGCCTCATCCAGGGCGATCAAGTCCAGGGCCGCATCGAAGGGGTCAACCCCATCCTGGGAAGCGATCTCCTCCACGGTCAGGCCGCTGACTTCCGGGCGGGAGAGACAGACCGCCACCAGGATGCCGCCCCAATCCCGCACCCCGCTGCGGTCGTCCCACTCGATCCGGTTCTGCTCCCAGTCCTTCTGGAGGCTGGCCCGCATGGCCGGGTCCTTCATCCTTTGGGCGATGGCATTGCCCCCGCCGTCCTGCGCCCATAAAGGTAGGATGGAGGAGAGGAAAGTCGAGCTGGCCGGGTAGGGGTATTGGTCGCAGCCCAGATTGACCTCCATAGCCCGGTCGCTCTCCATCAAGGCGACCAGAGCATCTATGGCCTCCCAGTTACGGTGGCCGATGATCTTGACGTGGGAATACTGCACCGGGATCTCGGCCTGCAAGCCGACCTGGATGGCCTCTTCAACTGCTTGCAGCACGTCATCGCCTTCGTTGCGGATGTGGGAGGCGTAGATTCCACCATATTTGGCCGCAGCCTTTGCCAACGCAACCACCTCGTCAGACTCGGCGAAGCAACCCGGCGGGTAAATAAGGCCGGTGGAAAGGCCCCGCCCGCCTTGCTGCATGGATTCTTCCATCTGGCGAACCATTTCGGCGAGTTGGTCGGGGGTGGGCTGGACGTTGTCATAGCCCATGACCGAGCCTCGCACGGTACTGTGCCCGATCAAGGGAACCACGTTCAAGGCTATCCCCGAATCACGCAGGGTCTCCAGATAGTCCCCCATGCTCTCCCAAGTGATGTCAATGTCCAGACCGGGGGTCAAGGCCTGGGCCTCCTGGACCGATTCGCCCCGCAATGGCGCCGGAGAGAAACCGCAGTTTCCGATGACCTCGGTGGTGACACCCTGGCGGATAGAGCTTTCCGCACGCCGGTTGACCAACAGGGTCAGCCCCGAGTGCATGTGGGGGTCTATGAAGCCAGGGGCCAGATGCAGTCCTTGCGCCTGAATAGTCCGCCCCGATTCCTGGGTGAGGTCCTGGGCGAGGGCGGCGATCCGCCCCTCGGCGATCCCCACGTCGGCCTTGAATCCGGGCTTTCCGGTTCCGTCAATGATTTCAGCATTCTTGATCAAGATGTCCAGCATGGTTTGTATGCTCCGGGGGTTGGATATCGTTGTCCTGGAGGGGATTATAGCATGTGGAAATGTACGCCAAAACGAAATCCGTAGGGGCGACTCGGTGAGTCGCCCCGCCGGGTCGCCCCTACGGGATGGGGAGGGCGCGCTGTCCGAAGAGTTGCGCTTGCACGGTGTCCATGTCAACGGTCTCCAAAACCTCGATGCCCTCGTTTACCAACCGGGCTTTGGTCTGGGGATCCATTTCGAGACAGATAAGATAGACCTCGTAGATCGTCTCGGCGTGATCGTCCGCCGCGATGCGGTTGAGGGACGCTTTCCCGCACTCGACGCAACGGTGGACCAGCATCAATTCTCCCTTCTTTTGGGGACTATATTTATTTCGGCTCCTCTTCAACGTCACCCCTACCGGCCGCATTATTCCTTTACAGGCAGCCAACCGGTCCCCGGCCCGGTGAAGGTCCAAATGCCGGGACCACAAACAGCAGGGACAATGATTGCGGTTTCTCACGCCGGAAATACCGGCCTCGGTGATGACGAAATAGCCGCAATGGGCGCAGGTGAAATCTATATTGAGGTGTTCGATAGCTCTGGGACCAGCATACCGAGTCCGGTATGCCGCCCGTTTGGCTTTACGTTTGGCGCTTCGCTTATCCAGCGTAAGCTCAAAAAAGTCTGGGTTCATCGCAAAATCCTTGTTCAATAGAAAAAAGCCAGCCGCAGGATGACTCCCGCGGCTGGCAGGGGGCGGCGCTTGGTGAGAAGCCCGCCGTCCTCTTGTACCGTTAAATACAAAAACCACGGGGCATGCACGCGCCCGTGGCCGAGGTGTTCTATCGAAACAGGATAGGGTTTACATCACGACCCGTAGGCGCGCCATACAACGTTTTCATGAACAATCGCAGATAGTTTCTTATACACACGCGCCTCCTTTCTAATAGTTGAAATGACGCCGGGTATATTAACATGAACTCAAATATATGTCAAGACAGTTTTCACTTCAGAGACACAGAATGCGCCGCTTCGTTAAGAGAGAAAAACGATAAATAATTTTCCGCCAGGTTTCAGATTTAGTCCTTCTTGGGTTCATTCCTCTGAAATTAATTTGACCCAAGCGTCAACCCACTCAGCATCGAAAGATTTTCCCCGTTGGGCAAGCATATACTCTACAGCCTTTTCATGGGTCCAAGCGGGACGGTAGGAGCGGTCGGAGGTCAAAGCGTCGAATACATCCACAACGATCAAGAGCTTGGTTAGATCAGAAATCTGGTCGTTTTTAAGGCCATCTGGATAGCCGGTTCCGTCCACTTTCTCGTGGTGGCTGCGAATGA
Organism: uncultured Anaerolineales bacterium; assembly: GCA_965370435.1. Lineage (GTDB taxonomy): Bacteria > Chloroflexota > Anaerolineae > Anaerolineales > UBA11579 > CBDUUP01. The sequence continues at coordinate 27,017 of CBDUUP010000004.1, read as the reverse complement.
TACTCAATACTTCGCTCATAAATCCCAGACGCTTGCACATTTCATACCCTAGGATGGTATGCTTTTGCATAATGGCGCGTTCTTCGGTTGAAAGCTTTCCGGGTTTATTAAGCAGTTCATCGGGAACCTTTAGTTTCCCTATGTCATGCAGAATAGCGCCTTGGGCGAGGGCGCGTAGTTTTTGCGGAGAGAAGTTCAACGCCGTCCCCAACCGGAGGGCGTTCATTGCCACTCTGCGATAATGTCCGGCGGTGTGTATATCTCGGGCCTCAGCTTCAGCAACCAGGGCGCGGACATTGGAAGTAATACCAGCCTCTAAACGCTCGGTTGGATCCGTGGAGAAGAGGCCCTTGACAGCCAAGACGAGTGATTGGCTGCTGCGATATTGGCTCACCAGTCCGGTGACAAATAGAATAACGGCGAGTAAAAGTAAAAAGTGGTAAATCCACCAACTGAGGCGCCAAAGCTCACCGGCGCTGATGATGAGTTGGCTGGCGATAATTAAACCAGCGGCGTGGGCGATGTTGATTTGCAAAGGAAACTGAGTATAACGATAAGATCGCCAATAACGGTAACCGGTCATAAATGAAAGCGTGATTGTCAACGTGGTCGTTATCCATTTCAAGGGGCTTTCATCCAGCGGCACCCATGCCATAACTTCGGGTTGGAAAAAAGCGTAAGTTGAGAATCCAAGTAAAATAATTAACCAGAAGGGAATTAAATAGCGATCCAATCGGCTTAAACTAACAATCAATGGAAGATCACCGGGAAGTGATGACAGGAACAACCATAATGACATGATCAGCAGGCTGAGCGGAGCAGCCACTACAACCACACGATTGAATTGCAGCAGGAAGCCAGGGGTGGTCAACCCGTGCAGCCCGAAGATCACGGTTAGGGAGAGGAACGCCAAGGAGAGTAGAAGTACCTGCAAGTTGCGTAAGCGTGTGCCGCTGACCCCCATCGCAACTGCCGCTATGGCCGCCAACCCCGAGGCGATACTGACGATATAAAAGTGCTCCTTGGGTATCTGGATCAAGGGATCCAGGTTTGGGTTGAGGCGTAAAAAGAGATAAAGCAACAGGGGAATGATGACGCTGTAAATGGGATTTATACGCTTACGGGGTGATACATGATTTGTCTGCGCCATGACCACTAACCTTCTGGCCTCTAGTGAAAATTACGATATCGCCCATTTTTGGGATAACGCGCTAAATATAGAGGCAAAAATAATCGTCGATTAGTCCCATTATACATAATTAATGCTTTGCGATAGGTGATTGACAGTTTGAACTTTAAGATAACATCGTCTAAATTACCGTCAAATCACCTAAATGCGCAAGGAAGCTATTGAGTTTGATCAGAACTCGTCCCAATGGCTCATCATGGGATAGAGATTGGGGAACAGCGCTGCTGCCAGCTCAATCCCCTTTCCCGTGCAGACCATCTCCGATTGCTGGATGATCTCTTCGGGTTCGTCCGAGCCGATCAGGAACCGGCCGATCTCCGCGCCCCCCTGGAGGTTGTGCTGGCTCGGAACACCTTCGGTGACCAGCGCCTTTCCATTCTCGAATTTCAAGTTTGCGCTTTGTTCGCCCGCATTCAGATGAAGCTCCCCCTGCCAGGCCGCCAAGTGGGAATGGTGGAGGCGTTCTTCCAGCAGCGGGAGGAGCTTGGTCAAGGCGCTCTGCAAGTTCACGATCCGCACCCGCCAGCCGGTGTGGTAGAAATAGCGGTTCTCCTGGATGCAGGCCCCCCGCCGGATGATCTTTTGCATGGGGTGATGGTGGGGCATGGTGAAAAAGGTCAAGGCTTCGTACTCCCCCTTCTTGAAAAGGTCGGCCAGCGCGGCCAGGCCGGTCTCTGGGTCTCCGGCGGCTTCCAGGCATTGCAGGGTCTTCTTATCCTCGGTTGGTTTGGCGCGAACGTAGCCTTCCAATTGCCCCTCTCCATCCAACCAGCCGTAGAACCCATTATCCTCCGCCGTCAGCATCCGGTAAGTCGGGCGGACACAAGTCCCGCTGAAGGCCTCGTGATCCCGGTTGTACAGGGCGATGATGGCGTCCATTTCTTCCGGCCCCAGGAGTTCATAGGGGCGCAGGGCCTCCAGGGAGGGGATCTCCTCCGGGGTCAGGCGGTAGGTGACGTAGTTCCAGGCCCGGGCGTAGCCGAACTTCACGTAATGGCGGCCCCGCAAGATGCTGAGATCATACCCGTTTTCCCCCATCGTCACGATCGAGTCGAGAGCCGCCCTCTCCATCAGTCCCCGCTTCCGGTAGGCCTCCTCGGTGACCACGGCTCCGATCCCCGCAACTTTGAGCGTCACTCTCCCCACCCGCATAGGATAGCCCCACACGCCCCAATGGTGGATCAAGCGCTCCTCGTCCCAGATAAGCCGGGAGGTATCCCAGTCGTAATGGCAGTTGCCGATATACTGGCGGCTGATCTCGTCAACGTACTGCCCGTTGGCGAAGGCATCCGCCGTCATCTGGGATATGGGCATCAGATGCCGGTCTGGGTCTGCGGGGGTCATGTGGAAGGAGGATAGGTCGGAAGGGGCGTGGGGTTTCATGGGATGTCGGTTGCCTTGAGTAGTATTATTAAGTCAAGGAGATGGAAGAATTGGCTCAAGACCCGCCGTTTTCTGCCGTAGGCGTGCTGCTGTACACGACCGGCAGTTCAGTGATGGATCCGACGTAGTCCAGGAAACCCGCCGCCATCCACCCACCGGCATATCTCACCCACTCCCCGTCCTCGTTGCGGCCGTCCAGCTCAACACACTCGCCCTCCTCCAGGCCGCTCACGATGGCATACTCGGTCCCCGGCCCGGAGCGCACCCTCAGGCTGGAGGCATTCACGCAGGCGGTGATGGTGGCCTTGACCGTGGGGCTGCTGGATTTTGTGGGGAGAGGGGGCGCGGTAGGGGAGGCGGGCATTGGCGTCCGGTAGGGGATGGGACGGCAGGAGGGAGTCAACAATAGAAGGAGGACTAAAAGGAGACCAGTCAATCTTTTCATCTTCACTCTCTCGAAACTGCCTCCATCCAGGGGGAAATGGTTATAGGGGTCGCGTGGGGATAGGGTGTATCAGCCCCGGCTATTGTCACATGAAATCGAGGATTCGGCAAGTGGGTGGGGAGGAGGGGTTGAAGGTTGGGAGGTTGAAGGTTGGCAGGTCGCGGGTTATGATATTGTTGGGTGCAATAGAAATTGTGCAGGCCATTTGGGTGAATAGAAAAGTCCCGGCTGAAGGGCTGGCGCTTCGACTCCTCATCTAGCGTTCTCCCTGTTTCCTTGTCTACTTGTCTACCTGTTCCCCTCCCCCCTACTTCTGCGGATTCTCCAGCCGCAGCCCGTGGCCCCGCACGGTGACGATATACATGTGGTCGGAATCTAATTCGGCCAGGCGGTCGCGGAGGCGTCGCACCAGGGCGTCCAGGGCCTGGTTGGAGACCTCGTAGGCCTGTTCCTCCCCCCAAACCTGCTCGATCAAGTCCTGCCGTGAGACCACCCGCCCGTCCCGCTCGTAGAGCAGGTCCAGCATGCGGAACTGAGCCACCGAAAGCGGAGGCACGATCTCCAGATCGCCCACCCAGACTCGGCGGGAGCGCTTCTCCATCCGCAGCCGCCCCTGGTAAAGGGGCATGGCGGAAACGTCGCTCAGTTCCAGGGGCATGGTAGCGTCTGAACTGAGGTACAAGAACTGCTGGGCCAGAGAAACCTGGATCATATCCCCATCCTCCAACAACACCGAGGTTTCAATGCGCTTGCCGTTATAGTGAGTGCCGTTCCGGCTGCCCATATCCTCCACGTAAACCCCATCCAGGCGGGGGGTGAAACGGGCGTGCTGCCGGGAGATCTGCCGGTCGGAAATAACGATGTCACAAGAAGAATCCCTCCCCACGGTCAAGGGCTTATCCAAGGTCCAGCGCTGCCCGTTCAACGGCCCGATCTGCCCCACCAGTACGGGTAGTTCTTCGTCCTTCCGCTCCATAAAACGACTCTCCGGTGTATAATAAAGGTACGCCGCTCGCGTGCTTCTGCCTTAGCAAATGCGCAAAGAAAATTGAATAAATAACTACGATGTGCGCATTTGCCAAGTGATTGAGTGTTTTTTTCTCAATCACCGTGATTTGACGGTAAAGGCGCCGAATTATCTTAATGTTCATACCGTCAATCACCTATATAGTAGCAGATAATCGCGATTTATGCAGTATCAAGTTTTCTGCCAGGATGGATACCCGCCCTGTTTCTGAGTCTTGATACTGTTACAATTGAGAATCGCAATCGTCCACATTCTTATCGAGAGGTAAACTTCATGGCCCCGCCATTGAAGGCCGACGACACTGTCTACAATCGATATAAGGTCCGGCGGTTCATCAGCCGAGGGGGGATGGGCAGCATTTACCTGGCTGAAGACCTGCGCCTGGAGGGGCGCCTCTGCGCCCTCAAGGAGGTCGAATATGACCGCTCCATGCCGCCGGAATTGCTTCAACAAGCCCGCGACCAGTTCGAGCGCGAGGCCACGGTGTTGGCGCGCCTGGACCATCCCAACCTGCCCAAGGTCTCAGATTTTTTCTCCGAAGGGACCCGCGACTACCTGGTGATGGACTTCATCCCCGGCAAAGACTTGCGCACCATCATGCACGAGGCCAAGCGGCAAGATGCCTTCCTCCAGGAGCGGGACGTGCTGGCCTGGGCCAGCCAATTGGCCGAGGCCCTCACCTTCATGCACGGCCAGGAGACCCCCATCCTCCACCGAGACATCAAACCCAGCAACCTCAAGCTCACCCCCGGAGGGACCATCAAGCTGGTGGACTTCGGGCTGGTCAAGGTGCTGGCCTCGGAGGAGATGACCATCACGGTGGTGCAGGGCCGGGGGACCGCCCATTACACGCCTCTGGAGCAGTACGGCGGCGACACCGGCCACACCGACGCCCGCAGCGACGTTTTCTCTTTCGGGGCCACCCTTTACCAATTGCTGACCAACACCCCTCCCATCGAAGCCCGCGAGCGGTTCCTCAGCCCGGGACGCCTGTCCCCTCCCCAGTCCCTCAACCCGGAGATCAGCCCCCGCACCGAGCGGGCTATCCTCTGGGCCATGCGCCTCCACCCCGACGACCGCCCCCAGAATATGGAAACCTTCCGCCAGGCGCTGCTGGGCGATTGGAATCCCAAATCCAAGCCCCGGGCGCCCCTGCCCACGCCCACCCTGGCAGACGTATTCTCCGCCCCGGTCGAGCGCACTTTGGCTTTGATCTCTCTGGGGCTGCTGTTCGTCAGTTTGATCGTGACGTTTTTGAGGTGAGGGAGGCAGTGGGATAAACAAGTAGACAAGTATACAGGGAAACAGGGGGCAAGTTGCAAGTGGGCAAGTATGCAAGGAGCAAGTGGGCGAATAAACTGTGGGAGACAAGATGGGGGGTTAAACGCTCAATGCGTCTGAGGCACAATCACATACTCCGCAATCCGAAATTCGCAATCCAATTTCCTTTCTTCTGCCCTTCGACAAGCTCAGGGCAAAGCTCTTCATCCTTATTTTTTCCTCTTTCTTCTCACCCGGCGGATGATGCGTACTGTGTAGGCCAGGGCCATGCCGCCGGCCGCGCCGGCCAGGGTGCTCAGCGCTACGCCCAGAGTCCCCCAATTGTTGAGCGCCAGGTCGCTGCCCGGTAATCCTGCGGCCAGGTAGGTGTAGGAGGACATCCCGCTGATGAGGGCCACCAACCCCCAACGGATGCCCCAACGCACCCGGCCGGCCAGCGAACTGAGTTGGTAAGCCGTCGCCGCCATAACCCCCGACACCAACAAAGCGATCAGCCAATCAGCGAATTCGGTTCCGGTTTCTGGAGGGGGAAGTTGGGGTGTGCTGGTAGGGAAGGGCGTCTCCTGAGTGGGCAGGGCGGTTGCCGGGGGGGCCTCGGTCTCAACATTGGCCGGGGTTTGGGTGGGGTCTACTTCCAGGGGATTGGTGATAAAGTTCAATTCCTCGGAGAACGCTTCCGGCTGTCCGCAGAGCGCGTAGATCACCATGTTGCCCGGCGTATCGATCTGGAAGGAGATGTGGGCCACGCCCTCCACCGTCGTGGCGGTCTTCTCCAGCAATACCAGCGCCACGGTATTGGTCTCTGGTTCCACCTCCGCCAGGAAGAAGCGCACCGGAGTGCCATCGGGGACTGAGTTCCCATTGTGATCCTTGATGACGCCGGTCCGCACCGGGGCGGTATCCCCCAGATTGATTTCAACCGGCAGTGGTACGGCGTCGGGTTCCACCTCCGGCGCTTCGATATTGAAGTGCAAAGGGATGATCTGGACCGGGTCCGGGGAGGTCATGTAGGTCAAATCATAATTGATCCCCAAGATCGAAACCGGGGAAGCGCCCACGATAGGCTGAATTTCATCGAAGAGCAGGTTGGCGGCCACGTCCAAGAAGGGCGGAGATTTACTGTACAGGGCATAGTAGGCGGATAGCTTGGCGATGCTGGTGGCATCCAGGTAGTAGGGGGCGTTGAAGGCAAAGACGATGATGCGCTTTTGCCCTTGCAAGTCTGGGCGTTCAGTGAGGAAGCGATGTAAGGCCTGGGAAGTGGGGCGAGTGGGGTCCACATCCAGCAGGGAAAACACAATCCATTGGGCGTTGCGCAGATCGGTTTGCAGTTGGGAGAATCCCCCATCGCTGTCGAGCATCGCTTCCAGGTCCTCAAAGGAGTAAGAGGTCAGGTTCTGGCGCACGATCCGTCCGCCCGGCTGGCCGTACAGGGCTACCACCGCCTTCTCCAGGGCGTCAGCCTCTAACGTAGGCTCCTCCGGGCACTCTGCACAAGAGGTAGTCGGGTGGGTGTCGGTGAGGAAGACAACTTTGTCGCTCAAGCTGGGGGGAGTAGGAATCACGGTGTCCAGTTCTGACTCGGAGGGCCAGATCAGAGTGGCGGATTGGCGGGCGACATCCTGGGTGATCTGTTCGCCCTGCCCCAATACATACAAGGCATTGGGATCGGGCAGCACGGAGGTGAGGGTGAAGGTCTCGTACATGCGGAACTTGCGGGTCAGGATTCGCAAGACCGAAGCGTCCACATCTTCCGCAAAAACGCTGTCTATGCGGTATTTTTCAGCAAATTGATCCAGGGCATGGATCAGGTCGGGGTAATTTTCCGGGTTCTCCTCATCCACAAAACCGCCCAGGTAAAGCAGGTCGCTGCCGGTGATGAAGGCATCCCGGGCTACCAGGTCAATTGGAAAGCTGATCTCATTGGGGTCTCGCAGCAGGCGCACAGCCCGGCTGCCCAGGTCATCGCTGACCATCAGGCCGCCATCCGCTCGCCAGGAGGCCAAGGCGGGCAACCCCATCAAGATTTCGAGGGCCTCGGCGTCGAAACTGATCGGCTGGGCGCTGGCGCGGATGCTGCCCAGCAAGCCCTGGACTCGGATGTGGGAGAGCAGCAACCCATCCACCGTCGCATCCGGGGTTTCTGCCTCCCCGGTGACTGCATAGAATGGGGGCAGGTCTATCAATCCCAACTGCTCAACCGATTTTCGTATGGTGGGGATCTCTTCCCCTGGCAGGCGGTCGGTGCCCCCAAAGCCAGGGAAATGCTTGGCTATGACTGTAATTCGATTCAGGCTTCCCTCATGTACGCCGGTCACATAAGCGCTGCCCATCTGTCCCACCCAGTAAGGATCGCCGCCGAAGACCCGGATGCCCAGCCCTCCCGCCGCGGGAGGCGTTTCCAGAACATCCAATGAAGGCCCCAACAGCAAGTTGAACCCCAGGGTGGATAACTCCTCCCCCAGCACATACCCAACCTGCCGGGCGTAGTCGGGATGCCAGGTGGCGCCCAAGGCCATCCCGCTGGGCAGGGGGGTCAGTCCGGCAGTGAACTGGTCATAGGGAGCGCCATCCCCTTCCTGGGAGATAGAGATGAAGAGGGGGATGAAGGCCGGGGAGAATATCTCTCCGCTGACCGGGTCGGTCATGCTTCCCTGGGAGGTGAGCGATTCGATCTCTTGCAGGGTGCGGGTCAGCGTGGCGATCCCCTCGGGGGTGTTGGCGGAGTCGGAAAAATTACCGTTCTCCCCCAGAAAGATCAAGCCGCCAATATGGTAATTGGCGATCAGATCATAGATCAACGATTCTTCGCCCGCTTCAACGCCGGTGAAGGTCAACATGAAGAGCTGGCCCACCCGCTCTTCGGGGGTCAATCCTTCCAGCAGGGCCTGGGCGCGCTCCTCCGGGGTCGGCCCCTGGTAAGCGGGCGCGGCTCTTCCCACCGCCAGCGGGCTGAGCACGCATAGCGCCAGCAGGATGAAGATGATGGGGTTGAGCGGCGAGGCGAATCTTCGCAAGGCGAGGTCTCCTGGGTTTCAGGTGGGTTTCTAATTAGCTACAGAGGTATATTTTACCCGCTTTTGGACATGTGATGGATTGAACTTTAAGATTGGGAGGTTATGCAACCTCCCGCAAGTTGGGTCGAAATATGTTCGTTTCAGGGTCAGGTCTGGAAAAATTGGGTAGATTTTCCTCAAGTATAACCTGCGGGAGGTTCTCTGTTCATTACGTTAAACAAGTGAGTTTGCTGTATGCTTAAATAAACTACAGATTATGATAAGCAATGATTAAGATATAATCACAAGTAAATCGGGCAGTGTTGCATCATTACCGGCAATGACCCGCTCGATTGAGTACCCGCTGCACTCGAGCAGTTCAGTGGGTTTATGGAGAAGTTGGGCGACAAGTAGTAAGAAACTAAGTAAATAGGAAATAGGATTTTTTTCACCAAAGGCCGCTGAACTATGTCCGTCTTTATTAGCTATAATCACAAAGACTCTGAATTCGTGGATAAGCTTGCTATCGAACTGGTCAGGCATAATGTTAAGGTTTGGAAAGACAAATGGAAAATCAGCGTGGGCGATTCCTTCATCACCAAAATCCAGGATGGCATTGAAGGCGCGAGTTATATGTGCATCGTCTTATCTAAAAACTCCATACAATCTGATTGGGTAAAAAAAGAACTCAATGCCGCATTGATAAGAGAGGTTGATGACAAGAAAATCACTATTTTACCTATCCTCATAGATGATTGTAAAATTCCTCTTTTCCTCAGGGAAAAGCTCTATGCTGATTTCCGGGAAGATTTCGATACTGGCCTAAAGAAAATCCTGGCCGTTATAACCAAAAAATACAATCTGGATGGCGGCGGGAGGGTTAGCGGCGATACAACCGCCTATTTTGATTTTGCAATTGAGAATGGATTTATTGGCAGCAAATTCTTTGTAAATATTGATATTGTGTCATTTGATACAGAAGAAGATTTTTCAATCCTGACCCAATTCAAGTTTTTAGGCGCTGAACTGGATATTGAAAAGATTGATTCCAAATCTACCCAAGTGATGCTGCTGAAAACTTGCGCTCAAGAATTTGAAGCCAATCCAGGACGCATAAAAGTAACCGGTGATGAAACAGTTCAGGGTGGCTTTACAATTGATGACACTGAGAGAGACGCACACTACGCGGTTGGATACAGAGTAAAGCGCCTGGGAGTGAATACAGGCAGTTCACTGATTTTCAATATTGGGGCTTTATTTACCCAGATTTGCGATACGCTTGAGATTGACTATGCTTGATGGGTAAAAGATTAACTAGTAATCTGTCAAAGCTCAATCGAAGAGTTATATAAAAACCTTGCGAAGGTTGCTCAGGCTTCAAACCCATTATAAAAATAGTTTTCAAGGGCAAAATCACTCTTTTTCCCAACAACCTTCGCAAGGTTGACAGACATGAACCTGTCAAAACATGATGGACGAAGCACTAGAAAGATTAAGACTTATTCGGTTGACTCTTGCCCGGCGGTGTGTTCTCCGCGCACCTGGTTGGCCAGCATGGGGTCGTCGGTGAAAATTCCATCCACGCCTAGGTTGAATAGGTCGGTCATGTCCTGGGCCTGGTTGACGGTGTAGGTATAGAGCCGCCGCCCTTTGCGCTGGGCGCTGGCCAGCAGCTTCTCTGAAACATCTCCCCGATGAGGATGTAAGGATTGGTGGGAGAGCAGGCTGCCGAACACCAGCCGGGTAAAAGACCCCAGCCCGCCCCCGATGGTCAGCAGACCGATGGGAATCTCAGGCATCAGGCGTTGGATGCGGAACAGAACAAAGGGATTGAATGAGGCGAACCACACCCGTTCCTGCATGTCGTGGTCTTGTACTTGAGCGGCCACTTTAGCGGGGAGGTTGTCGGTGAAGGAAAATCCGTTCTTGAGTTCGACGTTGATGAAGGTTTCTTGGCCTATGGCTTCAAACACTTCCCCCAGGGTGGAAATACGCTCTCCGGCGAAGGATTTATCGAAGCTGCTGCCCGCGTCCAATTGGCGCAGTTCTTTCAGAGTCTTGTCTACCAGCCGCCCGGAACCATTGGTGGTGCGGTCCAGGGTATGGTCATGGAAGACCATAACTTCCCCATCGCCGTTCAACATAACGTCCAACTCGACCGCGTCGGCCTCCTGGCGCAGGGCTAAACGGAAGGCGGCCAGGGTGTTTTCGGGCGCGTGCTGGCTGGCGCCGCGGTGGGCGATGATGGCGAACTGGGGAAGTTGATCTAACATCGTTCTCCTCCGTGCTGTTTATGAATATCGGATATTTTTACCACCAAGACACGAAGTCACCAAGAAATACAAAAAAACTTAGTGTCTTTGTGTCTTGGTGGTAAAGGTTTTTGACCGTTCACCAGGATTGAGGCTACAACTCGACGAAATAGGCTTCGGCGGCGCGATCCAACATTTCGCGGGACATGACCGGTTCGGTTGCCATGTAGCGGCTGATGTCCATGATCTGTTCACAGATATCGCGGGGATGGGAGGCGCGCAGCTTGCGATCCCGCTTGATGTACCATTCTTGCAGCAGGTAGGCCAACCCCTGGTCGTCGTAGGGGATGCTCTTCTTGGAGGCTTCCCGTTTGAATATCTCCCGGAACTCTTCAAAGGAGGGGTCGCCAATCTCGATCTTATGGCGCAGGCGGCGCAGGAAGGCCTCGTCCACCAGGTCTTTGGGGGGCAGGTTGGTGGAGAAGACCACCAACACATCGAAGGGAACGTCTATCTTGCGCCCGGTGTGGAGGGTCAGGTAGTCAATACGGTTTTCCAGAGGCACGATCCAGCGGTTGAGCAAGTCGCGGGGGCGCACTTGCTGGCGGCCAAAGTCATCGATCAAGAATATGCCGCCGTTGGCTTTCATCTGGAAGGGGGCTTCGTAGAATTTGTTGATGTCATCGAAGACCAGGTCCAGCCCTGAAAGGGTCAATTCTCCGCCCACCACAATGAAGGGGCGGCGGATGCGCACCCAGCGGGGGTCCCGCCGAGTCCCGCTGCGCAGGGAGCCGGTGCCGGAGGTGGTGGTGTCATCGTCGGGGGCCAGTTGGTGGTTGACCGAGTCATACAGCTTCACCACCTGCCCGTCCACGTAGATGGCGAAGGGGATATACATGGCCTCGGTGCCCATCATGTCGCCCACCGCGCGGGCGATGGTGGTCTTACCGTTGCCGGGCGGCCCGTAAAGGAACATGGACTGGCCGGAGTTCACCGCCGGGCCGATCTGGTTGTAGGTCTTTTGGCTGATGATCATGTGGGACAGCACCTGGCGCATGGCGCGGCTGGTGACCACCGGGCGTCCGCGGCTTTGTTTGCGGATAGCATCGTTGTATGCGGCGATGGGGACCGGGGCTGGCCCAGCGTATTGGCTGCGCTCCAGCGCTTCCCTGGCCCGGGCGATCCCCGCCCCGGTGATGGCGTATTGGTAAGCGCCTTCGCCCAGTCCCATCTGGGAGGAGCGAACTTCGATGAATTTTTCTCTCTTGAGGGCTTCCATGATCTGGTCCACCACCCCGGCGAAAGGCAGGGCCATCTCTTCGGCGATCTTGAAGCCGGTCAGGTAGCCCTGAAAGTACATAACCTTGAGGGCCAGGTCTTGCAGCCATAACTGAGAGAGACCGGTGTCTTCGATCCGGGAGACAGGGGTGGGGATAAACGCGCGCCCTTGCTGGCCCAGGCTGCTGGAATTCGGTCGAACTGGTTGGGCAACTGCCTTACTAGTCATAGAAGATTCTACCTCCCGTCCATGAACCGTCCTCCGGCCATCGGCATATGGCCGGTCATACAAAACGGCAATGGAACAGCGGCGTGGGCCGAATTATTCCAAAACAATACCAATATTGCCATTGGCGGGCAAATAAAGTGTTCTAACCGCCAATTTCCAATACCTTGATTATAGCACGCTGTCTCAGATAGTCCAAACGTGCACTTGTACTATTTTATAGTATTTTGTATAATCAGGGTCATGAAACTAACAGTGATTATTCCGGCATTTAATGAAATTAACACCATTAGCGAGATCTTGAAACGGGTCCAGAACACTGGACTGGTGAGTGAGATCATCGTAGTGGACGACGGCTCGGTGGACGGCACCCGCGATCTGCTGGCCGAATTGGACGGAGAGGGGCCTATCCGGGTGTTCTTCCACGAGAAGAACCGGGGCAAAGGCGCCGCGGTGCGCACCGGCATCAAGAACGCCACCGGGGACCTGGTCCTCATCCAGGATGCAGATCTGGAATACGACCCCCGGGATTACCCCGCCCTTCTCAAACCCATAGAGGAGGACATCGCCGACGTGGTGTACGGCTCGCGCTTCCTGGGCGGCCCGCGGCGGCCGATCCTCTTCTGGAACATGGTGGCCAACAAAATATTGACTCTGATGACCAATATCTTGTATAACAATATCCTGACCGATATGGAAACCGGCTACAAGCTCTTTCGCCGGGAGATCGTGCAAGACATCCCCTTACATGCCAAACGCTTCGAGTTCGAGCCGGAGATCACCGCCAAGCTGCTCAAGCGCAAGGTGCGCATTTTCGAGGTGCCCATCACCTTCAACCCCCGAGATTACTCGGAGGGCAAGAAGATTGGGATCATGGACGCCTTTGAGGCGGTGTGGGCATTGGTGAAGTACCGGTTTGTGGATTGAGGGGATTTCTTAACCACTAAGGGCGCGTCTATAAATAACTTGACGATTTATCTGAACTCGCGGGTAGTGAGCAAAAACATTACCACTAAGACACCAAGCCACAAAGTCACTAAGAAAAACATAAAACTTTGTGCCTTTGTGCCTTTGTGTCTTGGTGTTACAGTGTAGTTGATTTCATCTCAGAATCATACCCCATAAACAGGGCATTGTAGATCACATATCCCCCACATTTGGCGGTCTAGAGTCTATCGGTTCAGTACCTCTTTCATTTCTGGTGCAATTTGGGTGCAACCAGACACTTCCAAGGGCGTCAAAATCTCATCCATGAGGGTCGCTGCCTCCTCCTGCATGCCAGGGATCAGGTGTCCATACACATCCAGAGTTATGCTGGGCTTGGAATGCCCCAGCCTTCGCGAAACCACAATCACCGGAACGCCGTAGTTCAGCATCAACGACGCGGCTGTGTGTCGCAGGTCATGGAAACGAATCTCGGGCAGTCCAGCCTGTTTGATGAGCGCCTTGAAGGATTTCCGCAAGCCAACGTTGTCCATCGGTGTGCCAATCGTGGAGGGGAAGATCAGTTCCCAATCCTGCCAGCGATCACCGGCAACCTGCCTCTCCCGATACTGACGCAGCATGTGTTCTCGCAGTTTCTCAACGGTGGCTTCCCCCAGTGTGATCGTCCGCCTGCCCTAGTTTTGGGAGCTGCCAGTTCATAGCCGCCACCGACCACTCTTCTCAACTGGCGCTGCACTTGGAGGGTTTTGCGCTCCCAATCCAGATCGTCCCACTTCAAGCCCAGCAACTCCCCTTGGCGCATGCCGGTGGTGATTGCCAGTTGGTAGAGGGCCAGGCGCCGGTCGTCGGTCGCTTTAGCAGCGATCATCAATCCCTGCGCCTGGATCTCATCGTAGAACTGCATTTCCTTCTGCGTCTTCTTGGGCGGTGTGGTTGCGTCCACCGGATTACGGCCCAGTATCCCCAGTTGACCACATCGTGCGTGGGGCACAGCTTTTTGAGAAATTCTTTGTTACCCGCTACGAGGATGTAGATCGTTATCTGCAGCAGATCGGTGATGATCCTGAGATCGTTGAGATTTTCGATGATCTGTATCGAAGGATCAGAAACTCAGAACATTAGAGATTAGCTTTGGTGATAGGTTTCATATCCCAGGATAGTTTTGGTGCAGTTATTGTGCAAATAGGGTGGAAATTATAGAAACAATGGATAAAGGGGATAACTGTTTGCTCCGTCAGTAGACACCATAGACTCACACATATGGCATAGACTCATTCCACGCTGATTAAGAGACAAGGAGTGATTTCAACTGGATCTGCATTAACACATTATGAGCGAAATATGAGTCCGCTCTCAATGAAACATTAAACCGCATGGTTTAGATGGGACAAAACGGTAATATTTTGAGGACAAATGTCCTTTGACGCCAATTCTAATTCCTAGTATCCTATTGCAGACTACCTCTCCCACGACTCTGCAAGGGGGAGCCAATCAATTCTTATTGGCAGCAAGAGACCTGCTTTGGGTGGAGAGATGTTAATATTTCATCAAATCTTTTGAAATTCGGGAACTTTTTTTGAACCTTTTTCGTCTACGTAATGGTGTATTCGTCACCTTGAAATCTGTTTCGCTTGAGAACTGAATTTGAACCATTATCTTACTTAAATCGTAACCTAATAGAAGCTTCATTAATCCCACAACTTAGCACAATGGAGGATGCCATGACTCTCTCGACCATCGAAGCCCAATCCAACCTGACTGCGCGCCTTGGGCGCGTTTTGCGTTTCCGGCGTAAAGGGATACGCAAGTTCACTAGCGCGACGTTGAATGCGCTGGTCATCATATCTATACTGCTGCCCAATTTGACTGTGGCAGCTGCAAGCATTGCCTACCAACCCAGGGAGGAGTCTGCCTCCTCGCAAGCTCAAGCCCCCCTGGACGGTGAAACTGCCGTTGCGCGCCAGCCGGAACTGCCGGTTCAACAAGCGCCCGCCCCGGAGCAGGCCCAGTCGCCTTTGGCGACGCCGGTCGCTGACTCTGATCCCTGTGGGCAATTGGGAGTGTACGCTACCCCTACCCCATCCTGCGCGGCCTCATACCAAGCCTCCGCAGTTATTGAGGTTCCCCTTACTTCGACCGAAGACCCCGCCGCCACGCCTCCGGTGACCGAAACCCCGGCCCCCACCGAAGAGACCCCCGTCGATGAA
This sequence comes from uncultured Anaerolineales bacterium, assembly GCA_965370435.1. Lineage (GTDB taxonomy): Bacteria > Chloroflexota > Anaerolineae > Anaerolineales > UBA11579 > CBDUUP01. The sequence goes on along the minus strand of CBDUUP010000004.1, from coordinate 11,788 downwards.
CCCGTATCCCTGGCCCTCACCTCCCGTGATACAGAGATCTACGCCGGGCGGACCATGAGCGTGTTCTGGGAGATCGGCGGATGGGAGAGTTTGACCGCCTCATGGGACAACCCCTTGACCCTGGCGCTCAAAGCGTCAGAAGATGTCACCCCCCTGACCCTGGTGATCACCGCGCCGGAGGGCTTCTCCCCTCTGGACGTTCCGGGAGATGCTTTTGACGCCAATACCGGAACCCTGACCCTCACCCCCGACCAGGCCGACGGCCTGGTGCGCTGGGAGGTAGCCGCCGACGCCCAAGGCCCCTACACTTTCCAGGCTACCCTCACCCAGGGAGAAGAATCCCTGGCGACCGCCGACCTGACCCTCCAAGAAAAGGGCGTATTCACCGTTGACGCGGCTGGCGGCGTTGTGACCACGGACGATGGACACATAAAGGTCACCGTCCCCAACGGCGCTTTGACCGAGTCGGTAGACCTGCGCATCCGCCCGCCAGCGCATGCGGAAATCTATCGCAGTTCCCCCAGTGGAGCGCCTATTGAGATCACCGCCACCGGCAAGACCTCCTCCCTGGACGTCAGCCAGTTTGGCGCGTACATCACCATCGAGATAAGCTACGACGAGAATCAAATATGGGGGGACGAAGCCAGCTTGGTCTTGAAATATTACGATGAGACCCTGGGCTATTGGGTGCTGTTACCCTCCAAGGTGGACACCGAGAACAACGTCATCACCGGATGGAGCAACCACCTCACCAATTTCGACTACGACATCAACAATTACGAAGCCGCCCGCCTGCCCTCCCTGGCGCCATTCCAGGTCTCGCCCTTCACCGGAGCGGCCACTTACAGCATGCCTTTCGAGGTGCCTGCCGGGCCGGGGGGCTTGCAGCCCAGCCTGAGCCTGAGCTACAACAGCGGCTCGGTGGACGGCGCCAACTACCAGCAGCAGGCCTCCTGGGTGGGGATGGGCTGGTCGCTAGACACCGGCTACATCCAGCGAAACATAGTAGGCACCCCCTATAGCCTATCTAACGACACGGCCAGCCTGGTTATGAACGGGGTGGGCGGCTTGCTGGTGGAGCATTCCACCAGCGGCTACTTCCACACCCAAACCGAGAGTTTCTGGCGGTTTGAATATGACGATAACGCCGACGAATGGATCGGCTGGGACAAGATGGGCAATAAATACACCTTCGGCCACCAGGCCACCATGCCGGTTTACAATTATTCACAAGGCTGTAATAACGTAACTCGCCTGACCGCGACCTGGCGTTGGTCGCTGACCGAGGTGGAGAACATCTACGGGAAGAAAATGACCTACACCTACACCACCAGAACCAAAAACACCCAGGACGCCTGCGAAGATACCTCCATCGTAGACATGGATATGGAGGTGCATCCCAACACCATCACCTATCCTCGCTCCTTATACCGGATCGAATTCAATATCAGCGGAGGGCGGACCGACTATGCCAGCGACTGGCTCAACCTGACCAGCACGGTGTTCTTCACCCGTAAATGGTTGGATGAAATCAAGATCCAACACTACAATGGGTCTAGCTGGGATACGATACGAAAATATGACTTCACCTACGAGTCTACCGCCGGAGATACGGTCTACCCCAATTACCAATGGCCTGCGGAGGGCTACACCCTCACCCTGGTGAGCGTCCAGGAAATGGCCGACAACGGGGCGGGCTTCGACAGCCTTCCGGCCACGACCTTCACCTACGGCGACGACCACCACCTCACCCAGGGAGAAAACGGCTACGGCGGCAAGGCGACCTACACTTACGAACAGTGGTACGAAACTGGATACGACAGTGAGGACGTCAATGAGATGGACTACAACGGATCCACACCTTGCAACGAAAATACTCATGGCTGGGAACCCTATTACGGCGGGGATGATATATTCTGCAATGGCGCTTATCTCGCCGTGGATGGGAACGCCTTCCATAAATTGCCCGAAGGGTTCGTCGCTATGGGGTCTGTGCTGGAGATCACTTTCAGGGTCAAGCAGTATGGCAGCGGCACTTATGCCGACGTGGGCATTGACGACGGGCTTCAAAACGCCATCGTCATTGAGTTTGATAATCTCACTTCCAGCTTCCAAACCAAGGTAGGCACCATCACCATTCCGGTCACCAGCGACGACGCCACGCTGTACATTAACTGTGACGGCTGCCAGTTCACCATCATTGACACCGTGCGGCTGACCACCAAATATCGGGTGACCGAGAAGCGGGTCTATGCCAACAATGACGCCAACTACTCCTCCATGACCTACACCTACGACGACGCCGCCACCAATAACTACGTCGAATTCCGGGGGCACGGCATGGTGAAGGTCGAGAATCCCGACGGCCTGGTGTCCACCACCTATTACAACCAGACTCAAAACAGGCAAGGCCGGGATGCGGTCAGCATCACCTCCACGGAGGACTTCTGGGAGGATATGGAGTCCTACCGGAGCGCCTATTGGACGGCCACCGGCGCGGCCGGAGAACATTCCTTCACAAGAGTAGGCGGCGACAACGCGCTGGTCATCAACAACCCCAACTCGGACTGGGACACCACCCTGGTGCGGGACAGCTACGCCTTGAGCGACGGGGAGTCCCTGATCATGCACTTCCAGGTCCCCACCGGAGAATCGGACCTGGAGGCCCGATTCCAGATCGGGGCTTCGACCAGCACTTTCGGCATCCAGGTGCGTTCCGGCGCCGGGACCGACAGATACATCCAGGTCCTTTACAACGATGCAGGCGGGGGCAACACCTGGGGCGACACCTTGATCAGCACAACCGACTTCGTCTACGACGCCTGGTACGTGTTGATGATCGTGGTGGATGACGACGATGAATTTTTGATCCGGGTGTGGCAAGTTGAAGCCCCCGGCAAAAATGGGGAATTCAGCTACGACATGGCCAGCAGCCTGAACTGGCGCTTCGAGCAGGCCACCAAGGATGGAACCGTGTACATGGATTCTTACCGGGAGGGGGTGGTCTACGGCGCGCAGGCCAATAATTACAGCATCATGTTCATCAGCGGCGTAGACAGCCATTTTGTCTACCTGGATTCGACCATTTCCTGGAACTACGATGGCGACGCTGCGTACACCGCCGCCAAAACCAAATACGAATACAACACCGACGACCAGGGCGGCGCTGACGCAGGCACCCAGTTCGGCAACCTGACCCGTGTGATCCAATCCTACTGGGATTGGGACAAGGCGGGCGGCGCAGGGTGGGTGGAGTACAAGGCCACGAAAACCAACTACTACCCCGATGAAGACCTGGGGGCACAGACCCCCGTCTATCTGGTGGGATTCCCGGCCCGAGTGACCCACTACAAGTGCCCCGGCGGGACCTGCGACTACGATTCTGGGGACATAATCGCCCAGACGCTCAGCATCTACGACACCAATACGACCTACAACGATACGCCGGATGAGGGCAAGATGACCGCCCAGCGCACCTGGATGGGCGGCACCGACTACAGCCAGACTACCTTCGGATACGACGCCTACGGCAACGTGACCGCCACCACCATCTATGAGAACTACGGCACGGCATCCGCCGCGCCCAGCGGCCCTTCGCGGGCTTCCTCCATCACCTACGAAACCACCTATTACACCTACGCCACCACAACCACCAACGCCCTGAGCCAATCCAGCACCATGACCTATGACTACGAATTGGGCGTGATGCTCACCGCACAAGGCCCCAATGGGGCTTCTACCAAGACCACCGCCACCTATGACAATTTCGGGCGTTTGCTGACCGTTCGTCAGCCGGGTGATGAGTCCGGGACGGCCACCTTCAGCGTGACCTACAATGACTCCGTCTATCCTTACCGGGTGGACGCCACTCAGAAGATAGACGCCTCCAACACCGTCACCATGCGCAAGTATTACAACGGGGCCGGACAGCTCCTGCAGTCCAAGATGGTGGGGGCCAAGATCCAGGTGGGGGCCAACTACAGCAACTACGATGTCGTGGTGGGATTCGAATATGACGACGTGGGACGGGCGGTCAAACAGTCGGTGCCCTACTCGGCTTCCAACGGCTCCGGCTACACGGCTACCAACTTCGCCACCGTGGACTACACCTCGACCACCTATGACATTCGGGGACGGACCGTGACCGCCACCGCCACCGACGGCAGCGAGGTAAATTACGAGACCGTCCAGGTATGGGTCAGCAACCAACTGGTGACCCAGAACACCGTCACCGATGACCTGGGACGCAGTTCGGTGACTACCAACGACATCCGGGGGCGGGTGGTGGAAGTCAAGAACCTGGACGACGCTCAGGCGCAGATCGGCCCGTCATTGACCTACACCTACGACGACCGCAACCTGCTGCTGACCGCCACCAAGGGCACGGGGCAGGACGCCACCACCATCACCCTGACCTACGACGCAACCGGGCGCAAACTGACCATGGATGACCCCGACCTGGGCAGTTGGGAGTACGCCTACGATGATCTGGGCAACCTGGTCCGCCAGGAGGACGGGCTGGGACAGAACACCTGCATGTATTACGATGACATGAACCGCATGACTGGCAAGTACTACAACGGGACCAGCGAGACCTGCCCCAGCAGCCCCACCATGCACCTCTCCTACACCTACGACGAGACCGCCGGGGGCAACAAAGGCATCGGGGCAATGACCAGCATGGACGACCTCACCGGCTCCACCGATTGGGTCTACGACGACCGGGGACGCAAGACCAAGGAGACCAAGACCATCAAAAACGCCGGGACCTTCGTCACCGAGACAACCTACAACAGCGCCGACCTGCCGGTGACGATGAAATACCCGGTGGGAGACGACGGCTCCAGCCGGGAGATCCTCACCTTCGGCTACCACCCCCAACTGTCGCTGGACAGTGTGACCAGCGACTACGGCGTGGGTACGACAACCTACTTGAAGGAGACCCGCTATGACGTGGCCGGGCGGGTGGTGCTGCGCGAGCTGGGCGACATCAGTTCCAGCTACGTCCTGCAAACCACCTACACCTACTACGATTGGGACACCGCCAACGGGAATGGACGCCTGAACACTGTAGTGACTGAGAACAACTTCACCCCCACCCCCGTCACCTTCCAGGACCTGACCTACACCTACAACGCGGTGGGCAACATCTCCCGGATCGTGGACGCGGTGGCGTCCGAGACCATAGACTACACCTACGACGACCTGAACCGAGTGACGGAGGTGAAGATCAACAGCACGGTGAAGGAGGAGTTCGACTATGACTCCGGCACCGGAGTGCTGGACAGCTACACCGAGAACCAGGGCACGGCCACCGACTACACCTACAGCGCCACGGTCCCCCACGCGGCGACAACTTTGAAACAGGACCAGACCACAGTGTCCTCCTACACCTACGACGCCATGGGCAACATGACCGGGCGCGACCTGGGCGGCGGGGAGGTCTACACCCTGGGCTACGACGAGGAGAACCGCCTGACCGCGGTGGACGACTCCAGTTCGCTGGACAGCTTCAGCGACGACTTCGAAGATGGGACCCTCAACGCCTGGTCGTCCAGCGTGACCGACGGAGGCGACTTGAGCGTCAACACCTCCTGCTCGATGGAGGGCAGCGACTGCATGCAAGCTCTTATCGACGACAACACCGCCATCTACGTTGAGGACACCACCCCCGACGATTCGGACTCCTACAACGCCCGTTTCCTCTTCGACCCCAATGGGTTGGACCTGGACGGCGACACCCTCACCATCTTCCAGATCATGGAAGGAGCCACGATCTTGGCAGAAGTGCAGTTGCGGTATAATGCCAGCAGTTATGAGGTGCGGTTATTGGTGAACGATGACGGCGGAAGTCCCTCCTCCACGGGTTGGGAACCCATCACCAACGCCGAACACGAGATCATGGTGAGTTGGTCGGCTGCATCGGCCTCAGCCGCGAATGACGGCACGGCCCATTTCTCCATAGACGGTGTGCTGGATGATACGATCACCGGCCTGGACAACGACACCCATCAGGTGAACAAGGTTCGTTTGGGGGCGGTGCAGGGGTTGGAATCAAGCCCCAACGGGACAATGTACTTCGATGATTTTGATTCCTGGATGAACGCTTATGACTTCGCTTATGATGGAGCCGGAAATCGGGTGCGCACCATGGTGAATGGCAATATGACCATCTATATAGGCAAACATTATGAATTCGATGTGACCAACGATGTGGTCAAGACCTACTACGGCGGCGTATCCATGCGAGACGATGGGACCATGTATTTCCTCTTGAAAGACCACCTTGGAGGTACAAGCAAAACCGTCGAACTGGCCGGATACTACAACAGTGAGATCCGGTATACGGCTTTTGGGGATAAGCGTTACACTGATGGCACAACGCCGACTACCCTCCGGTACACCGGACAGAGAGAAGAGGAGGATATAGGATTGTATTACTACGGCGCACGGTGGTACGATCCTGCATTGGGGCGGTTCACCCAGGCGGATACTATTTTACCCAGCGCGGGCAACTCACAGGCTTATGATAGGTACTCTTACGTGGTCAATAATCCTATCAATTTGACCGACCCCAGTGGTCATATGCCCACAGAGCCGCCAAGCACTACGGGATCGTGGTATTGTTCCCAGAATCCAAGCGAATGCGAAAGTTCAACCGCTACATTTTGCGACGAGAACCCCAACTCGACCGAGTGTTCAGAGGCTCCATACTCAGATGCCGCAGTTGACCGGGATCTAGAGAAATTTGGGGTGAAGTTGTCGGGGACGTGGACCTACGAAGAAAAAAGATGGATCCTTTCAGCCCTTAGATTGGCTGGAGCTGCTTTTAGCAACGAAATGGAAGGCAACTTATCCCCGCATGAGGCTTTTAAAGCAGTCTTCGGGGTTACAATGATCAACCCCTTTATCTTTGGTAAATGTGGCCAGGATAAGTTTACCTGTAAGTATGACGGTGATGATGTAACCGCGGGAGGGTTGACCAAAGGTCAACGCTCCATTGGTATAGCCACCTTCCCCACTGCCGTATCCACCGACAGGGATTTGCGTGGTGTGAACTTCATTCTTCACGAACTCGGCCATGCCTTTAATAATAGAATAGGAGGGCAAGGGGTAGCTGCTCTCCATAGCGAACAACAAAATCCCGGTTTTGCGAATAGAAGGGGCACAGATCCAGATTCTGATCATTCCGGTTTTGCCGGTCCTAGAAATTCGATGACCTGGCACATGGGCGCTAAAAATAAAGATCAAGAAGGAGAGGAATTCGCGGATCAATTCGTGGCATGGGTCCAAGGTGAATGGGAGGTGGTTGATGGGGAAATGACCTCCGATGCCCAAGATCGCTCAGGATTTATGGATGATAACATGAAGGGATGGATTAAAGATGCGAGTGGAAGGTGAAACAAATGAAAAACCGCGACAGTACATACCTAAAAATACTAATCTCGATATGTTTGTTGGCGCTCATGGCAGGATGTGGATCGCCTGTTGAGATGACGGAGACTGCGACTTCTACGCAAGCGCCGCCTACGCACACGCCAACTGCAACAATGCCGCCTACTACGACCACAACACCCACCCTCACACCTACCGTCACCCTCACCTTGAATCCATTAACCTGGACTCCCTTGCCAACTCTGTCACGCGAAGAGTCGCGAGCTATGGTGCAGGAACTGCTTGAAACCAACCGGGGATGCCAATTACCATGCTGGTGGGGGATAACCCCCGGTGAAACGGATTGGCAAACTGCCCAGCAATTTCTGGCGACCTTCGCCACTCGAATCGAGCAAGTAGAAAACACCCCCCTCATCACAAGGTACAGTGTGGAATACCACGTTCCTGGATGGGGTTATGATGAGGGGTACACCGAGTTTTCTGTTCGGGATGGGATGGTCACATCCATGTCTGTAAACACGGTGGGAACCGAGTTGAGCTATCAGCTTCATCAAGTTCTATCGGTGTATGGCAAGCCTACTGAGATCTTTCTAGATTATGATGTAAAATTTGAATCTATTACTTTTTACATGGCTCTTTATTACCCAGAGCAAGGGAATATGGCGATATTTAGTGGTCCAACTGAATCTATCAAAATAGAAGGTACTGAGAATGTTCTATTTCGATTTTGCCCACAACATATCGGTCCTTCTCTTGAACTTTGGTCACCTGATGAAGAACTAACCGAAGAAGATCTCCAGGAATTATTTCCGTGGTATTTAATACCTCTCAATACTAATGTAATGGAGATTAATGACTTCTATAAGCTCTTTCTTGATCCCAACGTTACTGAGTGTATAGAGAATTGAGTTGCTGTTTGAATAAAGATATATAAAATGTGACCCGAATGAAAGAATGCGACAGTAAATACCAATTCGCTGGACAGCTTCAGCGACGACTTTGAAGACGGGACCCTCGACGCTTGGGACTCCAGCGTGACCGACAGCGGCGACCTGAGCGTGAACACCTCCTGCGCCCTGGAAGGCGGCGACTGCCTGGCGGCCCTGATTGACGACCAAACCGCCATCTACGTGGAGGACACCACCCCCACCGACGAGACCGACTATCAGGCCCGTTTCCTCTTCAACCCCAACAGCTTGACCATGACCTCCGGCGACGACCACGACATCTTCCAAGCCCTGGATGATACCGTTGTAGCTTTCCAGGTACAGTTGAAAGAGAACGGTGCTAGTTATGATATCCGGCTGCAGGTGAACGACGACAACCCAAGCCCACAGACCACCAGTTGGGAAACCATTAGCGATGATGTGAACGAGATCGTGGTGGAATGGTGGGCCGACACGGACGGGGGCGCGGACAGCGGCGGCGATGACGGCTCTGCTCGTTTGTGGATAGACGGCGAATTGAAGGGAACTTTGACCGATATAGATAACGACACCCATCAAGTGGACAAGACTCGCTTAGGCGCCCCCGGGGGTATAGACGCCGGCACCTTCGGCCCCATGTACTTCGACAACTACGCTTCCTGGACAGAGGCGGAGGGGATGGTGTATGACGGTACAGGACGTCGGACAAAAACTGTCATAGATAATACAACAGTTGTTTATATTGGTGGAGTCTATGAAAAAAATGTTACCGATGATGTGGTTATAACGACTTATAACGGTTCTGCAATGAGGGTGGACGATGGGACTAACGAAGATGTTTATTGGATATTAGATGACCACTTGGGCAGCACTTCGATCATTGTAGATGTTGATGGACAAAGCTACAGTATATATGGTGAAAGACGTTATAAGGCCTGGGGAGAGGAACGATATAGCTCAGGCACGAACCCGTCAACAAGGGGATATACCGGCCAAAGGGAAGAAACTGATATAGGACTTTATTTCTACAATGCCCGTTGGTATGATCCAACAGTCGGACGCTTCCTCCAGGCTGACACCATCGTACCTGATCCTTATTATCCCCAGGCCTACGACCGATACGCATATACCTTTAACAACCCGCTTAAGTATACGGATGATTCTGGAAACTGTCCGTGGTGCATAGTAATCGCCGTAGTTGTTATAATTACAAAGGTTATTGATTATGCGATTACCGCCTGGGATATATATGAATCAGGGAAAGTGCTGGCTGATCCAAATGCAACTGCTGGAGAGAAGTTGATGGCGGGGTTAAATATTGCCTTATCAGCTATCTTTGAGTTGATAGAACCAGATGAGCTTCTACCAATTGGATTGCCTGCTGATGATGTCGCTCGAAGAGCAGTAATGAATGGAGCACAGGAGGCATTCGAAGAGGGGGGGGAAGAAGCGTTAGAAAGATACCTCAGAGATGCTCTAGGAGATAACGCTGATGAAATTCTAGAGAGTATGGCCAAAAAATATCGGTCTTTTTCTAAAAGAAATTTCAGACACAATCTTATGCAAAGAATACCAATACCAGAAGGAATGATAAATCCCACCGCTCACCACATCCTACCTCAAGAATTTGTACAAAAATTTAAAAATCTGGGTGTAAATATCAATGATCCCATATGGGGAACTTGGATGAAGGGTAGTGGATTCGACAAATGGCATAGAAATTGGAATAAGCGCTGGGGTGCATGGTTAGACAGAAACGCAAATGCAACAGCGGCCGAGATCTGGGACTTTGCTGCGTCGCTGGCAAATGAACTGGGGGCGACCTGGCCGTAATAAAGAAAATTAGACCCGTGATGTGAATCTGATTCTATTAGGATTTGCGCAATTGGTCTGCTATTTCGAAAGTGGTGAATTGAGATAGGATTGAAGATAATTGAAGGTTCTTCTCATATCGTAATCCAATTCTCAATTCACCATTCTCAATTTCCGAGTCTCCATTGGCTAGACTCAAATCCTCTGAGCAATCGCGTAATTCCTATCTATATCTAATTGTTTTGAAAAAATGTCAGTTAAGTGATACTATTGTGTAGCTTTCTAAGAATATGGAAAATATCGACATAATCAGGCACAATAATAGACAAAATTCATTGGATGAAAATTTATGCGAGTGAAGCATGGATGATTTATACGTTTTTAATATGAATTACGCTGCTTACCATAAGTATTACGCTGGTGGACAAGCCATCAACAGCGGGGGACGTTGTCAATCCTGCAACGTGTTGAAAAATCCTGAGAATCCAGTTGAAATCTCCTTGAACCACTTGGGAATACGAGGTTTTGTAGAATATTTGTGGAATTCACATGGGCTGAAAATTTTTCGACAGGATTTGGTGGAACTCTGGAAAGGCAACGATTTTTCAGGATATGAAGTTGATTCTATCAAAATTGTAGGATGGTATGAAAAACCGAAGAAAGAATTGCCAGAACAAATACCTTCATATTTTCGATTGACCCCGACAAGCTGGGTGAGGCTGCTAGAACCGGAATCATTAACTAGTCCCTGTCCCGTATGTGGTTTCGTAAATTATGATTTTCCAAATAGTGATCCTTTGCCGAATGGAATTCAAGTAGATCTGGCAACTTGGGATGGCTCTGATTTCTTCGGAATGAAAGGTTACGTTCATTTATTTTGTACACGTCCCGTTGTGGAAGCGACCCTAGAGGCTGGGTATTCCAAGCACATTGCCTTTAACAGATTAAAAGATTATGCTAGTTGGGAAAACTACCACCACGAACGATGGACGTTCGAGGATCATGAAGAGTATTTAGAATCATTCTTGATCCGCAGCGTAGACGATCTGTAGACCAAACCTCTCATAAAGCCATATCAATTTTATATATGAGTACGACCTGGTGGGCAACGTGACCGAGATCAAGGACTGGCGCACGGGCGTGACCCAGACCCAGACCTTCACCTACGACACTCTGGACCGGTTGGCCACCGCCGTCGCCGCCGGGGACGATAACGAATACGGCGACTACGACACCGAGACCTACAGCTACGACAGCCAGGGACGCCTGAGCAGCAAGGCGGGCGTCACCCTGGACTACTCCGACGGCACCCGCCCCCACGCCGTTGACAGCCTGGGCGACGACGACTACACTTACGACGCCAACGGAAACATGATCACCCGCCCCTGGGATAGCAGCACGCAGACCCTGACCTATGACTACGAAAACCGAGTCGTGGGTGTATCCTCAGCCGCGCCCTACAGCGCGCCCACCCTCTTCTGGGACGGGTTCGAGACCGGTGATCTGACCGCCTGGTCTTCCAGTGTGACCGACAGCGGCGACCTGAGCGTCAACACCTCCTGCGCCCTGGAAGGCGGCGACTGCCTGGCGGCCCTGATTGACGACCAAACCGCCATCTACGTGGAGGACACCACCCCCACCGACGAGACCGACTA
>CBDUUP010000003.1:0-37133 GCA_965370435.1 uncultured Anaerolineales bacterium | reverse complement strand
AGTCCCATTGTAGGGATTCGTCAATGGTACTTTTCGTGGAAAACTGGAATTCATTCCTCACTCACAGGAAGATGGTAAGTATATCCTATCCTCATTCAACAAGGCACAAATCTTGCACCTATACCTTTGTAAGTCAAATTAGAGGAGTTTTGGATGGAATCAATAACTTTGCCTGAAGTTCTGTTACTGATGGCCGCGGGGGTGTTTGCGCTAGGCCTAGTGACTTTTTCGTTAGGGGTACTGGTGTTGGTCTCACGTTCCATGGGACGTGACGTGCGCACACTCACCACCCAAACCGTCCATCTGGCTCAAAAAGGCATCGCGGAGGACATCTCTGGCCTGGTAGGGAACACTTCTGCGTTGATCGCCTCGTTAGCCCAACTCATCCGGACCTCGGCGGGCGTGGGTGTGTTTCTCACCATTCTGGGGGTATTCCTCATGAGCGTGAGCTATTTGCTCGTCACTAATTTGGATTGGACCCAAATAGATTTTTAGTCCTATCAGCGGAGACTTGAATTGATGAAGCCAACGCCATTCATCGTCAAATTAAAACAAGTTGTCCCGGATGACATCCTTCCCTGGTTGACCGCCGCGCTGCGCCAGGATGCCGCCGTTTGGGAAAGCTTGCAAAACGCGGCCTTCGGAGACCGCGCCCTCGTCTATGCTGGCGATCAACCGGCGCTCTGGTCTCCGGCCTCTTTGGCGCTGTTGGCCCTGGATGAAGAACTTTCCCTCGCAGCGCTGAGAGAAGATTCCCTGCAATCACTCAACCAGGAATTACACCGGAAAGCGGCTCTGGCCCTGGAGGAGACAACGACCGGCAACCAGCCACCGGCTGAAAACCATCATCCGTTAGCTGCTTCGGGCTTGCTTGCGTTGGCCTTACGTGAACGTCGCTGGAAAACCAATTCCTGGGATGATCTAATCGAGGTCTTGAACAGCACATCTCTGGAAATCTGGAAGACTCCTCTGGCTTGTCTCTTTATGATGGCGCCGGATGCGGAGGAGCTGCTCTTTGCTCTTCTTCAGCCGGAGTCTAGTAAAGCCCACCTCCATCTTGCTCTGAACGCCTTCCTCAGCAATCCGCTCTCACCCGATGAGCAATCTGCAATCCTTCTAAATTTATCCAACCGCATTCCGGCCAGAGAACGCCAAAGTCTGCTGCGCCAGATCGCGGTGCAGCGACCCGGTCTTGCTGCAAGTTTGGCGCGGCAACTGGATACAGAAACCTCTCACCCATTTCTCCTGGCTTCCAACCTCGATAATCAACTCAATCAAATTGACTCATTGCTGCAGCGAGCAGAAATCCACCAAATCTCTAATTCCGTTGACCGGGCGACGCCGTTACTGGAAGAAGCCCAAATAGCCGCCCGCCGATTGCAAGTAGATCTATCCGGTCAGTTAGCTCGAATCGCGGCGGAGAATGATGACCCGGTTGGGGCGTTGGCAGCCTGGCAGGAGAGCGCGGTCTATGCGCCCGACTCGGTAAACGTCATCGCTAACCATGCGCTCGCATTCCTTGAGGTTGGAAAACCGGAGGAAGCGATACGGCAGCTCACCCGGCTTGATGAATCATTCGATCCCCAACACCACACCGCGCTGCTGCTGGCAATCGCCCACATCGCCCTGGATCAAGAAAACTTGGAAAAGGCGCGCCAATCAGCAACGCAGGCTCTCGATAACCTCAACGACAAGGTAGATCTAAGCAGTTGCTTCGATCACTTGGAAAGTCTTATTCCCTTGCTTCTGAATCTCGGCCTCTCTGCGGAAGCCGAGCAGGCCGCTAACCTGGCGATTACCAGACAGCCCAACAACCCCGAACTCCTGGCATATTTATCCCAGGCCCAAATTGCATTGGGGCAGGCCTGGAAAGCCGTTGAGACGGCTCAAGTAGCTGTGGCGTTAAACTCAGATGAGGTCAATTATCGCCGGTTGTTGGCCGACACCCTGGAAGCCGTGGAACAATGGGAGGATGCCTACGTGGAGCGTGAAGCGGTCCTCCAGAAAAGCGAGACCCCCAGCGATCAAGACCGTTATGCACTGGCAAACTGCGCTTTGCACAACGACATGCCTTTGCAGGCCATCGAGGTTTGCCGGACTGCGCTGGAAAGCAATCCCGAAGACGGCATGGCTCACGCGCTTCTTGGAGAGGCTTATCAGGAACTCAAGGAAGCGGAAACCGCCCAGGCGCACTTCCGTAAGGCAACCCAACATACCCCCCACCTCGCCAGACCGTGGCTGGCGTTGGCGCAGTTCCAACAGTCTCACGAACAACACCAAGAAGCCATCAAGACTTTGAAAAAGGGTGTCAAAAATGTCCCCGATGCGCCGGAGATTCAACTCTCTCTGGGCGAAGCCTACCTGATTGATGAATCCCCATCTAAAGCGCTCTCCGTTCTCCAAAAAACGGCCAAATCTATCTCGCAGGTCTTTGCCCAACCCAGCGACCTCTCTCAAAAAGTCAGCCTGCGCCTGGGCCAAACCTTGAACCAACTCGGCCAATACGAAGAAGCCCGGCAACTGCTGGAGATAGCTCACCAGGCGTCCCCCGCGCATATCGAATTGGCTCACGTTTACGCTCAGACGCTGCTTGAACTCAACCAGCCCGCTCCAGCCCTTACGGTATTGGCCGCTATCCTGATCGCCGAACCCGGATACCCTGAACCCTACATGGATTATGGGCGCGCCCAATTGCTCCTGGGAGAGAAACCCCAAGAAGCCATACAAGCGTTTGAACGCGCCCTGCAAATTAATCCGCTTTATGACGAGGCATTGGCCTTGCTCGCCGATGCGTATGCCGCAAACGGCGAGTTCACCCACGCCTTCCAACTGTACCAACAGGCGTTGGAAAGCGACCTGGCCCAAGATGAGGGGTGGCGATCGCGGTTATGTGTTGGACTGGCTAGAGCGGCTTTGGTGCTGGAGCAACCCGAAACTGCCATCGCTATTCTGGATGAACTCGCCAACGAAACCCAACAGACCCCAGAAATTCTCAGAACCCTATCAGAAGCCTATTTCGCCGCAGGACTGAAAGATAACGCCATGATGACCGCACGGGCCGCTCAGGGTTGCGCGCCAGAAGATATTGAGACTCTCATCTGGTTTGGTGAGTTGGCGTTCCGATTGGATGCAGAGAAAGAGGCCATAAAGGCCCTGGAACGGGCGGCTCAACTTGCGCCTACGCAAACTCATTTACAAAGTAGACTGGGACATGCCTTGTTGTTCACCGGCAACACTACGGCGGCTGAAAAGGCATTCACCCAGATCCTGGAATCGGAGCACGCCACGACCAACGACTTGCGCCATGCAGCCCGGGGTTTCCTGCGCCTGGATAGACCCGACCGCGCTGCGGAATGCCTCACCCGGGCCTTGACGCTTGAACCCGAAGCGAGCGCGGATTTATTAGTCGAGCTGGCTGAAGTTCATCAGGCCAACGAGGAGCTTGAGGAAGCCCTGAAGGTTATCGAACAGGCAATCACCGGGAAATCAGATGATCCCACCCTTTATATCACCAAGGCCGATCTGCTCCTGGAACTCAAACGTCCGCAAGCGGCCCTAGCCTGTCTGGAACACGCAGGCAATCTTCAACCGGAAGACGCCAGTCTGTATAAAAAAATGGCCCGGGTGCTGCGATCCGCAGGCGAATACGCCGAAGCCCTGGTTCAAGCTCAAGAGGCGATCAAACTCTCGCCAGAGGATCCGGCCTTATATTATCTGGCTGCCGATCTCGCCCGAACCAATTTGCAAACCGATTTGGCTCGAAAGCTTATAAACCTTGAAACGCCCCAAGCCTTCCAGGACAACCAACTTTTCAAACATTATCATTGCCTCAGAGCGGAGTTAGCGCTAGAGGCCAATCAAGAAGTTGCTGCGGCCGAAGCCTTGACCATCGCCATACAAATCGATTCAAATCACCCGCGAGTATTAGCCCTCCAATCCCGGCTCACGTCTCGGAGAGGCGATAAACCAGCCGCCGAGAAAGTGCTGGAGACCGCCCTCGAAACTATCGGCGATCAGGTATCACCCAAAGACGAACACGCCACCAACACTTTGCTTTCGGCGGCGGAGGCAGCCCTGGACCTGGAACATTGGGATGCCTGCATATTCCTGCTAAAACAAGCAGTGGCAAACTCGCCCCGCGAATCTCTGCCTCACCTTCGGCTGGCCCGGGCGCTGGTTTCTCGGGCCGAGGTTCAGCGTAAATGCCAAACAATGGAGGCGGTGAGCCATGCTCCTGGAGAAGCGGCAATAGGCTCGCATGCCCATCGTCTGTTTAAAGGCGCAATGCAGGCGGTGGGACGGGGGGCGATGTCGGAACATCCCCATCTGGAGATCACCCGCTGGCAGGTCCGCGGCCCGGCAGTATTCCATCCCAACGCCCACAATATCCAGGCATTTTCTGCTCTGCCTCCGAACGAGGAGGACACCGCGGCCTGGATGGCAGCCCTCCGAGAGAGCGGGGATTTTGAAGGCGCAAGGCAGATCGCTAAGGATTTTCCGGATTCCCATCTAGTGCAAGCTGAATTGGCGCTTACCTTGGAGAGTGTTCATCCTACGGAGGCGATAGCGGCTATAAAAAACGTGATTGAACTCTGTCCATCGAACCCCTTCAACCACGTGATCCTGGCCCGGATCGCTCCCCGTACCGGAGAAGTGTCCCTCGCAGTCCAGGCTATACAAACCGCGCTGGCGATTTATCCAGGCGAACCTCGCTGGCATGCCCTGGCGGCGAAACTCTGCCGGGTCAGTGGAAATTCATCGGCGGCGATAAAGCACCTCGAAACTGCCAGCCAATTGGAACCCAAATACACGCCCCATTTTCTAGCGCTGGGTCATGCCTGCCTGGAAAATAGAATGCCGGGAAAAGCTGTCACCGCGCTGGAGAGAGCTTGCCACCTGGAGCCTGAAAACTTGGAGGCATGGTTGGCGCTGGCGAAGGCTCACCACTCCAACGGCGATCTCCCTCAGGCAACCACCTGTGCGGAACGGGCCATCACGCTGGCTCCCAGCAACATTGCGCCATTGCTTCTTCGTTCGAAAATCGCATTACAAAGCGATGACATCAAGAACGCCGAAAAATACGCTAAAGCTGCGCTGCGCATCCAGCCAAATGAGCCTGAGGTGCTGGTTTTGATGGCGCGCGTGCTTGACACCCAGGACCGTCCCGAAGAAGCGTTGAGGGCGGTGGAAAACATCTTGCCTCTGGCTGACGACCCCCTTCCTCTGCTCCTGGAAAGGGCGCGTTTGCTGCGCCGTTCAGTTGGTTTTGGGGCTGCGCTGGAGGCTTTGCAGGAAACTGCCAAAAAGTACCCCAATCATTCTGAGGTTCTTGCGCCATTGGCGGCCGCTTTGGCTGAGGCAGGACAATCCAAAGAAGCGGTGCAATATGCCCAGAGGGCTTTGCGGGGCAACGCCGCCGACCTGCCCATCGCCGAACAGGCCAACCTCCATTACCTGGTGGGCCATTTATTGCGGCGGGCCGGACAACTAGACCAGGCCATCCACCATCTCAGCGAAGCGATCCGCCAATCTCCAGCTTTGCTGGACCCTTATCTCGAACTGGGCAGGGCCCAACAGGAACGCCGCCAGTACAACCAGGCCCTTCAAACTTACGAACAAGCCATTGAGGTTGTGCCAGACGACTCCCGACCTTATTATCAAGCCGGATTGATCCTCAAAGGCAGCAAAGATTATATCGGCGCGGAAGCTATGCTGAAACGCGCCTCTGCTCTAGCGCCCAGAGACGTAACTATCCAACGCAAGTTGGCCGCGGTCGTCGCCCTCAACCTCGTCCACCACCCCGCTGAGGCCTCGTAACTCTTATGAAATCCATTTCAATTCCTCCGATAACTCACAACCAACCGGCGCCAAGATCGCATTTCGTAACTCTGACATCCACCGGACTGACCGCCCGGGAATATACTTTTGCCCACAAGATCGCTAAAGCCTGGCTGGCTGCCTATCCTGGCGATCTACAGGTTCAATTCCTTCTTGCACAGGCTACCTATGCTCTTGGGCGCGGCGGGGAGGCTATCCAGGCCCTTGATACACTTTGCACGGTTGACCCAGAGAATCTCGACTTTCAGCGGCATTTGACATATTTACGCAAGGCCAACAATCAGTCTGAGACCGCCGAATCAGCCGCTTGCGTCTTGGCCCTGGGCGGGAGACTGCCTCCAACGCAAGCAATTGCCCGGTGGGGAGAGGCGCTGCAACAAGCCCGGCAATACTTGAAAGCCGGAGATGCCGAGCAAGCGACCGCCCAAATCCAACAAGCGCTCCTCGAAGAGTCCAAGACGCCGTTGATCGCGGTCACCCATTTGCAAATCTCCCACGCGTCGGGCAACTGGATGGCGACTCGCAAACTGTTGGATCTCTATATCAAGCAATGGCCCGACAACCTGGTTTGCAGCCTGATGCTGGCCGATTCGTTGATGGACAGCGGCCATTCCGAGCAGGCGGTCTCCCTGCTGCATAAAGCCGCGGCCAATGATGTTTGCGGGTTGGCCCCGATCCGCTTGTGGGGCCAAGACCATCCATACCGCTCACTTTGGCCGGAAGGCCTCCAGGCTTACCTGGACATCCCTGTTCCCGCTGGGGTAGCCGCGGCGCTGGGCTGGAACCAACTGCCAGCCGGTGACATTGTTTCAACCGTACTGCCCCAACCAGTAGAAATTCCAGAGGCCAAAACACCGGCCACTAAACCCCAAACTCATCCGCAGCCAAAAGAAGAACCTCAGGCTTCTGTGGAAGATACATTTGAACTGGAAACAAAAGCGCCTCCCCCATCGCCAGAACTCTCACCGGCCGAGATTTTGCTTTCGGTGCAGAATGAGTTGGAACAGGTCGGCGAAAACCTCAATCAGAACCACATCGCCCGTTCGGATGGACGCTTCCCGGTATACGTAGTTTTCAGCGCCCGCCGCGGGCTGGAGAATAAATACGGCGCTCAGACCGCCGCTCTGCTGGACGAACAGATGAAGCTGTTGGTAGAAGCAGTCCGCCGCCGCCACGATTGGGGCGCAATCCTATTTTATGGGGATGACCCTGTGAGTACAGCGGCCTTCAAAGTCAAACCGGTCAAGGCCGATGATCCCTGGGGTCTAAAACTGACTCTGGCAGACCTGGATGATTCGCTGGGAAAGCGCGGGGAGATGATCGGTGCGCTGCTCATCGTGGGGGGGCCGGAGGTGGTTCCCTTCCACCATTTACCCAACCCGGTTGACGACACAGACGCAGACGTGCCCTCGGACAATCCTTACGCCACCAGGGATGAGAATTACTTCATCCCCGAATGGCCGGTGGGCCGCGTGCCGGGAGGCAACGGTAGCGACCCAGGTCCCCTTCTTCAAGCCTTACGCAATATCACCCAAAACCAGAATTCATTCCCCAAATCGGTGTCCTGGCTGCGGCGGTTGTGGGATAAGATTTTAGCCAGATTCATTCCCCGGCGCAGAGCCAACCGGACCAATTTTGGATATACCGCCGAGGTCTGGCGAAAAGCCTCCCTATCCGTATTCCGTCCCATTGGGGAGCCGCGTCATCTCCTCAGTTCGCCGCCCACGGAGGCGGAAGCGCTGCCGGGAAAAGGGTTGGGTCCAGCTCAGTTGGGATATTTCAACCTGCACGGCCTGATTGACTCTTCGGAATGGTACGGGCAGCGGGATCCGTTCGCGGAGACCGCGGGGCCGGATTATCCGGTGGCCCTTCGCCCGCAAGACGTGGTCAACGGCGGGCGAGCTCCGCATATTGTGTTCAGCGAGGCCTGCTACGGCGCCCATATTATGGACAAGACAATTGACCAGGCCCTGGCCCTGAAATTTCTAGATTCAGGCACCCAGGCCGTCATCGGTTCGACGGTCACCTCCTACGGGTCAATTACGACGCCGCTCATCGCGGCCGATCTACTGGGGCACTCTTTCTGGAAAATGCTGCGGTTGGGAATGCCGGCCGGGGAAGCCCTGCGGCGAGCCAAGATCAGCCTGGCCCGCGAGATGCACACCCGGCAAGGATACCTGGACGGTGAGGATCAAAAAACGCTCATCTCATTCATCTTGTATGGAGATCCTTTGGCGCAACCCCTGGTCTTGGACGCAGTCCCCCTTCCCAAGACGGTGATGCGCGCCCAGAAACCATCCGCCCAGGTGAAAACGGTCTGCGACCGAGTTGGAGATCGGGCCATCTCCCAGCCGGTGCCCCAGGACGTAATGGCCCGGGTCAAAGGCGTGGTGGAACAATATCTACCCGGAATGCAGAATGCCCGGTTGGAATACAATCAAGTTCACGCGGAATGCCGGGGTGATAATCACTCCTGCCCTACAGCTCAGTTTAAAACCAAATCTCCCTCGGCTGATTCGCCAGCGCGGCGCGTGGTGGTCCTTAGCAAGCAAGTGGAGAGCAATCCTTACACGCATCACCACTACGCCCGCATGACGTTTGATACCGAAGGGAAGATCACGAAATTGTCGGTGTCGCGATAGGGATAACTTACCAATAGAATACAGTCGAAAATTTCACCACGAAGGCACCAAGACACGAAGAAAAACCAAAAATATTTGTGTCTTTGTGCCTTCGTGTCTTGGTGTTAAATAAAATTAGCAGCCCTAACAAAATTTAGGCAACGATGGATTAGTTAATATCCACCCAGACCACTTTTTTCTGGGCGGTAGTGAATAAGACCAGGGAGCTGCGCCCTTTCATCCCCATCATCTCGCCGGGGTTGAGGAGCAGGGTTCGGCCGACCTCTTCCTCGTTGGCGGTGTGATCATGGCCGTAGCAAACCAAGTCATAGCGACCTGATTCGGCGATGGGGCGAGCGATCTCAGGATAATGGCTCACGGCGACCTTCAAGCCCCCCAGGGTAAGGTCGGCGAATTCTCCATGAATATGGATGTTTCCAGCTTGGGCGGCGGTCAGCATCAAGAGGCGGTGGTCGCCATCATTATTGCCCCAAACGATGTGGACCGGTATATCCTGCAAGCCCTCTCCCAACTGTTTAACCACAAAGGGCGAGCAAATATCGCCGCAATGGATTATCGCGTCGGCCCGAGCCAATTGGGGCATGGCGCTATCTAATTTCCAGATATTATCGTGGGTGTCGCTGATAATAGCTATGCGCATATTCTTTTCTCCCGGATAATCTTACGGTCTATTTAGTACTCTGATTGTACTCCCATTGTGGATTGCTCGTCAAATGAATTCGGATGTCGATTCTAGTTCTACGAGTCGCATCCTTCGACAGGCTCAGGATGCTTCGCACCGGCTCAGGATGCTTCCCATCTAGTAAGCTGTCAAGGCTAAATCGCAGAGATGCGCTAAGCCTTGCGAAGGTTGCTCAGGCTTCAAACCTGTAAATCATGATTGCCATAACACTAGTTATGATAAACTTTACCATCCTATCAACCAAATTATTCAAGTGAGCGACTACATGAAAATAAACCGAAGCAATCTCATCAACACCCTCCTCTCCATCTTGAACGTAGTACTGGCTTTTGTTGCCGGGTACCTATTCAATCAATATTTTGGTCCCAGCACCGACCAATTCGCCATCCTCTTGCAAACCTACGAACTACTTGAGAAACATGCCTACGACCCGCTGCCAGAAGCTCCGGCCCTTGAATATGGGATGATCCACGGCTTGCTCCAAGCCTACGGCGAGCCATACACCGTATTCGTGGAGCCGCCTCAGCATGAATTGCAAACCGACGTCCTTGAAGGCCATTATGGCGGGATTGGAGTGCGCCTGGCGCGGGATGAGGAGAATTTCATCATCCTCTACCCCTTCCCCGATGGCCCCGCAGTCGAGGCAGGGATGCAGGACGGCGACCGCCTGATGAGGGTGGACGACACCGAAATATTCGCGGAAACCAGCTATGAAGAGGTTCAATCCGCCATCCGGGGAGAGGAGGGAAGCGAAGTCACGATCACCATCCTTCGCCAACCGGATGGCGAAACTCTCGAATTTGAGATCGAGCGCATCGACATCCCCATCCCCTCGGTGACCTGGCATCTAGAGCCATCCGAGCCGCGGCTGGGGGTTATCGAGGTCAACATTATCGCGGCCAGCACCGCGGATGAAATCGAGAAGGCTGTGGCCGATCTTCAGGAGCAAGGCGCGACCCATTTTGCCCTGGATCTGCGCAACAACGGCGGCGGGCTGCTTGACGCAGGAATTGACATCGCCCGTCTCTTTCTAAGCGAAGGAGTCATTATTGAACAACAGTTCCGCGGCCAGGATGTAGAGCAGTTTGATGTCAACAGCCCCGGCCCGCTAGCCGATATCCCCTTGGTGGTTCTGGTCAACCACTATACCGCCAGCGCATCGGAGATCATCGCTGGTGCGCTCCAGGCGCATGGACGGGCCTTGCTCATTGGCGCTCCAACCTACGGCAAGGATTCGATCCAATTGGTATTCGATCTGCGGGACGACTCCAGTTTACACGTCACCGCGGCTCGTTGGTGGGTGCCGGGATTGGACGATCCAATCGGCGGGGTGGGCTTGCAGCCGGACATCCTCATCGCCCAAGACGATCCCAGCTCGAACCCGGTAATCCAGGCCGCTATCGAAGCATTTTTCGGCGACCCTTAAAAATATTGAACCTTTCAGGTAGGATTCGGGGTATCTTAGATACGCCGAATAAAGAGAGTGATCTTGTGTCTCGACGCGTAAATCAAAGAAAACAACCTCATAGACTCCCGCGCATGATCGCGTTGAGTTTCTTGTTGGCCGCGCTGCTGGCGAATTGCAGTTCTCCTCTCAGCCCTACCCCAACGCCTTCGTCTACAGCCACACTCCCCCCTCCTACGGCAACAATCACACCCACCCCCGAACCTACCGCCACCCCGACAGAAACGCCATTTCCCACTTCCCCACCCATCAGCATAGATACCGTGGGACAGATCGTTGAATTGAACAAATTGGGGAACGGCACGATCAACCAAATTGCCGCAAGCCCGGACGGGACGACTCTGGCGGTGGCTGGCAGCCTGGGGATCTGGCTTTATGGTTTTGAAACCCTGGAACTCCTCCAACACTATACCGGCCATGCCAGGGAGGTGAACTGCGTCGCCTGGTCGCCGGATGGAACTCGATTCGCCAGCGGCGGGGATGACAATACCGTGCGGGTTTGGGTGGATGGGCAGCAAATCCATTTTCTATTCGGCCATCGAGGATCGGTTGAAAGCGTGGTCTGGTCGCCTGACGGCAGGATGATCGCCTCAGCCAGCGCAGACAAACGAGTTCTCGTCTGGGATGCAGAAAGCGGCGAACTCCTGCACGATCTATCCGCCCATACCAACTCGGTATTGAGCTTAGCCTGGTCGCCGGACAGCAGCACTTTAGTTTCCGGGGGTATCAACGGCATTCTCCGTTTTTGGGAGGCTGAGACGGGACGAGAGATACACTCGCTTGAAGGCCACGACGGTTGGATCACTTCCCTCGCTTGGTCGCCGGATGGCAGTATGCTGGTCTCCGGCAGCACGGATCGGATGGTCCGAGTTTGGGACGTGATAAGGCCGAGGTGGACCCAAGAGATCATTTCTTTCTATCATTTCAGCAACATCAACAGTGTAGCCTGGTCGCCAGATAATACCCAGGTTGTCTCCACTGGCGGATCGCCTTACTCTCTCAGAGTTTGGGACCTGGAAAGCGGCGATCAACTCATTGAAGCCACGGGCCATACCGCCTGGGTGAAAGACGTTATCTGGATGCCGGGAAACTGGCAATTAGTCTCTGTCAGTGAGGACAGCACGCTGCGGATCTGGGATGGAGAGACGGGCCTAGAATTGCGCTCTCTGGACAGCCGAGAAAGCAACCACCTGGGCCGGGTACTCAGCGTCGCCTGGTCGCCGGACGGCGATGTTCTGGCATCGGGGAGTTCGGATGGCTTGGTTCGATTATGGGATGTGGAGAGCGGAGAAACCATCCATACCCTGGCGGGCCATACCGGCACAGTGAGCGCGGCGGTCTGGTCTCCGGGGGGTACACGACTGGCCTCGGGCAGCAGCGATGGCAAGATTCGGATCTGGGACCCGGAAACCGGTGACGAGGAACTTTTGCTGGAACCCTTCGCCGGGCCGATCACGAATCTGGGTTGGTCGCCGCGAGGCAACCTCCTGGCAACGGGGACTTCGCTGGGCACTATCCTGGTGTGGGATATGGCTACCGGGGACCTCTATAACACCCTCAATCCCAACACCCGCATCGAAAGCCTGGCCTGGTCGCCGGATGGCAGCCAGATAGCAGTCGGGCAGACGCTGGGGAAGGTCCAGGTCTGGCACGTTGAGTCGGGCGAACTGGTGTGGGAGATCAAGGGACATTCGGGCCGGGTGGTCAGTTTGGCCTGGTCGCCGGACGGCAGCCAACTGGCCAGCGGCGATTTCAACGGCAACGTAATTCTATGGGAAGCATCCTTCGGTACCCGCGTGCGTAAATTTGAGGGCCAGATCGGGCTAGTGCAATCCATCGCCTGGTCTCCCGATGGGACCATGATCGCAGCGGGCAGCAACGACACCAGCATCATCATCTGGGACGCGGAA
Source organism: uncultured Anaerolineales bacterium (assembly GCA_965370435.1). GTDB lineage: Bacteria > Chloroflexota > Anaerolineae > Anaerolineales > UBA11579 > CBDUUP01. The sequence continues at coordinate 24,596 of CBDUUP010000003.1, read as the reverse complement.
ACCGGAGAGGCCATACGACTCTTGGCAGGGCATAGAGGTTTTGTGCAGAGCCTGGCCTGGTCGCCGGACGGCAGATTCCTGGCCTCCGGTGGCTACGACGGCACGGTGAGAATTTGGGGCATTCCGCCGGAGAGAAATCCCTAAACACATCTCAGGTAATGGTTATGGCCTTGTCAACCCAACGCACATCAAAAATTCACATCTTTATTCTTTTCGCGCTCCTTATTCTTCTAACCAGCGTCCTGACGGCATGCACAATCGAGGAAGTCACATCTACCCCTACACCCACCCGCACAACGACCCCCACGTTGACCTCTACGCCGACCAACACGCCCACAGCAACGGCGACCTTCACCTTCACGCCAACTCCAACGGCAACCTTAACCTCTATCCCGACCCCAACCGCATTCCTGAAGTCTGCATTCGCCATCACCAGAGACAATATCGGACAAGTTGAGGAGGTGACGCGTTTGGGGCGCGGAACGCTTGAGGCCATCGCGTTGAGTTCGGACGGGAATATCCTGGCTGTCGCCGGAGGTCTTGGGGTTGATCTCTACGATGTCGCTACCCAGATTTACCTTCAGCATCTGGGCGATGACTACACTTACGGAGTCGCCTGGTCGCCGGACGGGGTTCACCTGGCAGCCCGTGAACGCGGACGCGTAGTGGTCTGGAACATTGAGAGCGGACAAATCCTCCGGTTATACTTACCCGGCCCAGGCTTCAATAACAGCCTGACCTGGTCGCCGGATGGGGCCTTGTTGGCCGTGGGAGACGGATTGGGGGTCGTCTGGGTATGGAGCGTTTCCAGCGGCGAACTGCTGCGCAGGTTCGGGGACAACTCTTCAATTCACAGTCTGGCCTGGTCGCCGGACAGCCAGTATATCGCGGTCAGCGGACACGACAACCTCGCCGAGATGGGCCGGATCGGGATATGGGATTTCCCCAAAGGTGAAAAAATATACGAACTGCGGGGCCAAACTGATGACGTGACCAGCCTGGCCTGGTCGCCGGACGGGGGCTTGATCGCATCGGGCAGCGCTGATCAATCCATTTGGATTTGGGACCCATCCCTCAAAGAACCCACCAGCATCTTTGAAAACAGCGACCAGATGAGCGGGGTGACCGATCTGGCCTGGTCGCAGGACGGGACTCAGCTTGCCGCCGGTGACGAAGATGGCGGGATAAGCATTTGGGATGTCGAGTTGGGCGAGATCACCTTATCCAATTCAAACCATGCAGGGGAAATCATGACCCTTCTCTGGACTGGGGATGGCGAGGGCATCATATCTGCTGACCGCACAGGCGCGGTGAACTTTACACCCCTCTCGCACAGCCAAGCGCCAAGCGCCATTGACGATTACATGGACAAAACCACCGCGCTGGACTGGTCGCCGGATGGAACCCGGTTCGCATCAGGGAATGAGGATAGCAACGTATACATCTATCAAGCAGCCAATGGACAACGAGACCACACGCTCTCAGAAGCATCCAATCGCCTGACCGATGTCGCCTGGTCGCCGGATGGCGGACTACTCGCAGGCAGCAGTGAGGATGGAAACGTTTATGTATGGGATACGAACACCTGGGGGATAATCGAATCTTTGACGATTCCCGATGCCATTCCCCTTAGTTTGGCCTGGTCGCCGGATGGGGCGCGGTTGGCCTGGGGCGATGACGCCGAGGGCATCCAGATCTGGGACGCGGGAAGTGGAGAGATCGTCGTTCTGGAGGCCAGCATTGAAGGAGAAGAAGAACCCGACGAAGAAATAGAGTTGGTTGAAATCACCACCCTGGATTGGTCGCCGGATGGCGCAATGCTCGCCGCCGGACGGTCTGACGGAACCCTGCAAATCTGGGAGTTGGAGACCAATACGTTGAGCATCACACGGGAGGCTTACGGGAAGAGAGTGAACGAGGTTGCCTGGTCGCCGAATGGGACTCAACTGGCAACCAGCGGGGAGGATGAAGGCCTCAGTGTGCAGCACGTCCGCATCTGGGATTCCCGTCATTTCAGAATACAGCGAGAGCTAGAACTCTCCTGGTCCAACCAGATTGTCAGCCTGGATTGGTCGCCGGATGGGGAATTGCTGGCGGTGGCTTACGTAAATCTATTCAACAACCGGGGGAACATTGGAATATGGGAGGCCAGGCGAGGCAGATTACTCCACACACTGGAAGGACATACCCAGTCTGCGACTTCTGTTGCCTGGTCTCCAGACGGTATGCTGTTGGTCTCCGGGGGGCGGGATGGGACGATACGGATTTGGGGGATTGTGGATATCGAGGGAGATGGTGATTAGAGGTCAGTTAGGTTTTGAATAAAGCGATTTAGATCAACGCTGTTTAAATAACAAGATAAATGGGCAAAGCTATTTATATTTGCACGCGCCTGGGCACAGCGCTGCTGCGCCCCAACGAAATAGGTCTTGTTTTTTCAACCCCTTTAAAAAAAATACAAATCCTGGTCAGGTTATGGAACTTTCACGATTTTGATGATCTCCTCCAGGATGGAGTCGGGGGAGATGTTGTCGGCCTGGGCTTCGAAGTTGAGGATCAGGCGGTGGCGCAGGGATGGATAGATCACCTTGCGAATGTCGTCTATGGCGACCGCCTTGCGGTTGTCGAGGAGGGCTTCCACCTTTCCGGCCCAGACCAGAGCCTGCATGCCGCGGGGGCTGGCCCCGACTCGCAAATGCCGATGCACCGCGTCGGGAGCGTCGGATTCTTCGGGATGGGTGGCATGGATGAGGCGGGCGGCGTAGCGCATAACGCCATCGGCGATGGGAACCTGCCGGGCCAGTCGCTGCATCCCCAACAAGGCAGCCCCATCGGCGACAACCTGCACTCTAGGCAAATCCGCGCCGGTGGTGAGGCGAGCGATCTCCACCAATTCATCTTCTTTCGGATAGGGCACGTGAATCTTGTACAAGAAGCGGTCAAGCTGGGCTTCGGGCAGTGGATAGGTGCCTTCCATTTCGATGGGGTTCTGGGTAGCCAGCACGAAAAAGGGCTGGGGCAAACGATGGGTTTGACCCGCCACCGTCACCATTCGCTCCTGCATAGCTTCCAGCAGGGCGGATTGGGTGCGGGGCGCGGCCCGGTTGATCTCATCGGCCAGGACCAGATTGGCGAAGATCGGCCCGCGTTCAAACTGGAACTTTCGCTGTCCCTGATCGGTTTCGGTGAGGATCATGGTCCCAACAATGTCGGCAGGCATCAAGTCGGGAGTGAACTGGATGCGGTGGAAGGAACAGTGCACAGTCTCGGCCAGGGTGCTAATGAGCATGGTTTTCCCCAGGCCAGGGACGCCTTCCAGTAAGGCGTTGCCGCCCGCCAACAGGGTGACCAAAAAATCATGCACTAAAGCATCTTGCCCAACAATGACTTTTTTCAACTCTGCGCGTATGGCCGCGGCAATTGAATGGAATTTCTCCAGGCTGATCGAGGGGTTGTTTTGCGTATTCATCGGCGCTCCTTAAAATAAATATTTAATTCCAGGGTAACCAGCGGCGGCGCACGGCGATCTCCACCGGCCAGAGAACGACGATGGCCAGCAGCATCCACCACAAAATATCTCGCACTTCGCGCTGGGCCAACACCTCGTCGCTGGGGGCCAGGACTAGGAGATCGGCCATGCCGCCGCCGGTGATTGTCGCCCAATGGACCAAATTCTCAAATCCGATCTGGGGGTCGGCGAGCTGCCACTCGTGGGGATAATCCACCACGAAAGAGGCGGGCAGTTCAACCATTCCGTCATTGCCCTGATACTGCACCACAGCCCGGTATGCGCCCTCCTCGGGGAGAGAAATTGAAGTTTCATAAAGGCCTGGCTCGACCTGAGACACAGGGACGGCATACCCTATGCCTTCTGAATTAACGTAACGGAATTCCACTTGAGCCAGATTCACCGGGCGGTCAACAGTGTCAAGGATGCGCACCGTGACGGTCACTTCCGCTGCATCTACGTGGACGTCCACCTGCGCAGGGCCGAAGGCCGGGTCGGGGAGGGTATAGCGAACCACCTGCGCCCAGAAGTAGCCAAACTTGGGCCAGGTGGTCCACCTCCCGGCCCAATCTTCGCCGGTGTCGCCCATCCATGCGATCACTCGCCCCAAACCCACCTGCCAGGCGGAGAGCAGCGGGTCGCTGAAATTGGCCGAGAGCAAAATGTCCTCTGCGCCCCGGTCGCTCTTGGAGATGAGGGCGTTGTAGCCGGACAATCTAGGCAGGTCGGACAGGCTCAACCCAAAAAGAATGGGATGGGCACCCTCAACGGAGATCAGATTGGTCTCGCCAAGCTGAACGTTCTCACTCCGGGCGGCCTTGCTCTCAGAGACCATCACCTGGGGCAAGTCTTCCGCTGAAAGAACAAAATAATAACGCCCGCCGCCCCACTCTGCGATGTTGGCCATCAAGGCTTGATCGGCTTCCCTTCCCAGAGCGATGGTCGAGATGGTGATTCCTTCGGCGCGGGCTTGTTCGACGAGTTCCTGAAATTGCTCCAGCGTACCATCGGAACTGCGGCCATCAGAAAGCAGCAGAACGTGGCGGGTTTCCGTGAGGATGCCCACTGCGCGCAGCCCGTCCAGGGATTCTTTCAAGGCCGAATAGACCGCGGTCCCGCCGCTGGCCTGCACCTGGCTGACCGCGTCCTGCGCCTGACGGCGCAGCAAACCATCCCCCACCTGCCGGATGGGCAAAGCCCAGGTAGGTCTATCCGAATAAGTCACCACGCCCAGATAATCCTCCGCGCTCAGCGTGTCAATCACCCGCATGGCGGCCTCGCGGGCCAAATCCATGGGCCGGATGGCCTGCCGAGTGCGCCCCATACTGCCCGAACGATCCATCACCAGCAAAAAGGTCACCGGAGGCTGCTGCCCGCGGGAGGGAGGCTCCAACTTGACCGGCAGGATGGTCTCCAGAATAGTGTCCTGGTAACCGCCGAGGGTGTAACTGTTGCGGCCTCCCAGGAAGATCAAGCCGCGCCCTCGCTGGGAGACAAAGACGGTCAAGGCGCGCATCTGCTCGCTGGAGAGATGGTCAGCCAGGAAATTGTGCAGGAAGATCACCTGGTATGGATCCAGCCCTTCAAGATTTACCGGAACCTGGGCGGGAGAGATCATGTCCACCGGGATCCCATTTTCGATAAGGCCGACGCCCAACACCCCAGCGATCTGCGGTTCCTGGGTCACGATCAATACCCGCGGAGCCGGGTATACGTGCACCGTCGCGTAGGAGAGGTTGTTCTCCAGCCGAGGGTCGTTTTCGGTCAGCGCGCTGGCCTGCAAGGTGATGATCTGAGTCTCACGGGCCTGCAAGCCAAAGGCGACGTAATTCTCGCCCGCGTTCAAGCTCTCGGTTCGGGCGACGTGGGTTTGACCGTTCACATCCAGGCGCAAAGTGACCTCACCGCCTCTGGGCATGTAGACTGGCAGGACGACGGTGAAGGGGGTCTGCTCCCAGAGGCCGGTGGGCGCCCACAAATGTCCCACGTAAATATCATTGGAGAGATACACCGTCTCCAGGGGGACGAAATCCAGAGTATGTCCGAGCGCGGTCAGGCGATTTACAGCCTCGTTCACCGGAGGGATCGAGGCGACTGCGCCGTCGGAGGCCAGGATGATCTTTCCGGGTTGGGGGCCGAGTAATTCGACAGAGAGTTCCAGGGCGGCGACCAGATCGGTTGCGGTTCCATCCACTTCGGGCCAGGCTTCGTCGTCGGTCAGGCGCGGCTGCACACCGTTCCCGTAGACGATCACCATGCGATTTCCGGCCGCGGACTGCCAGTTCATGGCATGGACTTGAACCTGGTCGCGCACCCCAGCGGGGATGCTGTCAGATTGGTCTATGAGCATGATCTGGCGTTGGGGGATGCCGCGGCGGAGCAATTCTCCCTGGGGGAAGAAAACGCCGAACAGCGCTGCCACAATCAACAACAAGCGCATGGCCCATGCAGGCCACCAGCGCACGGATCTGCGCCGCCCCAACCACAACAACACGGCAACCAGCAATGCAGCCAGGAACCAAAACAGAGGCCGGTAAAGGACTAACGCCATGCCATCCAGGCCTCCAACCCAAACAATAAGATAACGACAACTAACAAATAGGGCGTCAGGTTGAATTCTTGTTCCGCGCCTTCATCGGGATCCGAAACCTCTTGGGCGCGCAGGCTGAACCATTCCTGTGGGCGCAGGTCCGATTCGTCCACCTGTCCGGCGTTGAGACCGAAGGCGTAGGTTTCGGTTGCGCCGTAGAGGTCCAAGGTTTCCAGGATGTAAATACCAGGGATTGTGCGCCCCTCCCATACGTCAGGCCGGTCGGCTTGATATTCCAGAGGGTCGCCGTCGGGAAGGTGCAAAGTTACCAGGGGATAAACACTCGCGGGAGGAATTTCTAAACGCTCCCCCAGGTATAATTTATTCGGCACCGAGATACCCTCCGCAGCCCGCGCCACGTTAGCAATGAAGATGGGGAAGGCGGGATGGCGGGTGAGGTTGCCGGAACCCAGGTCGGGGAGGAAAACGGCGATCTGGCTGATCCCGACGCTCCCTCGAAGCAGCAAAGGCAGGTCATCGGCGAGCAGGATGGGGGCGAAGCCCTCGGGGATCCGGTTCAAGGTCCAGGTCCATTTCCAGCGCACGCCGGTGAAGTCCACTTCGGCCAGAAACAACTCGGCGGTGGGCGCCGGCTGAGAGAGGATCTCCCGCCGGGGGCCAACGTCGAGAAGGTCTGCGCCCATGGGCGGCTCCAACACAAGAACGCTGCCAGAGGGCCAACTCTCCGGCAGATTGCCCCGGAACACAACCAGGTCATAGGTCAACCCAGGGAGATATTCCTCCGGCGTCAGGATGGTGAGCGTGACGTTGGGAACCGCGCGGAGGGCACGGTCAACCGGCTCGGGGGAGTCGGTGACCAGCGCGACTCGAACCGAGCGTGAAGGATGCACACCGATGCTGGCGATATCATCTTCCGGGAGAGCGTCGCCTTCCGAAAGTTTAACCGCCACGGTGGTTGCCGATCCGGCTATATTCCAGACATAGGAGACGGTTGAGTCAGGGGGTATTTCGATGGACACGACATCAATGCCAAAACCGTCCACCAATAAGGAGGCGTTGCGGACCGCGGGTTGATCGCTGAAATTCCCAATGCGGGCGAAAACCTGATAGTTCTGTTCAATCAGTTCGGAGACCGCGATGTCCAACACGGCCTGGTTGTCCACACCGCTGCCGAAACGATGCCATCGAATAGGGACATCCAGACTGCTCAAATTAGGTTCGGCAAAAGCGCCGTCGGTCAGAACGTGAACCTCCAAAGGGATGCGGCCATCGGGCACGGCGACGGCCAGCCCCAGGGCGGCTTCCAGCGCGTGGCCGGTCTCCCCGGCTTGAAGACTGGTCACCAGGGCGGCCAATTCATTGCGGGAAATATTGCGGGTGTCGCCGATCTCATTCGTCCGAATTCCAAAGGTGATCACCGTGCCAACATCGCGCGGCCCCAGGGTACCCAGCAGGGAAACAGCTTCTTGTTTCGCCTTGACAAACCGGCTGGAAAAACCATCCTCCGCCAACATGCTGGTGGATACGTCCAAAAGTACAACCACATGACGAGCGCTTTGGGCAGGCACGTTCAGATTCATGCGCGGCGAAGTCCAGGCCAGAGTCAACAACAAGGCGATCAGCAAATCTAGCAAGAGCAGCCAGGTGATGGGGATGCGACGAGCCCGGGTCCCTCGCACCTGGATGTCCAGAAATGACCACAGGCTCAAACTGGAGACCAGATAGCGACGGTTGCGCTCCCGCATGGCATGCAGGAGGACGATCACCGGCAGGCTGAACAAGCCCAATAAACCGAGCGGATTCGCCAGGCTCACAGCGGCCTCACCACACGCATCCGTCGCAAATGAGGGATGACCTCTTTGGCCAGCGACCAGCCGGTTGGGATGAGGGAATAAATGGCATTGTTCTTCACCGCGGCCATTTCAATCTCGCGCTGCCATTCCTCCAGCCGTTGGAGATAGGTCTGCAACGCTTCGGCGTTGAGGTCGTAATTGGCAGTGCGGCCGGTTTCCACATCTACCAATTCCATCTCGCCCCGTTGAGCGGGTTCTAATTCCTCGGGATGAAGCAAGTGGAGCAGGACCACATTCCAGGTGGGGATAGGAAATAAGCGCAGGGCCGATTCCAGGCCTTCCACATCCAGGAAATCGGAAAGCGCATACACCAACCCGCCCCAGGACGAAAAACGATTGAAACGGCGCAGCTCCTGGGTGAAATCTATCCGCCCGCCGAACTTGAGACTTCGGAAATAATTCAGCAAAGCCGGAACCTGGCCCTTTCCGCTCAATGGTCCTAGGGCCTGGTTTCCTCCGCCTCCCATGGGGAATACGAACAGCCGGTCTCCGTGGGCCAGCGCCATATAGCCTAAAATCGCCGCCAAAGGAAGTTGGGCCATGAATTTGGGCGGCTCGCCCCAGGCCATAGATGCGGAGCAATCCAGCAATATATGCACTGTGGCTTCCTTGGGCTGCTCGCCTTGCTTGATAAAAATGTGTTCGTGCCGGGCCGAAGCTAACCAATCCACATAGCGCACGTCATCGCCGGGGACGTACATGCGGTGCTCCTGAAAATCCATGGCCGGTTTGCGGCGGATGCTGGCGCGCTGGCCCATCCCTGAGCCATGCAGGAATTTATCGCCATGCAGTTGAAGGCGGTCTAGTTGGCGCACGGCCTCGGCAGGCAGCAAAGCTCCCACCGGGACGGTTGAAGGTACGCTGGGCAGCGTATCTTTGGCGCGATCAGGGCGAAAAATACGACGAAACCACATCACGCCAACTCCAATGGTAGTGGAAAGGACTCAGGATGCCGGTATAGATCTCTGCGCTTCCGGCCAAGATAAAATCGTAGATCTCATCAACAATGGTCGAACCTTCTTCCCCATAAGGTAGCCCGGGCTGGAGCATACCTTCCAGGCCCTCCTCGCCGCCAATATCAAAAGACGACCCCTCGCCTACAATGCGCGGGATGGTCTCCCCTTCCCCAGATTGGCTGCCCCCTGGCCCGAGGCCGGCGCCAGCCTCTCCGCCGCCGCCGCCCAGAGTCTCCGTGCCAGGTTCACCATCTCCGTCACCGCCTGGCGGCGTGGCGGCCAATTGGTCCAGCATGTTGTCAAAATTCCGCAATTCACTGGCAATCTCATCGAGCAGTTCCCCTGCTTTGGAATCATCATGGTCTCGAAGCGCGTCGGCGGCTTCCCGCAAGCTCTCGGCTAAATCTTCTTCCCCAAGCAATTCCAATTTATCGGCGGCTTCATCCAGGGCGTCAGCCAATTCTTGCCGGGTCTCTTCAGACAACTCATCCAGCCGGTCAGCCAGGTTTTCGAGGGCTTGAGCTGCGCCTTCGAGGTCCCCTTCTTTCAATTCCTCGGCCAGTTCACTGGTGGCGGCCTGGTCTTCCAGGTCTTCTCCAAGCTCTTCCAATGCTTTGGCGATCTCCGCATAGTCTTCGAAGGTCATATCGCCTTCGCCGCCCTCGTTCAGACCGGCGATTTCAAGTCCGGGCAATCCGCCGGGGAAAACGTCAGAGGACAACGGGTCGGACCCCAAAGGGGGGAGCAAGGAGATATCGGAGGGAGCCAGGGTGATTGCGGTGGTGATGCCGGACAAAAATACCAGGGCGAATAAAATAAAGACAATCAGTGCGGTTTCAACCTCCCGGCGCAGGTACCACCCTCTTCGGGAGATTCGCTGGCGGACCTCCGGCAGGAGAGCCAGGAGATCATTGAGCAGCAAGCCGCTTATCAATCCTTCGGCTCCCTTCTCGATGGTCTCCCAGGCCGTGCTGACCTGCTCGCGTAAACTCAGACGGCGGTCCATGGCCCAGATAACTCGCCGCAGTCGAGGGAGCGGCAGGATGGCCCGGACAGCGATCACCAAGCTTACCAAGATTCCGGCCCCCAGCCAGATGCGGGAATCGTCCGGCCATCCCCAGATTTCATTAGATCCCCACAATAGCAGATAAACCGCGCCGCCCGCCCAAGCCCCGCGCAACAAATAACGGACCAAACGTTGAAAGATAGCCAACCTGCGTATGCGCCGGATTTGGTTTTGAACCTGGGTGGTTTTCATAGCAACTGGGCCTCGGGTGGGGGCGGCTCTCGCAGGTTGCGGAACCGCCGCCAAATCAATGCAACACAAACTAGAATTCCAATGCTGCTAACAGCCTGGAAGAGGGTGCGCTTTTGAGAGGCGATCTCCGCCAGGGCTTGGTTGACCGTATGAACCCCCTCGGTGTCGCCCAATTCATTCAGGCGCTGCCCGATCTCCAGGAGCCGTCCGGTGGGGGTGGTCAGTTGGATATCTTTCTGGAGGGCGGCGACCTCTTCCCGGAGATCGAGGACCTCCTGCGCCCAGGCCCGGTAGAGTTCAACCTCTTCAAGGCGGCGCGTATCGCCCAGAGCTTCATAGGTTTCGGCGGCCAATTGCGCTAACTGAATCGCCAGTTCGTAACCGCCCTCCTGTATCGCTTGACGAGTCACCGCCACCAATGCGCCCGCTTCCTGGCCGCTCTGGGCAATCGCCAGCAATTCCAGGGCATCGGCAAGTCGGTCGGTGTCGCCAGATCGGGTGAGGAAATCGATCGCCTCCATCAATCCCTCAATGGCATCTCTGTAGGCTCCGGCTTCGATCAATCCCTCGAATATAGAGAGATCAAAATCATAGAACACGTTAGCTCGCCAGCGCCCTTCGATGTACATGGAAAAATACTGCTGCCAATGATCCTGTAAATCTAGGATACCGACGTGGTAGGTGTCCACCAGGGCCTGGCGATAGCCATCATTGGTCGGCAGCGCGCTCAACAAGTCAAGATAGGCAGACCAACCATAAACGTCTATCAAGTATGCGACCGTACTCATGGCGTTGAGGACGAATACCGGGTCGTTGAGATTATTAGGATTCTCCCAGAGATACTGCCAGGTGTAATTTGGCTCCAGGCCGATCTCGGGGGCTTGGACACGAGCGGCAAAGGTTTCGAATGGGTCCTGAGCGTACGCGCTGAATCCCAAAGTCAATCCAGGCGCGATCCTGCCGCCGGTGATCTGCTTGATGAACAGTCCAGCCAATTCGCCCCGCAAGTGGTTCAACGCGTTTTCTTCCCAGGCCTGGAGGTCATTATCGATATTCTCCCCAATCAAGGCGATCTCCCGTGCGCTGAGGGTGGTATGGGTGGCGCCGGATGGCAGCCGGGGGGCCAAGGCGTTCAAGCAATAGTATTCTTCTTCGCCGGGATAAATGCGGATAGTGATCGCCAGCGCCAGCGAGAGTTGAAACACGGAGGCAAAACGGACGTATTCCTCTTCCAGCGTCTGGGCAAATTGATTGTAAAGGGATTGGCCCAGATCGCCATATTCAACGGGGAATACAAAAGCGAAGGCGGGGGTGCGCAATTCAGACCAGGTGGTGGAGGGGCAATCGTCCTGCTGGGCATAGGCAACCAGAACCGGAGCCGCCTGAGCGGCTAGTATTCCTGCCAGGATGAGGATGAGGACGATTCGTTTCATAGCGTTTGCCAAGATGCTCAACTCACAGATTGAATAATAGCATATACTATTTACCTATGCAAACGCGGACGGGTTCAACCCACACGAGAAGGGATGAGGCAATCAGGGCAAGATACCCTCCCGGTATGTTCCCCCCAGAGATTCAAATTATGCTAGAATCAACCCAATGGACATAAAAGTTGTCGCCACCAATCGTAAAGCCCGCCACGATTACTTCATCATGGATGTGTTCGAGGCAGGCATGGTTTTAAAGGGCAGCGAGATCAAATCTATTCGGGCGAGACAGATCAGCGTGAAGGAGGCTTACGTGCGGGTGGATGACAACCTGGAAGCCTGGCTGGTCAACGCCCACATCGCCCACTACAATCCCGCCAGCCGCCTGAACCACGAGCCAACCCGAACTCGTAAGCTGCTCCTGAAGCGCAAGGAAATCTCCAAGCTGTGGGAGGCGGTGCGCCAGAAAGGCGCAACCATCATCCCCCTACGGGTGTACCTCAAGGATGGCCGGGCCAAGGTGGAGATCGCAGTGGTCAAGGGGAAGAAGAAGTACGACAAGCGGGCCGACATGGCGAAACGGGACGCGGACCGCGAAATCGAGCGGGCCATGCGCAGACGGGGTTAGCTATGGACGTTTCCACCATCTCGGGCATCAACAACCTCTCCAAGCAAGAGAAGCGAGAAATTTACACCCGGCTTATCCCGCCTGAACTTCTAGATCACTTTCAACTCAGCCCCTATCTGGTGGACACCGAAGGCAATGACCTTTTGCATCTTGATTGCCCACCGGGAAGTCTGGCCGCGGAAATTTCTTTATACCATCAATCCAGATTTCCCGACCCCATCCTTTATGGACATCTGACCGATAACGTCAACGGCCAGGTGCACGTTTTGCTGTACGTCGTCAACAATCCCGATTCGCAGCGATTCATGGTAGATTGTATGCCCGATGGAACGCCGACCCAATTCGGCACCGCACAAAGGAACCTGGAGGCTGAAACGGCGGCCATGCAAGACGGACTCGCGCCGGGACAAATCCGGCGCGGCCTAGGGATGCTCTCCGCCTCGATCAGGGCTTTTGAGGTCTTCGTGGAGAGCCTGGATCACCAGCTCTTTTATAACGAGCCGCTCTATTACCACAACGCGGTGATCTTTGAGCGCTATGGTTTCACTTATCAAGCGGGACGGAAACTGCTGGACCGGATCCATGATGGATTCGCGCCCGGCGGCGACCTGCTCCCCCTGCTGGACGGCTCGACTCCCTTCCGCCAGCCGGAGGCCGCGGACAGCATCCGGCTGCGCTCCTGGGCGATCCACGATGGCATCCTGGGCCAGCCTTTCACCGACGTTACTATGTACAAAATGCTGGGGAAGAATTTCGGTATCAGCACGACCGGCGAGCTTCCCTGGTGATTTGATATTGGCTATGCGCAACTTGAAATTTTCTCATGTTAGGCAATAATTATCTCGCCCTATTTATCACTTCCGCGGCTGGCCTGGTCTGGCTGCGGTTGAACGACCTGGCCGCCCATCGCGGCTGGATCGGCGGCCAACTCAGCCGCAAGATCATCCATATTGGAACCGGCCCGATCTTCGTTCTGTGCTGGCTGCTGTTCACCGACGAGCCATCATCTCGTTATCTTGCCGCGCTGGTTCCACTGGCGATCACAGCCCAATTCGCATTGGTGGGACTCGGAATCATAAAGGATGAAGCCGCGGTTCAAGCAATGTCCCGCAGCGGAGACCGGCGGGAGATCTTGCGGGGGCCGCTCTTTTATGGAATCGTTATGGTAGTGGTCACGGCCTTGTACTGGCTGGATACTCCGATCGGCATCGTCGCCTTGATGCTGATGTGCGGGGGTGACGGTATAGCGGACATCCTGGGCCGCCGCTTTGGAAAGGCGAAACTCCCCTGGGCTAAAGAGAAATCTTGGATCGGTTCGTTGGGCATGTTTTTGGGGGGCTGGTTGTTCGCGTTGGGAATCGTGGCGTTTTTTGTCGCGACGGAAATTTTTGCCGGGCCTGTTGGCGATTACCTACTCCCTATCAGCGTTATCGTTATAGTGGGAACGGTGGTAGAGTCGCTTCCTTTTAGGGATGTGGATAATCTGACGGTGGCTGTTGTAGCGATTTTGTTGGGGCATTGGTTGTTGTAGTCTCAGCGACTGAAGTCGCAGGGACGTTTGCGAAGTCGGCCTTCGCCGACTAAAAGCGCTCTAGGGCGAAGCAGCGCTTTACCCCGACGGGAGTAAACGCGTTTATGAGAAAGCTGTTATCTTTATCTACCCCAGTTGACGGAAAATGGGTTCTCTGCTATAATTTTTCCATAGTTGGTACATTTTCACCTATTTAGCCGAAAGGATATGATATGACGCTTACGGATCAAACCCAGACCGATTCTATTACCCTTACCGAACCCGCCGCTGTGGCTATACAAGAACTTATAGCAAAACGGGATTTGGATGATTACGCGCTGCGAGTGTTTCTCACTGAGGGCGGATGCTCAGGTTTCCAATACGGCATGGCCCTGGAAAATAACATCCGTGAGGATGACCAGGTCTTTGAAGCCCACGGTGTAAAAGTCGTTGTGGATGAAGTCTCTCTCTTGAATCTAGAGGGCGCCAATATTGACTACGTTGACGATGTGATGAACAGCGGATTCAAAATTGACAATCCCAATGCCGTAGCTGCCTGCGGATGTGGTTCCTCCTTCCGCACCAAAGATGGCGGTGAAGCTTCCGCCAGTGGTAGCTGCCATTAAGGCAACTCGTAGTTCCCCATAACAAAAAAGACCGGCCTTAGTGGCCGGTCTTTTTTGTTTACATGGATAAATTTATCGCCCTCTAAAAACAGAAATTGCAGTTCCAAACAGACCGGCAACAGCCAGAAGGACAATGACCAGGCCCATCGGTACCGCGGTAGCGCTGCCGACGATGACTTCATCGGTATAGGTCGGAATGACCAATGGCGGCGGCGGGGTGAATGTTGGCAAGCGGGTGGCAACCGGCTCAATGATGAACTGAGCCGCCAGGGTTGGGTCTATGGTTGGGGTAGCGCGGGTGGGAAGCGGCGGCGGCTCAATGATCGGGAGAGACCCAGAAGAGAGGCTTATCAGCCCTTCATACACCCACCCCACACTTTCAGCTACGCCCGGATAAGCGATCTGAATCCAGGAGCCGGTTGTGTTTCTCCCAAGGGCGGGCGCGGTCTGTCCGGCCACCAGAACGCCGACAATGTCATAATTGGTGCCAGGGCCATTGCGGACGTTGATCTCGTCTTGATCGGCCCTCACGGTGACTGTCGGCCCCGAAGCGGTTCCGGTCACGGTGGGTATCGTTCCGGTGGGTTCTTGTCGCATCTCCCCGGCGTTGACGGTTGGAACCCAACCGGACAACAACCCAATCCCCAACAAAATCAGCAAATAAATGAGTTTCGTAATTCGCGGCATAGGATGCTACTCTCTGATAGTCTGGAAGGCTAGGATTCGACGCTCACCTTTCGCATTTACCGATTATAATCTATCTTGCTATGAAGACCAGAACATTTCACGGGAACTTGAAGCCATCCGACATCGCCAACGCCCTGATCGGGCATTTCGACCGGGGCAACTTGCGCGCCCAGAAAATCGGCCAGGGCGATCAAATCGTCGTCCAGGTCGCCACCCGCCAACACCCAGACTCCGGCGGTCAAACCGCGCTCAGCGCCACGCTGCAAGCGGTGGAGGACGGCGTCTCGGTGCAGGTTGGGAATCAAGCCTGGATGGGCATCGCGGCCAGCCTGGGCCAAACCGCGCTTTCAGCGCTCCGCAATCCTCTCAGTTTGATCGGCCGCCTGGATGACATCGCCCAGGACATTGAAAACCTGCAAATCACCGAACAGCTATGGGAAGTGATCGAGGCTGCGGCGCAGGCTGCGGGCGCATCGTTCCAGCTCTCGGAGCGGCTTCGGCGGTTGGTCTGCGAATACTGCAACGTGCCGAACCCGGTGGGTGAACCAAGCTGTATCGCCTGCGGCGCGCCGCTGGGCAGCGTCCAACCGGACACCTGCCCCTACTGCGGTTTCGTCATCACTGGGGATGAAACAGTCTGTCCGAATTGTAAACAAAAATTATAGACCCAAATTCAACAGACTAAACTGACTCTATAAATACTATCGCGCCGTCTTTGATTGCTAAGACGGCGCGATCTATTTAACCTCTGAGAAAAATTAAGCGCTCAATAATTTCAGGGCATCTTTGATGTCAGGGAGCAACGCGGCGTCAACAGCGGCCAGGGCGGGCGCGAATGACATGCTTTTCTGCCCGTTGATGCGGCTGTCCAGGCGATTGGCGAGGCGCTCTAAAAATGAGACGGCATCCAGGAAGCCGACCTCGCCAATGAAGTATACTGCTTGCTGGCGAACAGAAAGCGGCGCTTTGCGGTCTCCCAGAATATCTATCAGGGTATCCCCGGCATAAGAACATGCGCTCAACAAACGCGCGACCGAGGGACGCAGGTCAATTTCCTCTGCGGCGACTTGCAATATGGCATATATCTGTCGGCGGCGCATTTGAGAGAGATGGGTATAAAGATATTGGCGGACCTCATCGGGCGCAGGGTTTCCCTCCAAATCAAAAGTCAAGACATCGGCCAGGGTCTTTATGATCCGTTTCCTCAAAGAGATATCGGGTTCAGCGAGGCGGGTGACCAGAAGATATGCGATCAATGGAGATATTCGGGAAGCGCCCAGGTCAATCAGGTTATCCAGGGCGGCGTGGCGCACCGGCGCATCCGGCGCAACCAAGGCCTCGGCCGCAGTCCAAACACCCGGAAAGAGTTCGACGGCCTGCGTCGAGGCGGTTTCTTCAAGGACAAAAAGGGTCGGTTGGGTGTGTGTGGTCAAAGCAGTTCTCGAAAGATAGTTAATTGTTACGTCAGTGATCGCAGCATTGGCCCCAGGTCGGGATATTATACACTATCTTTGTGGTGGCAATCTTAAAAAATTAAAAACCTATCACCACAGAGACACAAAGAGCGCAGAGTTTTTTTGCTTTTCTTTGTAATGTTAATGGGAATGCTGTTGACCATATTATTGAGCTATGGGGCGTACTCAAGTGTTGGCGCGGCGGGTTTCTATGGCCTCCAAGAGGGCGGTGAAGGCGGCGGCAAAGGCAGCGACGCCTTCCTGTTCTAGTTCTTGGGTGGCCTGGTCGAGGGAGAGGCCCAGGAAGGCCAGGTCTTGCAGGTGTTTTTGGGCTATGTACAAATCGGCGTCAACCGAACGGCGGGCAGCGCCATGATCTTTGAAGGCTTCGAGGGTTTTAGGCGGCACTGTGTTGACGGTATCAGGGCCAATCAGTTCTTCTATGTAGAGCACTTCCGAATAGTCCGAATTCTTCGTACTGGTGGAAGCCCAGAGCGGGCGTTGAAGACGCGCTCCCCGGGTCTTCAGAGAAGTAAATCGCTCACTGCCAAATACCTCCTTGAAGTTCGCGTATGCTGCCTTGGCATTGGCGATGGCGATCTTGCCCCGCAGCGACCGGGCGAGTTCGGCATGCGAACCAGCGACTTCATTCAACCAGCCGTCCACTTTGGTGTCGATCCGAGAGACGAAGAAGGACGCCACCGAGGCGACATGGTCCACCGGCTCTCCTGCATCTAGACGCTTTTCCAGGCCCGACAAGTACGCTTCCATCACCTCCCCGTAGCGGGTGTTGGAGAAGATCAAGGTCACGTTCACGTTGATACCGGCCGCAATGGCGCTCTCGACGGCGGGGAGTCCTTCGGGGGTGGCGGGAATCTTGACCATGAGGTTGGGGCGATCTACGAGATCCCAAAGGCGTTGGGCCTCGGCGCAGGTCGCCTCGGTGTCATGGGCCAAATAGGGGCTGACCTCCAAACTGACGTACCCGTCACCGCCTCCGGTTTCTTCGTAAAGAGAGGCAAAAAGGTCGGCGGCGGCGCGGATGTCGGCGATGGCAAGCTGCTCGTAGATCTCTTTGGCATCCAGGCCTTGCGCCGCCAGCGGGATCAGAGCGGCGTCGTAATCGTTCGATTTGGCGATGGCGTTATTGAAGATGCTGGGATTGGAGGTCACTCCGCGTATCTCGCCGCGTTCGATCATGGCCGCCATTTCGCCATTTTCCAGCAGGCGGCGTTGAATGTTGTCGTACCAGATGGATTGGCCGAGGGCGTGAATTTCTTGGATGGGATGGGTCATTCTTTCTGGTCTCCACTATGGTCAATGAATTCAACCGGATGCCCCTCAAACCGGTCTCGCATCACCGCGATGGCTTCGGGGTTATTGTCTATGAGCAAGAAGCGGCGGCCCAACTCCAGGGCGGCGACGCCCGTAGTGCCGCTTCCGGCGAAGAAATCGAGTACCAAGTCATCGGGACTGGACGACGCAGCTAGTATGCGCCGGAGGACGCCGAGCGGTTTCTGGGTCGGGTATCCGGTTTTCTCCTTGCCGGTGGGGCTGACGATGGTGTGCCACCAGGTATCGGTAGGCAGCTTCCCGCGGGCGGCTTTCTCTTTACCCACCAATCCAGGGGCCATGTAGGGGATGCGGTCAATGTCGTCGGTGTTGAAGGTGTAGTTCTTGGGGTCCTTGACGTACACCAGGATATTATCGTGCTTGGCGGGCCAGCGGTTCTTGGCCCTCCCGCCATAGTCATAGGCCCAGATGATCTCGTTCAAGAAACATTCCCGTCCAAATATCTGATCGAGCAGTATCTTGCAATAATGGACTTCCCGGTAGTCAATGTGGAAATATATTGAGCCTGTCGGTGAAAGAACGCGATGGGCTTCGATCAAGCGAGGCTCCAGAAACGCCAGGTAATCGTCGAACTGGTCGGCGAAAGATTTTTCCCCGAGTTTGGTAGTGCGATAACGCTGGCCCTTGAATCCAGTGCGGTCGCCGTCCTCGCTGCGCTCGGTGCGCAGTTGGGCGCGGGCTTGAACCTTGCCCGTGTTGAAAGGCGGGTCAATGTAGATAAAGTCCACCGCTCCGTCGGGTATCTGACGGAGAACAGGCAGATTATCCCCAAAAACTACGCGGGCGGTGAAGTCCATGTCTATCATATAGGATGCCAAAGGGCGATGTTATTCATCGCTCCTGGTCGAAAGCGCTTTCTCAACCACGTTTTCGACGGTGAAGCCGAATTTTTCTAACAAGACGTTAGCGGGGGCGGATGCGCCGTAGCGGTCTTGGGCGAGGATGGCGCCTTGCGACCCCACCCAACGTTCCCAACCCATCGATATCCCCATCTCCACGGCCAGCCGGGCGGTGATATTGCGCGGGAGGACTGAATCTTGATAACGCTGGTCTTGGGCGGTGAACAACTCCCAACTGGGGAATGACACCAGGCGGAGGTTGAATCCTTCCACAGCCAGGCGAAGCCCGGCTTCCACGATCAAGCCAACTTCCGAGCCAGAGGCCATGAGGATCATGTCCGGCTCGCCTTCGCCCAGGTCGGCCAGCACGTACGCGCCGCCCCGCAAACCGGCTGCGGAGGAGAAAACCTTCCGGTCGAGAGTGGGGACAGACTGGCGAGTGAGAATGAGGGCGGTCGGCCCATCCCGGCGTTCCACGGCCAGCTTCCAGGCCTCGACAACTTCGTTAGCATCGCCAGGACGCAAGACGATCAAATTAGGGATAGCGCGCATGGCGGCAAGATGCTCCACCGGTTGGTGGGTGGGGCCGTCCTCCCCCACGCCGATGCTGTCGTGGGTAAAAATCCAGATACTGGGAACGTGCGAGAACGCGGCCACCCGCAGGGCAGGTCGCAAATAATCCGAGAAAACCAGGAAGGTGCCGCCATAAGGGATCACTCCGCCATGCAAGGCCATGCCATTGATGATTGCGCCCATGCCGTGTTCCCGAACCCCGAAATGGAAATTGCGGCCTTCGTAGGAACCGGCTTGAAAAGCGGGGCTGCCCTCGATCCAGGTCTTGTTGGAGGGAGCAAGGTCTGCAGAACCGCCCATCAGTTCGGGCAGGCGTTCGGCCAAAACATTGAGAGTTTTGCCGGAAGCGGCGCGGGTCGCCATGCCCTTTTCATCAGCCGGAAATTCAGGCAAATCCTCGAACCAGCCCTGGGGTAATACTCCTGAGAGCGTCCGTTCGAGTTCGGCAGCCAATTCCGGTTGGGCCTCACGGTAGGCGTCCATTTTGTTGCGCCATTCCGTCTCGGCCTGGTCGCCTTTCTCCACCGATTCCCGGAAATGCGACAGAACGTCATCAGGGATATGAAAGCGCGGCTCCAGCGGCCAACCCAGGTTATATTTGGCGGCTTCCAGTTCCGCTTCGCCGGGCGGTTCGCCGTGGGCCTGGGCGGTATCTTGCTTGTTGGGCATGCCGAATCCGATATAGGTGCGGCAGACGAGCAGCGAAGGCCGCGGATCGGCCTTGGCCTCCTGGATGGCGGCGTCTACTGCATCCACGTCGTTGCCGTCTTCCACATAGAGAACCTGCCAGCCATAGGCCTCAAAGCGCGCCCCGCGGTCTTCGGTGAAGGCGATATCGGTGCTGCCGTCAATCGAAATGCGGTTGTCATCGTATAGGTAGATCAACTTGCCCAACTTGAGATGCCCGGCCAGGGAGGCCGCCTCAGCAGTTACACCCTCCATCAAGTCGCCATCGGTGACAATGGCGTAAACGTAGTGGTTGACCACTTCATGGTCGGCGAGATTGAAGCGGGCAGCCAGATGCGCTTCGGCAATCGCCATGCCCACGCCGTTGGCGAAACCCTGGCCTAAAGGCCCGGTGGTGGTCTCCACGCCGGGGGTGAAGCCGTATTCGGGGTGGCCCGGCGTTTTGCTTCCCCACTGGCGGAAGTTCTTGATCTCGTCCAGGGAAAGGTCGTAACCGGTGAGATGGAGCAGCGCGTAAAGCAGCATGGAACCATGCCCGCCGGAGAGGATGAAACGGTCCCGGCCCGGCCAAGCAGGGTTTATCGGATTGTGGCGCAGGTGGCGGGTCCATACGGCGTAGGCCATCGCCGCGGCGCCCATAGGCAAACCGGGGTGGCCGGAGTTTGCTTTTTGGATTGCATCGGCGGCGAGAAAACGGATGGTGTTGATGGCGCTGCTTTGAAGGTCTAGCGACAAAGGCATAGTTGGGTTCTCCAAATCAAAATAATACCCGCCAATTTTACCGCGTTTCAGAATGATGGGTGAACGCCATCTTCTGAAATTGTTCTGGATTTAATTGCCAAGTGGGAACAGGAAAAACTAAGCTGCTACCTATCTCCCCCGGTGATTACGCGAGCCGCGTTGAAGACGGCTAGGACAGTGACGCCAACATCAGCGAAAACAGCCGCCCACATACTGGCAAGCCCGACTACACCCAGACCAATGAAGACTAGCTTGACGGCCAGCGCTAGAATGATGTTCTGCCAGACCACTCGGCGGGTGAAACGGCCCACCTGAATGGCCTCGGCGATCTTGGAAGGCGCGTCGGTCATGATGACGACGTCGGCAGTTTCAATGGCCGCGTCCGCCCCCAGCGCGCCCATCGCAATGCCTACATCGGCCCGGGCGATAACCGGCGCGTCATTGATGCCGTCGCCCACGTAGGCGATCCGGCCCCTCTCCTGGTTGGATTGCATGATCTCTTCCAATTCACGTACTTTATCCTCCGGGAGTAGTTCAGCGCGGTATTCGTCCACGCCCAGGCGTTGAGCAATCGCCTCCGCGGCAGTTTCCTGATCGCCGGTCAGGATGATGATCTGCCTTACGCCAACCTCTCGAAGCGCAGAGACAGCCTGAACGGCGTCTCTTTTCAACTCATCTGACACCACCAAATACCCGGCATACACGCCATCCAGGGCCATATGAACGACAGTGCCTTCTACGTCGCAAACTTCTTCAACGTGGGGAACTTTCTCTTGGTGGAGCAAAGCATCGCTTCCCACGATGATTACTTGTTCATTAGTTTTCGCTTTCACCCCGAAACCGGCAACTTCCTGATAACTTTCCAGGGCGACCGTAGGATTGTGATCGCCATAGGAAATGCGGATGGATTGTGCGATAGGGTGAGAGGATTGGGATTCGGCCTGGGCGGCGAGGCGCAGAAATTCTTCATCGCTAAACCCGTTATGGGAGACAATTTCAGTGACCTTGAAAACGCCGCGGGTCAGGGTGCCGGTCTTATCAAAAACAACCGTCTTGACTTCCGCCAGAGCATCCAGGAAATTAGCCCCTTTCACCAAGATGCCGCGCCGTGAAGCGCCGCCCACACCGCCGAAATATCCCAGAGGAATGCTGATCATCAAGGCGCAGGGGCAGGAGATCACCAGCAATACCAACGCGCGGTAGATCCAATCTCCAAAGGCCGCGCCGGGGATAAACAAAGGCGGCAGCACAGCAACCAACAACGCCGCCCCCACTACAATCGGAGAATACACATTCGCAAAGCGAGTGATGAACCGCTCGGTCTTGGCTTTGCGGCTGCTGGCGTTCTCGACCAATTCAAGGATTCGGGCAATAGAGGATTCGGCAAAGCGTTTGGTGACTCGCAAAGTGAGCATCCCGGTCTGGTTTATCATCCCAGCGAGAACCATTTCCCCCACTTTAACCGGGCGGGGTACCGGCTCCCCGGTGAGCGAGGAAGTGTCCACGAAAGAGCTTCCGGTGAGAATCTCGCCGTCCAGGGGGATTTTTTCACCCGGTTTGACCAGGATGGTATCGCCCACATCCACCGCAGTGGGTTCGACTATGCGCAGTTCACTGTCTATCATCAAATTAGCGCTATCGGGACGTATTTCCAGGAGCGA
Organism: uncultured Anaerolineales bacterium; assembly: GCA_965370435.1. Taxonomy (GTDB): domain Bacteria; phylum Chloroflexota; class Anaerolineae; order Anaerolineales; family UBA11579; genus CBDUUP01. Next base: position 2,284 of record CBDUUP010000003.1, on the reverse strand, counting down.
CTTGATCGAGCGGCGCGAACGGGCCACCGACAGCCCCTGAACGTACTCCCCCACTTTGTAGAACAGCATAACGCCAACCGCCTCAGGCAGTTCGTGGATGAGAACCGCCCCCAACGTCGCCACCGTCATCAAGAAAGCCTCCCCGAAGAATTTGCCCCGCCGGATACTTCGAAACCCGCCAGTCAGCACCCCCCAACCGCTTAATAAATACGCGCTCCCGAATACCAGGTACTCCCCTAGATTGAACGGAGTATCATGCAGACTAGATTGAAAAATTAGACCGATGATGAATAAGAATGTAGCCAACACGATGGCAGCCAGATCTCTGCGAGAGTGAATGCCGATTTCCGTTTCCAAATCATCCGACCGGGAAAGCAATTCGATCTCCGGCTCAAGGTCGTTGATCTTTCGAACTGCCCCAGGCATATCATCGGTGTCAATGTGGAGGGTCAGGGTGGCGAAATTGATGGCCGCAAACCGCACCCCCGGCAAACCCTGGAGGCTCCGCTCAACTTTGGCGGCGCAATCGGCGCAGTCCAGATTTTTCAGATAGAATTTTTTGACTTGAGTTTCAGCGATGCTCATGTTTCCTCAATTTTTACCGGTGCGTATCTAGGCCTAAAAAATCATCCATGCACAACGTGGTCCAGGCCTAGCCGGTAGAGTTCGGTGATGTGGTCATCATCCAGGCAGTAGAACACCTGCCGCCCTACTTTTCGAGGCCGCACCAACCGCATCTGGCGCAAGCCGCGCAGGTGATGGGACACCGCCGATTCAGACAAACCAATCGTCTCGGCGATGGCGCTGACATTCATCTCCCCCTGCGCCAGGACAGATATGATGCGCACCCGGCTGGTGTCCGCCAGTGCTCGGAATAGTTCAGCCACCTGGGCGGCGGCGTGTTCGTCGAGGGATGTTTGGAGGGAAATATCAGATAGATTCATCATGGCTTTTTGTTATGAATATATGAGTATATATTCATATATTACCAGAAACCGGGAAACTGTCAAGGGTTTTTCAAGAGACATTCACCAATGAAGTTACTGTTGTCTTATTCCCATCAACAAAGTCACTCACAAGGGTCATCCGGCGGACATTCCCAGGGGACGATATAGAAATCCATATCGGTATTCCCGAAGATTTGGTTATCAATCATCAGAAGAATGTCCTCCGAGGGGAATCCTCTGGTTCCGAAATTCCAGATGTAGATCCCGATAATATTCTCCGTGCTGATATTGTTCTCCAGCACATACCCATACGGCTCCTGATTATCTTCATTGCTGACCTGTATACCCGGCCCAATATTTCCCTTGAAAAGATTGTTCCGCACTAGGACATCATGCCCGCCATCCAGCCAGAGGCCGCCATCCCACCACTCGTCTTCCGTAGCGTCCAGGTAATTGTCGGTGACTTCGTTGTCCTCCACCAGCACATTGACGCTGTCCTCTACCAGAATGCCGCCGCCGATATTGTCATAAGCCAGGTTATTGCGGACGACGCAATCGGTGCATTCATACAAATTGATGCCCATCCCCAACATGCCAAACGGCTTCGGATCGGGGCCGTTATGATACGCTTCGCAGTCTTCGACGGTGATCTGCTCAGAGACATCCACCAGAATGCCATAGCCCTCCAATTCCCAATCCACCAACTGAACCTCAAAGCCATTGTGGTGAACAGAGATGTTGCGCATCACAATGTTGGAACTCAAATAGGCGGTCAGACCCACGTCGCTGTAATTACGGATTTCCAGGTTATCGAAAATTATATTGGTGCAGCCTTCACACCAGAACCCCAGGGCATGCTCTCTCTGACCATCTAGGACCACTCCTGCGCCCTCGCCGCGTATCGTGATCGGCGCTTGTGCGCTGCCCAGGTCGTATACTTCCAGAGTTTCGTTATAGACTCCTGGGAGTATAAAAATAGCATCCCCGGGCTGGACGATTTCCAGGGCATACTCAAGGGTGGCAAGAGCCGTTCCGGGGGTGTCGCCCTCCTCATCGTCGTCCCCCTGAGTCGAAACGTAGTACGTGTCGCCTTCAATTACACCATCATAGGTGGAAACTGGCGCGCCGGTAGGTGTGATAGCCGCCGTGGAAAGGGGTGTGGCGGCCGCGGATGAACGAGGGGTGTTTTCCTCCGGCAGATCAGCTTCGGAAACCAGGTCGCAAGCCAAGAAAGCCAACATCAGCAAGGCAACACGGAGTAGATGATAAGATTTCTTTTTCATAAGATTTTATCATTCTTAGCAAGTGCTCCGCTTCCATAAGATAATAACTTTTCC
>CBDUUP010000002.1:0-40327 GCA_965370435.1 uncultured Anaerolineales bacterium | reverse complement strand
GGTAAGCGCCAGTGTAACTCTGAGGGTCTGCATCTCGCAGGGCGGAGGTCAGGGTTAAATCGGCCTGGCTGGAGGGCGTGAATGATCCCTGCAAGGCGTGGGGCGAGTTGTTGCCCAGCATCTCCAGGAAAAGCCCGCCCACCATCTGGGGGATCAACTCTTCGTTATGGCTTAGATAGGCTACCGAGCCAATGGTCTCCGGCAGGATCAGCAGGCGGTAGGTGTAATAAGGGCGGGGGCCATTCAGCAGGATGCGGGCCGCCTCCAATCCGACCACCACGCCGGTCAGGTCATCGTTGACCATAGCGGGATGGCAGAGATGGGCGACCAGCATGAAGGTTTCCTCGCTCTCGCCGGGGATGACGACCTCGCCTACTTTGAGCGTCCCCGGCTCGAAGCGGGTCCGTATCACGACCCGGTATTGCTCGTCGGTGAGGGTGTCTTTCAAAGATTGCGGCGCGCAGAGGCCCCAATCGCGCTGGTAATATTTGAAAACAAAGGGAATGGCGTCCGGCAGCCGGGGATGGACGTGTAAATGCTGGAATAATTCCTCCCGGCTCACCACGCCTTCAAAGGGCAGCGAATAGGAGACCACGTGCAGGGGATGGTCGGCGTGGTCGAGAAGGCGTTGGCCGTCCAGGGTCTCCAGGTAAGCTTCCTGGCAAGACCATTTTTCAGGAACTTCCCAGGTCCAGCAGGGTTCGCCGGTGGGATACTGGTGGATGGTCATGGGGACTTCTTCGGCCAGACGATTCAGCGCCTGGTCAAAGCCGTCCGAGACGATATTGCGTTCGAGGAACCAGAGTTCCTCAATGAGGGGCATCAGGGGAGACATAAGAAGGTTGCAAGTATGCAAGTTGCAAGTCGCAAGTTTGCAAGTTTGCGGGTTGCGGGTGGGTGAATTGCGGATGATGAATAAGGATTCATGGTTTTTATTGGGGGCGGTTGGCGACCAGGGACCAGGGGTCGGCGGTGAGGAGGGATTGGGTTTGGGCGACGAAGTCGGTGAGGCGGAAGAGGGAAAGGGCGCCGTAGTTGAGGGGCTGGGTTGACCATTGGCCGTGGGTTTCCAGGGCGGACTGGACGGCGTAGAGTTCGAGTTGGGCGTCCATTTCCAGGTCGCGGACGAACATGCGGTAGGTGCGCTGCTCCCATTCTTGGCCGATTTTCACCCGGCCGGTGAAGTCTTTCCAGTGACGGTAGGGGACCTGGGCGCGCTGTTCGCAAATATGCAGCATGGCGACGGCCTGAATGTCCGCGCCCAGCAGCAGGGCCTTGAAATCCAGTTCTAACATGCGGTCAAAGGCCGATCCGGGGTCAAAGGCCGAGGGCGTGTCCCGCCCGGCCAGGTCGGCGGCGCAGCGGCCCATCACCGCCAGGGACTGCATGGGGTGGAGGGTGCGCAGCGCGCCGGGCTGCTGGCGGAGGAATTCCGAAAAGACGCCCATGCCGTCGGCGGGGGTAGTCTGGGGGTCGTAAGCTTCCCCTCGGGCGAAGTCGAAGTTGAAGGCGGGGACGGCTATTGTGCCCTCATCGCCCAATACGTCCAACAAGGCATCCAGGTAAGTTTTGACGCCCTCCTCCGGGCGGCCCAGGAACTGCAAGGCCGAATGGACCAGCAATCCATCGCCGGGACGGACGCCCAGCGTTTGAAGTATCTCGATGAGACCTTGGCGGGTGACTTCACGCATCTTCGTCAACGTAGTCGTCCCATAATAAGCGCCCGGCGCGGAATTCCAACTGGAAGCCCATTCGCTCGTAGAGTTTCCAACTGGCTTCATTATCCCGAAGCACCTGGATTTCCACCGAGTGGGCGCCTTGCTCGCGCAGCCAGGCCATTGACAGGCGGGAGAGTTTATCGCCGATGCCCAGGCGGCGGGCCTTGTCCAATATCCACATGTCGCTGAGTTCGCCCACCAGCACCCCGCCCATGTAGGCGGGCACGCGCTTGATGCGGGCCAGCATGAAGCCCACCACCTCGCCCTCCATCTCGGCCACGTAGATCACGCTGAAGCGTCCCAGAGTGCGCCGGAAGGAGTCTTGCCAGACCTGTCCGACATTTTCGGGGTGGGGCAGGCGGTAGCCCATCTGGTAGAAGTAGCTGTTAAGCTCGACGTACATCTCGGTGATGGTCGGCAGGTCCGCCTCGATCCCCAGACGATAGGTAACTTCGCTCATGTCAGCGCCTCCTGCATAGACGGCGGCCAGTCGGCCGGGTCTAGGCCATATTGGGCCAGGAAAGCGAAGGCCGCCCGTTCCAGACCAAAGGCGAGGCAGCCGGTGTGAGCCGGAGAGCCGTCCGGCAGGGGGATGTTCAGATGGCGGCCAAAGAAATCCTGGTGGTAGTTATAAGAGCCAATCGCCAGCGTGCTGTCCTGGAAGGGCAGCCGGGCGCGAATTTCGTATTTGAGCTGGAATGCGCTCTGGAAAGCGGCCTGCTTGCGGAACTCGCCGATGAAGAAGGGATCGTTGGCGCTCTCCACGCTGTAGGCCAGGCCGATCTCCTCGAAAACCTTCTGCATGCGTTGGCGGCCGGTCTCGCGGTTCTCCAGCACGAAGTCCTTGGGGCCGACGAAGATGACCTCCCGCATGGTGAAGTTCCACAGGCGTTCCAGCGAAACCAGATTGAAGGACTCATAGCGGAAGCAGTTTCCCACCGCGGTGACGACCATCTTCCCCTCCGGCAGGGGGTTATCGGCCAACGAGAAATAGAGATGATAGCAGACCGCCGGGGAGAGCAAGGCCTTCATCTTGGAGAAAGACTCCGGCGGGGCGTTGAGGCCGTCCTCCTCATAGGCGGCATGCTCGGCGAAATGCTCGATCACGTCCAGGTCTTCGCGCAGGTGAGTGGCGAAGGTGAGGGAATGGGGGAAGGCGTTGAAATAGTCCACCCGATCCAAATATTCCGCCGAGATCAGGGTGGGGAAACGGTAGGGTTGGGCCTCAAAGGAAGCGGCCAGTTCCAGGAAGCGGCCCTCAAAGTAATCAATCAGGCGGGTCACCAACGGGCCGAGGGTGAAGATTCCCTCCGCCTCCCGGCTGACCTCGCCGCGGGCCATCAATTCATCCATAGGGTCGGCGGTGTATGGCGTAGGGCGGTCTAGATGATCTTCCAACACTTCCACTTTGGGCTGGATGGCTCCCTTCGCCATCGCCTCCACCACCCGCTGGACCTTCTCCTCCAGGGCGGCGCGGTTTTCAATTTCACGGTGAAGGATGAGGGTGATGCGGTCGCCGCTCGCGGCGATCTGCGCCTCGGCGATGGCCTCGTCCACGTAGGCCAGCTTGGCCCGCACCTCTCCCACCAGATGGACGGGGATGGTGATCTGGGGGGTGATCTCCAGGGTGGACTCAGCCATGATCGTTCTCCAATATATGGGCGCAAATGGCGGAGACGTTGACCAGTCCGGCGATGGTGTCGGCGTTGATCTCGACCCCGAACTCGGTCTCCAGGCTTATCATCACGTCCATGTGCCCCATCGAGTCCCACTGCGGCAGGTCGCCAAATTCCAACTCCGGTCCCACCTCGCCAGGCTCAACCTGAAAGACCTCCGCCAGCACGGATTGCACCCGTTCTAGTAATTCGGTCTGATTTTCTACGCTCATCCGTTGCTCCTGTAATTCGTGAATGGTGAATGGGAAATCGTGAATAGATCGCAGCCAATATCGGTTCACTATTCTCGTTCTGTTATCGAATCACTTCTTCCACGCAAACCTGCTCCTTGTATACCTGTCTACTTACTTACTTGCTACTTGCCAACTTGCAACCTGCCTACTCGCTCACTTGCCTCTTCACCTTGCACACGCCCACCGGCTGGTACTGCGGGTCCCATTTTCCCCAGGGCATCCCGTTATCGCCGGAGCGGGCGTAAAAACTCGCCAGGTTGTCGCCCAGTTCGGCGCAGTCTTGGAGGTCGGCGAGGAGTTCATCGTGGCGGTCGTAGTTGGCGGGGGCTTCCGGGGCGAGGTCGAAGATACGCCGCAGGGCAGCCTCGGTGTAGTTCCAGCCTTTGGACGGCTCGTGGAACCAATCCTGGTCGCGGGCCGCGCCCAGAGTTGCCAAAAGGACGCCGCCCGGCTTGAGCACTCGCATCAATTCGACCACCACTTCCCGCAGGCCTTCGGGGGTGTTGTGCTCCAGGGAGGAGACCGCCACCACCGCGTCCAGCGAGTCATTGGCGAGGTCGGTGAGTTCTTTCAAATCCTGATTATAAATGAGGACCCGGCCTTCCCCAGTGGGCGGCAAGGCCATACGAACCAACGAAATCAGGTTGCGGACTTGCTTCTTCAGCTTGGCAGCGGCGTTCACTGGTTGGGCTAACTCGTGCCGAACCACCGCAGTGACGGAAGCTAGATCCGCCTCTCCCAGACCTCGTATCTCGTATCGCTCCCGGAAGCGCAGGGATAAATTGGCCCGGCTGCCCCGGTCTACGCTGATGACTTCGGCCTCATTTTCGGCTAGATACCATTGCATCACGCCGATGCCCGCCCCGGCATCCATGATTCGCTGGCCCTGGATTTGGCCCAAGTGTTTGAGCATCCAAGTCAGGTCGAGTAAATAATGCCAGCCGAATTCCAGCCCCAGTTTGCGGGCCAACCGGCGGAGTTCATCCACCCGGGGACGCTCCTCGTCAAGCAAGGATACAGGCAGGATTTCGATTCGGTCTATGGGGTCGCTCATGAGTCCTCGTTCGCCAGGAAAGGGCCGCCCTCCAAAATCCCCTCCTGGATGACCTTCAACGACATAGAGTGTTCTGGCCGAAGCTGCGCCAGATCAAAGGGACGCAACTGGATGAAACCAGGCCGGGGATGGTTCTCTACAAACTCTCCCAGGGGCAGGGAGGTGCGGAAAAGCTGGAAATACAAGAAACGCCGGGCGTTGCGGACGAACTCCTCCGGCAGGGGGATGGCTTCGGCGGTCAGGAACTCCTCTGCTTGCTGGCGGTATGAATCGGGGGTCTGGGGGAAGAAGACGGTGGGATACTGGGTGTAGCGGGCCTGGCCGCCGCACAATACCGGCCTCCCCAGCAAGGTCGCCTCCAGGCCGATGGAGGAGTTATAGACGATGACGAACTTGGCCTGCTGGATCAATTCATAGGAACTGACGTACTCCTCCGAATCGATAAAGGCCACGTTGGGAAGATCGCTGACGCCCTGGCCCTCCACCCATTGGCGGACGCTCTCCCGGCTCTGCTTGCCGGTGCCGGGGCGCATCTCGTCCGGGTGGGCGCGGATGACGAAAAGCGTCTCCGGGTGGGCGTGAATGATCTCTAACGCGGTGTCCAACCAGGCGAACATGTGGGGGAAGACGGTGTTGGCGTGCACCTGGCTGGTATCGAAGACCACGTTGGTGAAGATGGGGACGATCTGCTTGAATTGGGCGGCGCGAGCAAGGAAGTCCTCGTCCAGGCCCTGCATCTGGGGCCAGAACCGTATCCCCGCCATGGTGAACTCGCCCTGGAAACGCTGGGCCAAGTGTACGTTCAGGCGTTCGTCCTGGGCCGGGGAAAGCTCAAAATCCTCGGGGATGTCCACCGGATAGGCGGTCGCCTCCCCGCCGGTGAAAAAGGCCGAAAACGGCTCGAAGGCGACTTCGTGGGTTATCACCCGCACGCCGCGGCGCTGGGCCACCCAACGCGCGGCCGCCTCCGGGAACATGGTCCCGTTGAAGATCACCGCCGCGGAGGGGTTGACCTGCGCCAGGAAAGCGTCGAACTCATCCATCACCCGGTTGGCGGAGAGGATGTATTCCCTCAACAGGTGGCGGGTAGGAACGTCGTCCAGCAGGGTGTGGCGTCGCAAGGTCCAGCGCAGGGAGGGCAGCGCCAGCGCGCCCAGCGGACGGCTCTGATACACGAAATCCATCAATTGGTCCACGCTGAGCCGCTGGATCGTCCTGGTCAAGGTGTCATCGGGTACGTAGGAAAACCAGTGCGGGTTGGCCTGGTGATACAGGCGGCGGGAGGTCTCGATGCAGGATTCACAGGGCGGGGGGGCGGTGTGGTCGTCCCGGTTGGACCCCAGAACGCAGCGGCTCATCCCCGACCGGCAGACGAAATGCGCCACCGGAACGCCCGCCAATCGCAGACTCCAGGCGGCCAGCAGCGAAAAAGCCGCGTTGAGGCTGAGTCCGGTGATACGAGCCGAGGCGTTGAAGAACGCCACCGGGCGCTTCCCATCGGAGGGAGTCGCCTGGGCCGCCACCTGGCGGGCCATACTCATCAGACGGCGGGCGCTGCGCCATCCGATCCAGGCGGTGCGGAGACGGGAGATCAACCTTCACCTCCAACAAATTCAATCGTTGATCCTGATTTCGTAGGGGCGCCAATCCGTAGGGGCGCAGCGCGCTGCGCCCCTACGGATCGCGCCCCTACGCACTGCATCCTCACAGCGCGAGAATTCAAGAGGCAAAAATCCCTTACCCACGCCGGAATTAAAAGTGAGTCGTTAATTCTTCCCAACGCTATCCGCCCTCCTGAGCTTTGAAATAGGCCTCCGAGAGGCGGCGGATGGCGATGCGGAAGCCCTCGCCGTGGCGTTGGTGGCCGCGCCATATCTCCGGGATCATGGTGTCCTTATAGTCGCCCAATACTTTGAAGAATTTCACCCAATCAATCACCCCTTCCTCGATCTGCAACCCTTCGCCGTCCAATCCGGCGGCGTCGGAGAGGTGCAGGTGGCGGATGTAGGGCAGCGCGACTTCCACCTGCTCGTAGAAATCCACCTGCGCCCAGTTGCAGTACAGTTTGGAATGGGAGGTGTCGAAACAGAACCCGGTGAGGCTCGTGGATTCGATGAATTCCACGATCTCGTGGGCGTCCATGAAGGCGTTGGTCAGCCATTGGCCGCCAAAATACCAGGGCCGGGGGGGCAGGTTCTCCAGCAGCAGTTCTACACCCTCGTGATCCAAAGCCTCAACCGAACGCCGCAGATTGTCATACAGGGTCTGGCGGTCTTCGATGGGATGGTCGATGCTCATGGCCCCGGGATGGATGACGACCTTGGGAGCGCCCTCAAAGTGGGGGGCGATGCTGCGGGCCACGTTGATCGCTTTCTGCACCAGGGCGATGGAGTCGCGGCGCTGAATATCATCGGTGGTGCAGAGGTCCACCAGGGTATTGTCCCAGTATTCGGGGGCATGGACGACCATCTTCATGGAGTAGTCGCCGCCGGGATAGGGATCGTCCAGGTCTTTATCGGTGAAGTGGAACTCCAGCATGCGCAGGTCGAGGTCAAGCATATCTTTGAAGTCATTGAAGCGCACCGTAACGCCCCATTGCATGGGCAGGGTGTGCTCAACGTCCAGGTCCAGTTCAATCCCCAGGTCGGCTTCCAGGAAAGGTTCGTCCTCTTCGATGGCGCGTTCCGTAGTGCGGCCCACCAGTTCCAGGTAATGCTGCGGGGAGAGGCCCTGTCCTGGCCCTTTCACCGTCACCATCTCGGATGTGATCTTCTCTCCCGATTCAATATTTCGGGCGGCTACCAGACTCTTGGCCAACACCTCGCGGTTGAGGATCTCCCCCATGCTGATGAATTTTTCCTTCCCAGCGCCCATCGCGGCGGCGGTCTGCCGGATGTCACGGATCATCTTTTTGAAACCACCCGGCTCCAGGCTGGAGGCGTGGTCGGGGCCGTCCATAGTCCGGTCCAGGGTGATGTGGCGTTCGACAATTGTTGCGCCCATGGCGGCCGCCACCGTAGAGACGGCGATGCCCCGCTCGTGGCCGGAATAGCCCACCGGGACGCCGAACTCACGCAGGCGCTCCATGAAGCGCAGGTTGATGTCCTCGAAAGCGGCGGGGTAGGCGCTGTTGCAGTGCAGCAGGGCGAACTCGGCCCCCCGCTCCTGGAGGAATTCCACCGTGGTTTCCACCTCCTCCATCCGCGACATGCCGGTGGAGAGGATCAAGGGTTTGTTAAATTTCACCAGGTGTTCGATCAACGGCAGGTTGATCATATCGGGGGAGGCGACCTTGAAAGCCGGGATGCCCAACTCGAGCAGGAAGTCGGCGCTGTCGTTGTCCCAGGGTGTGCACAGGAAGGTGATGTCTTTCTTCTGGCAGTGTTCTTTGATGCGCCAGTAATCCTCGTCGGAAAGCTCCACTTTTTGCAAGATAGGCAGCATGTAGCGCAGGGTCTTCTCTCCGGCGTTGACATTTTCCAGGTATTTCCGGGGATACAGGTTTTCCAGGTTTCGCTTCTGGAATTTGACCGCGTCGGCGCCGGCGTCCACCGCGGCGTCAATCAACTCGATGGCTAACGGCAGAATGCCGTTGTGGTTCACGCCGATCTCGGCGATTATGTAAGTTGGATGGCCGTCGCCTATCAGGCGGTCGCCTATCTTGATCTCAGGCATCTGAAACCTCCGTGACCTGGAAGCCCAGGTCATCCAGGGTGATCTCGCCTCCGGCCAACAGCCGTTCCGCCCATCGCCAATCGTCGGGGGAATCGATGTCCACCCAGTCGCCGGGGTCAATGACCAGCGGCAGGATGCGCTCGCCGGTCATGGAATTTTTCTCTAGAATGGTATTTGCCCAGGTCGCGTCCACGTAGCCGGTCTGCCAGTACACTTCGGGCAGGGTCTGGCGGGGCATGTTGTAGGGTTCGTCGAACTCGGTCTGTATCAAGGGCTGCATCAACCCATCGGGCGCGAGAGTCCACATCTTGAAAGGATTCTGGAAAGGGATGCAGACCGTGCGCACCGCGTCGGCCTCCGGCTGTTCGATAAGGCGTTGGACGGCCTGGTCTATGTGCCAGACCCGCCGGAAGGGAGAGGTCGGGCGAAGCTGCACCACGATGTCCGGCTGGTAGCCTTCGTTCTCGGCCAGCCATTCTAGCGCGTGCTGGAAGACGGGCAGGTCGGGGGTGTCATCCTGGGCGTGTTCGTCCGGGCGCAGGAAGGGCGTTTCGGCCCCATAGCGCCGGGACACCTTGGCGATCTCCTCATCATCGGTGGAGACCACCACCCGGCTCACCGTCTCGGCGGCCAGACCAGCCGCGATGCTGTAGGCGATCAACGGATGCTCTCCAAAGGGGTGGATATTCTTCCGGGGGATGCTCTTGGAGCCGCCCCGGGCGGGGATCAAGGCGAGGACTTCAGTCATTGTATTTTTTTTTACCACGAAGACACAAAGACACGAAGAAAAACAAAACTTTGTGTCTTAGAGTCTTTGTGGTTAATATTTTTCACCAAGCCGTCCACCCCCCATCCACGACCAGGTTGGCCCCGGTCATGTAGGAGGAGGCCTCGGAGGCCAGGAAGAGCAGGGCGCCGGTCATCTCGTCTTTGCGGGCCATGCGACCCAGCACAGCGCGGGCCGAGTAGGCTTTGACGAATTCATCGTCGTGCTGGTTGAAGACGCCGCCCGGCGTGAGGGCGTTCACCCGGATGTTCTTCCCGGTGTAGTAAGTCGCCAGATATCGGGTCAGGCCCAGCACCCCAGCTTTGGTCACCGAGTAGGTCACCGGCTTGTACTGCGGGGGCTGGCCCTCGCGTTGGTAGATTCGCTGGTCGGGTCCGGTCACGCCGTAGATCGAGCAGAGGTTGATGATGACGCCGCTCTCCTGCTTCAGCATGGGGTGTACGGCGGCCTGGCAGCACAGAAACATCCCCGTCAGGTTGACGGAGAGGGCCTGGTTCCAGGCCTCCAGGGGATAGTCTTCAAAAGCGTTCACATGTTGGCCGCGGCGCTGGGGGTCGAACTTGGGGTCCAGCGCTGCGTTGTTGACCAGGATGTCCAGACGGCCAAATTTTTTCAGGGCCGCCTCCACCATCGCCTGAACCGATTCGGGCTGAGTGATGTCGGTCTCGACGCCCAGAGCGGCGTATCCGTCCTGGGCAATCTCATCAGCCAAAGACTTGGCAGCCGAAGCGTCAATATCGGCGATGACGACCGCCGCGCCAGCTTCCGCCAGCGTGCGGCAAAACTCCTCCCCCAGGAGTCCGGCTCCGCCGGTCACCACCGCGACTCTCTCGCTCAGATCGAATAGTTCAGGGATTTTGGACATCGCTCAATCAGCTTGTCATTTACTTCGTATTGCCGTTCACCGGCAGCAAGAAGCCGCACTCGATCATATATTCAATGATCTGGCGGGCGTTCTCCTCGGCGGTGTATTTCACCGTATCCAGGGCGATCTCCGGGTTGCGGGGCGCTTCGTAGGGGTCGTCAATGCCGGTGAAACCTTTGATCTCGCCGCGGCGGGCACGGGCGTAGAGTCCTTTCACATCCCGGGTCTCACAGACATCCAAGGGCGTATCCACAAAGACCTCGATGAAACGTTCCTCCCCGATCATCTTGCGGCATTCGTTGCGAGCGGCTCGGTATGGGCTGATGGCGGCGCAGATCACCGTGCCGCCGTGGCGGGAGATCTCCCCGGCCACGAAACCGATGCGGAGGATGTTGGTGTCCCGGTCTTCGGGGGTGAAGCCCAGGCCTTTGGAGAGATGGGTGCGCACGATGTCGCCGTCCAGCACCGTAACCTGGCGGCCATATTCCAACAGCAGGGAGGTGACGATCTCGGCGGTGGTGGACTTGCCCGACCCGCTCAAACCGGTGAACCACAGGGAGACGCCCTGCTTGTGGCGCGGCGGGTAGCTGTCGGTCAGGATCTTGGCGGTCTCCTTGCGGGTGAACCACTCCGGCAGCAGCTTCCCTTTGGCCAGGTATTCCTCCCGCACCTGGGTGCCGGAGATGGAGGATGTGGGAGCGCCTTCGGGAACATTTGACTTTTCCTCGTAGCGGTTTTCTTCGGACAGGTAGACCACTTCCTGGAATTGGACCTGCTTGACCCCGATCTCGTCCTGATGCTCGGCCATCAATTCTTGGGCCTCGTAAGGGCCGTAGAACGGTTTCCCGGCCCCATCTTTGCCCGGCCCGGCGTGGTCGCGGCCCACCACGAAATGGGTGGCCCCGTGGTTGCGGCGAATGATGGCGTGCCAGAGAGCTTCCTTCGGCCCGGCCATCCGCATGGCCAGGGGGAGCAGGCTCAGCACGGTGCTTTTGGCCTCATAGTAATTCTCCACTACGGCGCGGTAGACCCGGCAGCGGGTGTAATGGTCTACGTCGCCGGGCTTGGTCATGCCCACCACCGGGTGGATGAGCAGGCTGCCCCCCACTGCGGCGGCGGCGCGCTTGGTTAATTCCTCGTGGATGCGGTGCATGGGGTTGCGGGTCTGGAAAGCGACCACGTCACGGTTGCCCATCTCCTCCAGCAGAGCGCGCACCTCGGCGGGTGTGCGCCGCAGGTCTACGAAATCGTTATAGGGGGGCAGCATCAACACCTTGAGCTCTCCAGAGATGCAGGTATCGCCCCAGCGGATCATCTCAGAGACCAGGGGGTGGCGGGGATCGGTGGAGCCGAGGGCCAGTTGAGCTTCCTTCATGGGATCCCATTTGAAGGTTTCTTCGATGTTCATGACCGCGATGCGGTTGTTGCGCACGTCGCGCAGGATCACACGGTCACCCTGGGGCAGCGCTTCCTCATCCATGGTCAGGGTGATGGGCAGGGGGAACAGCGTCCCGTCGCTCAGGCGCATCTCTTCCAAAACACGCTCGTAATCCGCCTGGCCCATGAAGCGATCCAGAGGTGAGAAACCGCCCGTCGCCAGTAGTTCCAGGTCATTCAAAGCGCGGGAGGATATCTGGATGGACGGCAAACGGCTGGCCTGTTCAAGCAGTTCCTGGCGTTCCTCGCCGGTCGCGATCAGGTCCACCAATTTACCGCCGTAAGGCTCGATGAGGATACCCTCTTTTTGTATTTCTTCCGACATTGTCAAACTCCTTTGTATTCGGGGGATAAAGCCCCGGTTTTTAATGATTTTTATACTAAAACAGCAAACGCAGGCCGGTTAAAAATAACAGACCGCCTATCATACCACGAACCGCTTTTTGGGGTAATATGGTCACCGCCCGCGTCCCCAACAGCGTGCCGGGGATCGAACCCAAAAGCAGCCACCCCACCAGCGGCCAATCCACCTGCCCGGCCAACCCGTAGGCTATCGCCGCAAATAACGCCAGAACCGCCCCGTGGACTACGTCCAGCCCCACCAATTGGGGGGTGGGAATGGCGAAGAATATCAACAGCAAGGCGATGATGACTGTGCCGCCGCCTCCCGAAGTAAACCCGACCAGCAACCCGCCGACCACCCCAACCGCGATCAGGATCGCCCAATGCGGTAGATGAGTTTCAGCGGCCTCATCCCGGCGGCCTATCCAATTCATCAAACGGGCCAACACGATCACACTGACCACCAATAAGATCACTCCCAATGACTTGGGGAGCGCTTCCTGGACGACGAATTCGTCATCCACGCGGCTCAAGAGGAAGCTTGCGCTCAACCAGGAGGCCGGCAAACTGCCCACCGCCATCCAGAAGACCGGGCGCAGCCGGACGGTTCCCTGCCGGGAATGTTGGATCGAACTGGCGATCTTGGTGAAGGCGGCGAAAACCAGGTCCGTGCCCACGGCTAACACGGGATTCATGCGCATGAAGAGGATGAGAAAGGGCGTCATTAATGCGCCGCCGCCCATACCGGTCATGCCGACCAAGAAACCGACAACAAAACCTGCAATAACGACGACTGCGTTCATTGACCTGAATTCCTTTCCCTCTGTTTAAGAAGCATGCTTATCTTTCGGCGCAGCGCCCATCGCGCGGCCCGCAGCCGCGCCTGGAATGGGGTTTCGCCCTGGAGGTCATAGCCTAAGGCTTGCATTGGCGCGCCGGCGATCATCTCAATCACCGCCGCCTCCGCCAGGGGGAGATCATTTTTCCACCGCCCAATCGGCGTGGCGCTGATCTGGTTGAAACGGTCCAGGAACATCGAGTTGCCTCCCCAGGGCGCGCCCACGCGGGTGGGCGTCCGCAGGGTTGGATGGTCCTCGATGCCTAGAAATAACCGCAGCTTTTCCAGAACTTCCTCTGGGGTTAGCGCCAGGTCTTCGTATCGAACCAGCAAGTAACGCTCCACCCCGAATCGTTCCCGGTTCGCCAGGCCTGATCGGGTGGAAGTCACCCAATTCCCGGCGAAGAACTCCGCCGTCCAACTGCGGTGTTTGCGGGTATAGGAAACGTAGTTATCCCGCGGGTCGCGCACCAGATGAACGCAAAGCGCCTCCGGCCACCAGGTGAATATCCTCTCCGCATACCTTTCATTATAAGGAGTCTTCTCCACCCAGCGTTGGGTATCCGGCCTCAACTGCCCAGACACCTGACCAAAGGCCAGCGCGGCGGCGCTCAAGATGTCGCCTGCGTGGCGCAACGCTGCTTGAGAAGCGCTCTGTCTCAGCGCGGCAGCCACTTCTTCAAACGAAATAGCGGAATAATCCCGGTCGGGGAAACCCTCCTGGTGGGAAGGCGGCTCCTGGGTGTTCCATTCGAAAATGTGGATCAAATGCCGCTCCGCCAGGGACAGTTTCTCCTCCAGGGAGGCGTCACCGGCCTCCGGCAGGTAGCGGCGGAAGAATGCGGTCTCTTCAGGGTAAACGACCAGTTGAGGATGCGAGTCCAGCAGGTTGCGCAGCAGGCTGGTCCCCGACTTGGGATGCCCGCAAATGAACACCGGACGGTCACGGAGATCGTTCATCATCTCATTCACTCAGGTTCACCAAGCGCTCACTCGTCGCGGCTTGAAGCGCCGCCAGGGCCAATTCTAAAGCTCGAATTCCGTCATCCAGGGTGCAGTCCGGTTCAACTTCACCGCGCGCCACAGCTAAAAAGTGTTCCATCTGCGCTCGGAACATGTCATTGCGCTCAAAGCCGGGAGGAGTTGGATAGGTTTCCCAAGAATCCTCTTCAGCCCGGTACATCCGCAGCGCGCCGTCGCCGTTATCCCATCGCAGAGTCCCCTCCGTCCCTACGATTTCCAGGTTGTGGGCGGGGGGGCGCTGGTTGAAGTCCAGGCGCACGCTTCCCAGGGTCCCCTGGGCGAACTGCAAGCCGATCTCGGCTGTGTCCTCGACTTCCATTTCCAGGTCGCTCAATTGGCCGGTGAAAGCCCACAAGTTATCCACTTCGCCCAGCAGCCAGCGCATATAATCCAGGGGGTGGCAGAGGGTCAATACCGCACCGCCGCCCAGGTCCTTGCGGGCGCTGTAGCTCTGGCGGTAGTCTTCCCAGGGATGCCAGCCGGGGAGGTATTCTCCATACACGGCGCGGGCCGAAAGCGGACGCCCAATTGCGCCCTCGGTGAGCAATTCTTTGGCCTTACGCAGGCCGGGGTGGCGGCGGAACTGGAAACCAATCAATACCTTCCCGCCGCCGCGCTGCACCGCGAGCTGCAATTCATCCACACGATCCAGGGTATGCGAGATGGGTTTCTCCAGCAGGAGATGGCAGCCCACCTCCGCCGCAGGGATGGCGACATCCAGGTGGAAGGCGGTGGGGTTGGAGATGATGACGGCGTCCGGCTTTTGTGCCAGCGCGGCGGCCAGGTCGGTCTCCACCGGGAATTCGGCCAGTTCATCGTCCGGCAGGGCGCTTTGGTGGGTGCGGTACAGCAGGACATCCCGCTCACCCAGCGCAAGCAAATTGCGCAGGTGGCGGCGGCCAATCGAACCCAGACCGGCGATCATGAATTTCATCTTACCGTCTCGTACCTCGCTCACCAATCATTGACCAAAACCTCCCGCAGGTTCTTGGTGCGGACAAAACAATACTGCTCGCATATACTTCCACACGCCAACAAGATGTTGACGAGAAACCTGCGGGAGGTTGCGATTTACCAATCATTGTTTTGCTCATACTTCAACCGCATCAATAAGTCTCCGGCGGCCTCTTTGAAAGCGGTTTTATTGGCCTCGGTGAAGTGCTCTCGCCAGTTACCGGGTTGTCCCTTGCGGAAAGTGCCTGACTTCTTCGGGGCGATGCTCTCCTTAAGAACTTCCACGGCCCGCTCCCTGGACACGGTAGCTGTGAAACCTCGGGTCTCCAGATAATCCCATATCCGGCCCAGAGCGGCGTCCCGGTCCAGGATGAGGTCTTCAAAGCGCAGGCTGAGCGTTTCGGGCTGCGCCAACCAGCCCAGATAGCGTTCATAGCGCGTACGGATGTCGGGGAACTCGAAGCCCGGCTCTTCCACTCCGAATATCTCGGCGTTGATGCGCGCTTCTATGCTGGTAAGGCGCTCGGTGTAATAGGTGTGCATCCCGTGGCCTTCGTGCATCTCGGTGGCATAATGAATGGAAGAGATGATGAGGTCGCGGGGGTCCCGGTAGACAAATGTCATGGCTCGGCCCGGTTGGGTCAAGGCTTCCACAAAAGGCGCTTCGTGGCGGATGTAGCCATAGCGGAGGTCGCCCGGACACATCCTCTGAATATTCGCCAACACAGCCTGGGGAGGCAGGATGCTGTTATCCTCGCGCCGGTTGACCGGGGGGAAACCCGGGGCCACAAAAGGCCCCAGTTGGGTGAGGCCGCGCAATATCTGGCTGATCAAATGCGAGCCGGATTTAGGCATGGCGGCGCCGAGGACCGCCGGGGTCTGCTGCAATTGAGCATTGCCCCAGCGCAGGGCCGCGCCCGCACGCCGGAAACGCCAGCGCAGCAGCTTGAGCCAATGTTTAACCACAATATCCGTCCGCATCGTTATCCGTCCACGCCGTGCAAAATATTGAATATCCAGTTGTAGACCGCCCGCAAGACCCGGCCCATCCCCGGAAGGCGCAGCAGCCAATGCCGCCGCGCGGCGGTCGGCCGTCCAAGCTCCTGCTCCACGTCCAAGCCCAGGGCGCGGGCCTCTTCCGCCAGCGCGGGGCTGACCAGGTTTCCGATGTGGCGGACGCAGCGGTCCACGGTGGAGAGGCGCAGGTAGCCCAGGTCTTCGACGGCATAATCCAGTTCCACCATTTTCCCCATCAGCTTGCCGCTCCAATCCTCCGGCAGGGCTTCCTGGATGGCTTTTTTACGGGCCAGGAACTGAAAATGATTGCCCGAAGCGATGGCCTCCACCTCGCCGGACTTGACCACCAGGTCCAGGTGATCCTGGGTGGCCGTGAGGTGTTCTTGGGGGTCGCGGCCGGTGCTGCTGGCCCAATCGGCCTCCCATTCATCCTGGATGCGGCGGGAATGGGAGACGGTCAATGACCCGCCCCAGGCGGCGGTCAGCAGTTCGGCGGTCTGGCGGGTGTAGTTGGCGGCGTTGCGCACCGGCGCTCCGCACACCATCCCTACCTTGGGGAAGGCGTCCATGATGCGTAGGTGGACATCCAGCCAGCCGGGGTAAAAGAAGATGTCATCATCGCAGTAGGCGACCAACTCGCCGGGCGCGGCGTTGAAGATCATCTGGAACGCGCCGATCTTGCCGATATTGCTGCCCGACAGCAGTAAGTATTGGATCACGCCCTGGTCGCGCAGTTCCCGCAGCGCATCCACCACCGGCGCGCAGCTCCCGTTGTCGAACACCATCAAGTCCAGGGGCTGTCCGGCATGGGCTCGCAGACTGGCCAGTGTCAGGCGCAGAACATCCAGCCGTTGCCGGAAGTAGCCGTCCAGGTGGGGGACGAAGGTCAAGACCGCGGCCGTGACCCGGGTGGGACGGTAAGCGGTGAACTTGCCCCGGGCGGGGTTGATGCCGACTCGACTCATGCTAAGTCATCCTCCGGCGGAGGCGGCGAAGGCCGCGCACCGCCCGCCAGCGCAGGCCGCGGCGTTGGTCGTCGGGCGGTGTCAGGCGCAGTTCCACCCGCCGGACCAGGCGCGCCGGGGTGAGACGGGCCGGGCGCAGCTTGCCGTTCACAATTTCGTGGCCCGCATCCAACAAGATATACATATTCACGTGCCCGCCGCCCAACTGGGCGTTGCGCTCGGTCTCACCCAGTTTGTAATGCACCCGGCCGCCGGGAAGGTGGCCGTAATCGTGGCTCTGGTGCACTACCATCGCCGATTGGGTGGTATCCACCACCGGCCAGGGCTGCTGGCAGCCGTGGTAGATCATCCAGTTATCCCAACCGGCCCGCCCGATGGCGAAATCGGGGATCTGGGTATACAGGCGGCGGGGGAAGATGAAATAATCGCTGCCGGTGGGGAGATGAAGTTGGCCGCGCTGCGCCACGTCATCGCGCAGGCGTCCCACCCAGCCATCATCGAAATTCAATATCCGGTCCACGCTCAGGTTCCAGCGCTGACCGACCATCAGGAAATCATCGGTCTGCTGGCTGACTCGGCGGGCAGTCTCAACCAGGTCAGGCATGAGCAGGATGTCGGCATTGACGTAGGCCAGCAAAGACCCCTGGCTGGCTTGACGGGCCAACTCGAAGATCGAACTGACCAGCGGGGTGCCGTACTCGTTGACGGCCACGCCGGTCAGGTGGCGGACTCCCATCTCGGCGGAGGCTTCGGCCATGCCTTCCTCGTCGCCGACCATCAGCACTTCTACGTCATCCCCCAGTTGCAGCCAGGATCGGACCGCATTGCGCTGGATGGTGGCAACGTGGGGGTCGGTGAAGGGTTTGGGGGCGGTGAAGATCGTCAGAAAGGTCATGTTGTCACGAGGGTTTGATCCAGGCTCGGCGGGGAGCCAAACGGGTTAGGATGCGGCGGCGTAAGAAGCCCAGTTTCCGTTTGAGGGCCACGCTTCGTTCGGGTCGGACCGGGACGGGCTTCGGATCGGATAGTGGGCGCGCCAGGGCGGTCAGATAGAGCGGCAAAAGCTGGGAGCGCGGCTGGCCGTGCTTCTTCATTGCGGCGGTCTCGAATCCGGCCTGGGCCAGGGTTTGGGTCAAGGTATGGGCGCTGAACGATACGTTATGGGCCACCTCGAAGCTGTCGTGGGCGTAGAGGTTGGGGACTTCAAGGAGCAGCCAACCATCCTGGGCGAGCAAGCTCTCCCGCAAGTCGGCCAGATAGGCGACCGGATCGCCGATGTGCTCCAGCACGTGGGCCATGCTGACCAGATCAAACCGCTCCGTCTGGCCTTCCTTGAGTTCTTCCAGCGAGGCGTACACCGTCAAACCGCTCGCCTGGGCGTAGGCCCGGTAAGCATCGCCCGGCTCCACCCCGGCGGGTGATGAGTCATACGCGCCCTGAAACCCCTGCAAGAGGATCCCGGCGGAGCAGCCGATATCCAGGTGGCGGTTGACCTCGTTCACCCGTCTCTGGGCGAAGGCCAGCAGGGATTTGACCCGGCCTCGCTGCTGGACCAGGTCTTTCTCGGCGGGGCCTTCTCCGCCTTGATAGAGGTCCCGGTACTCGGCCTCGTAGAAGGCCTCCATTTCCGCCGGGGTCATGCGCGGGGACTGGTAGACCAGACCGCAGTTGGCGCAGAGGCGGTTGGTCACCGGATGGCCGCGGAATTGACGCCGGTCAAAAGGGCGGCTCTGGTTGCTATTGCACAAAAGGCAGTTCTCGACGGTTTCAGGCATCTGATTATACAAAATATCTTACTTAATATCTTCTGTTTCGCTATAAAATTTGTGTTTCACCGAGGCGTTGATCTCGGCCAGGGACGGGTTTTGCCGGTAGACCTCCAGCGCTTCCAGCCAGGTGAACGCCTCCCGCCCTTCCAGGTGGGCGAATATTTGGCGCACCGCTTCCAGGTCCTGGGGCGTGTCCACCGTCCAACGCAGCGCGCCGTAGTCCTCCGGGTGATGGACCAGCAGCACGTTGAAGCGCTCCCGGTTCTCGTAGAGGAAAGGCATCACGTGTTCGCGCTGGTGGGGAGCGGTCGCTTCCTGCCAGGCGGTCTCCAGCGCCGCGAAAGTGCAGACCTCGATATCCAGGCCAATAGGATAGGTGCGCCCCTCCGGAAGGCGGTTGGCGGCGAAGTCCAGCGGCGGATCGGCGGAGAGAAAGATGTTGACCATGTGGTCAATCAATCCGGGGTCCATCAACGGGCAGTCGGCGGTGATGCGGACGATGACCTCAGCCTGATGCTGTTTGGCGGCCTGGTAGTAGCGGTCCAGTACGTCTTGCATGCTGCCGCGAGTGTAGGCCCAGCCGCGGGCTTCGCACAGCGCTGCCACCGGGTCATCGGAGGGGTCAACCGTGGTCGCCACTGCCACCCCATCCAGGGTCTCGGCCAAGCGGCTGCGCTCCACCACCCAGGCCAGCATCGGCTGCCCGGCGATGTCGGCTAACACTTTGCCGGGCAAGCGTTGGGAGGCCATGCGGGCCTGGATGATGGCGAGGGTTCTTGGTTTGGTCATTCGTTTCTCATTTTCTTACCACAAAGACACCAAGACACAAAGTTTTTTTGTTTTTTCTTAGTGACTTCGTGTCTTCGTGGTTAATCTGACGTAGCAATCTCATAAGCTCTCAACAATTCCTTGAAGTTCTTGTTCCAGTCGGCGCGGTCTTCGGCCAGGGAGCGGGCGGCTTGGGCCATCTCCGGGAGGCGGCCGCGTTCTTCCACGGCACGCAGGATAGCTTTCGCCAGGGCCTGCGGGTCGCCGTCGGGGAACTGCCAGCCCTGCTGGCCGGGGGTCACCCATTCGCGGTTGCCGGGGATGTCGGAGACCAGCGCAGGGCAGCCGCACGCCAGGGACTCCATCAGCGAGACCGAAGAGCCATCGCTGTGGGAGGCGCTGAGGTACAAGTCGGCGGCCCGGTAGTAGCGGGGCAGGTCATCCTGCCCGATCCGGCCGGGGAAGTACACTTTGTCCTGCACGCCGCCCCGCGAGACTATCTGGCGGAGCAATCCGGCCTGCGAACCGCCTCCCAGCATGAAAAGGCGCAGTTCGGGCCGCTGTTGGGCGGCCAGGACGAAGGCCCGGGCCAGCGCGTCCACGCCGTAGACCGGCTCCCAGGAGCGAGTGGAGAGCAGAACGAAGTTCTCTTCCCAGCCCTTGCGAGCGCGCAAGCCGCCGTCCTCGCCGGGGGAGAATTGGGCCAAGTCCACGCCCCAGGGGAAGGTGACGATCCTGTCAGCCTCCATGCCGAAGGCGATGGCCTTCTGGCGCACGGCCTCGCAGTCGCCTACCATCACGTCGCTGCGCCGAAGGACGTAACGCGTCGCCCAGCGATAACGGGCGTCCTTATCCGCATCCAGCATCAGGTCGGAACCCCAGGGCATAGTTACCAGCGGATGGAAGCCGGAGAGCGCCGCCAGCAGGCCCACCGTCTGCAACGGCCCGGCGTGGATCAAGTCGGGCTTGACTTGAGCGATCACTCGCTTGAGGCCGCGCAGCAGCCGGGGGCCGCCCCTCAGCCGCGCCGGGGACTTCCCGCCCGCCCAGGATACCTGTTGGACCTCCGGCGGCAAAGCGCGGTCTTCCAATTGACGCCCGCGCCGTTCCAGCCGCAGATAAACCACCTCATGCTCGGTCCCCGCCAGCGCGCTCAAGAAGCGATGGTCATGGGGAGTGTAGTCTCTGGTAAAGTACAGTACTCTCATAATCGTTAAACGTTTAAACGTTAGAACGTTAAACGCCCAAATCCGTCCAGCGCAGGTCTTTGCCGAAAGGGAGGTCGGTCAGGGCGCGGGTTCCGATCACGTTTTCGATCTCGTAGGGCGGGATGGCGCCGGGCGTGGCGGGGCGCAGGGCCTCCACCATCTCCGGGGTGAGGGTTTCACCGGCCTGGATGTCCCGCGCCGCTCGCAGGCAGCGTCGCTGCACGACATAAGTGTCTTTCTCGTTCCCGGCCACGAACTTGTCCGCCGAGCCTAAGGCGCGTTCCAGGATGCGGGTTTCTGCGACCATGTTGGCCCAGGTTTCGGGGTTCAGGGCAAATTTATGATCCGGCCCTTCGCGGTCGTTGTCGTCGGTGAAGTGGCGCTCGATCACTCTTGCGCCCAGCGTCACTGCGCCCAACACCGGCGCGACGCTGTGGGTGTGGTCGGAAAGGCCCAGAACCACGTCGGGGAAAAGGGAGGCGTAGGTCTTGAGCACATTGAGGTGCAGGTGGTCGTAATTTTCGTCGCTGGCAGTGTAATTGGTGTTGCACTGCATCAGCACGATCTGGTCGTTGACCTCCCGCACCATCCGCACCGCCCGCACCACGTCGCTGAGGTCCGCCGCCCCGGTGGCGATCAGGATGGGCTTGCCCTTCTCGGCCATGCGGACTATGCCGCTCGGCCAGGACATCAGCCCCGAACCAGCCTTATAAGCCGGGAGGTAGGGATCCAGCATTTCAATGGCTTCGTCGTCGTAGGGAGACGAAATATAATCCAGACCCGCCTGGCTGCACTCCTCGGCCAGATGCTGGGTCCACTCGAAAGGGATGGAGGCGTCATCATAAACCTCCACCACGCTCTTCTTCCAACTCGCCTGGTGGGAGAGCTGCCCGCCTAAGGCTCTGAATCCGTAATCGGAGACGATCTGGGGGCCGCGGAAGTTCTGAAATTTGGCCGCATCGGACCCAGCTTCCGCCGCCAGACGGATCAGCATCTTGGCGCGCTCCAGATCGCCGTCGTGGTTGGCAGCTACGTCGGCGATGAAGTAGGTGGGGTGGTCAAGGCCGATGAGGCGGTCTCCAATTTTTATTTCCATAGGCGCTCCAGTTGTCAGTAGGCAGTAGGCAGTTGTCAGTGGGTAGTGGTCAGTGGATAGTAAATTAAGTTTGTTGTTCTCTGTGTCTCTGTGGTGGATCAGTTTTTAAGCATCGCTCGCAGTTTCTGCGGGTAGTCTTCCTTATATAAGTCATACAGGCGTTGGATGCCTGAGATGACGGTGGGCGGGGCTTCGCCCAAAGCTCCGACCAGCTTGCCGGTGTTCATGGTCAGGTTGGGGGAGCGGGCCGCGTTCTGGTCGCTGGGCGTGTATTCAATTGGCTGAATCAAGGTCTCATCCAGCCCGAACCGCCGGGCGATGACGAGGCCGAAAGCATATTTGCTCAACGGCTCAGCGCTGACTGTGTGATAAATTCCTTGCAATCCGGCTTCCAACATCTGCATCAGGATTTGGACCAGGTCGTTGACCAGCATAGGGCAAAAGTAACGATCGGTGAAGCCGTTCACTTTCTTCCCGGCCGAGATGTTATTGAAGAAGAACTCGGCCAGGCTGCGGTCCCCGGTTGGACTCCAGCCGTAGAAGTTCACCCGGGCGATGATGGCTTCTGGATGGGCAGCCGCCACGGCATGTTCCCCGGCCAATTTGGTCCGGGCGTAAACGCCGAGGGGGTTGGGTGCGTCGGTCTCAACGTAGCCGCCGCGTATCCCATCAAAGACTGCATCGGTGGAAATATGCACCATCCGCGCCCCAGCTTTGGCCGCCTCCGCCGCCACAGTCCCGGCCATGTCCGCGTTCATCTGATGGGCCAGGTCGGGGTCGGCTTCACAGGCTTCCAGATTGGCGAGAGCGGCGCAGTGAACGACCCAGTCCGGCTTGATCTGGGCGAAGGCCTCCGCCACCGCGCCTGGATCCAAAAGGTCTGCACGGTGTTGGTTGAAAATCTCGGTGTTCAACGGATTGCGGTCCACGCCGTAGACCTCGTGGCCCTGCTTCACCGCCTCCAGGGAGAGGTTAGACCCCAATAAACCGCTGCTGCCGGTGACCAATAAACGCATCAAGCTAAGCTCCCGTCGTTGTAGGCCGCTTCGATGGGGGCGACCATCTCTCGAATCTGGTCGAGATTGAGCCGTTCCTCATTGGTATCGCTGGCGTAGCGGAAACCATCCGGCAGCGGTTTGCCAAGCTCCCGCCATTCGTACCCGAACCATAATGCCTGCACCGGCTGCACCACGAACATATCGTCAAGTTCCACGGTTCCCCGGGCCTCGTCCTCCGAGATCAACACCTCGTGCAGCTTCTCGCCGGGACGGATGCCGATGAAGTCTATTTCCGCTTCCGGGGCGATGGCCCTGGCCAAGTCCACGGTGGTGGTACTGGGGATCTTGGGCACGAAGACCTCTCCGCCGTGCATCTGTTCGATGCAGCGGATCACAAAACGCACACCCTGCTCCAACGAGACCCAGAAGCGGGTCATGCGCTCATCGGTGACGGTGACTTTGCCTTGCTCGCGCTGCTTGAGGAACAGCGGAACCACGCTGCCCCGGCTGCCGACCACATTGCCATAACGGACGCAGCTATAGCGGGTGACCTTGCCGCCCGCGTAGGCGTTGCTCTGCACCACCAGCTTCTCGGCGGCCAGCTTGGTAGCCCCATACAGGTTGACCGGGTTGACCGCCTTATCGGTGCTCAAAGCCAACACTTTGCTCACCCCGGCATCCAGCGCGGCTTCCACCACGTTGCTGCTTCCCAGGATGTTGGTCTTGATGGCCTCCATAGGGTTGTACTCGCAGGCGGGGACCTGCTTGAGCGCGGCGGCGTGCACCACCACGTCCACTCCATCCATGGCCCGGCGCAGACGTTGTTGGTCGCGCACGTCGCCGATGAAATAACGCAAGTTGGGCTGGTCGAAACCGGCGGTGCGCATCTCATGCTGCTTGAGTTCGTCCCGGCTGAAGACGATCACTTTTTCAGGGCGGTATTCGTCCAGCATGATCTCCACAAACTTCTTGCCGAACGAACCGGTCCCGCCGGTGACGAGGACAACTTTATCATTCCAGTTCATACTTTCTCCAAATTCTATCCGTAGGGGCGGGTCTCAGACTCGTCCCTACGCACATCAAGGTTTACGGATCACGATCAACGGATACTGCCCCTTCTCGCCGAAGAAATGGGGGAATCGCTCTTCTATCCAGAAGAGCAGCCATAGGAACAGCCGCCCACCCAGCCAACGGTGAATGAAGATGCGCATGAAGCGCACGCTCACGCTCCGCCAGACCCAAATCTCAACCGCCATCCGGGATCCCAGTTCTCGCTTGAGCCAGGCAGCGTCGTACTTCTTCACGAAGGTCTTGCCGCGGAGGCCTTGCTGGGGCGTGGGTTGGGTATCCGGGTTGGGCGTTTGGGTCTGGCCCAGCCTGCGGTTGAGGCCTCTTCGAGCGCGTTTGGACAGGCGCACGAGAGGCTTGAGGAACTTCATCAGGGGCGCGTCCTGCCAGCCGTTGACCACCGCCGCGGCGCAGCCCGGAGCTAACACCCGATACAGCCCGTCATAGGCCTGGAGGTGGTCGTCGGGAGGCAGGTGGTGGATGGTGTGCATGGAAACCACGCCCTCGAAGGCCTCCCGCTTGAAAGGCAGGTTGGCGACATCAGCCACAACGAACAGTCCGTGATCGCCGATGCGCTGCCGGGCTTCTTGCAAGGCGACGATTGAAATGTCGGCGCAGACCCGGTAATCGTATCCCTGCGAATAGGTCTGGTATTCCGGGTACTGCACCGGGCCGGAACCGGCGTCCAGCAGGAAACGCCCGCGGGGGCGGATGTGGCGAGGGATGCGCATGTGGCAGCGATGGACGTACGCCTGCGAGACCGGGCGCAGGTCTTCAAAGAGGGCGTTCTGGTACACGCCCCCCTCGACCTCCTGCCAGCCGACCTGGTCGTAAAATTGGCGCACGTTCTGTTTAACTTCGGTGTCTTCTGTCATAATTAATTTTAATCAGCAGGTCGTAGGGGCGCAGCAATGCTGCGCCCCTACGACGCATCAGTTCATATTCCAATCTATCGGCTCACCGGCCAAGTAAGCAAACGTCTCTCCAAACTGGGCCTGGCCCTCCTCGCTGAACAAACGCGCCAGCGGCCAGGTCTCCAGGTCCTCCCAGACGTGCAGCAAATGCCAGGGGAAGGGGCGGGGGCAATCGAAGAAGAACCGGTAGGCGTAATGCCAGGCCCGCTCCACCTGCTCTTGAGACATCCGCTGGCCGTTTGTCTCGCCCAGCGCTTGATCCACCAATTGGGTGAACTCTTCCCAGGTGTCCGGGTCCAGGGTGAAGCCCTTGCGGGCGTAATGGGTCTTGCCGGAGACGATCACCGGCAGGCCGCTCATCGCCATCTCCATGCCGGTGGTGGTGGTGTAGACTAACCCCAGGTCGGCGAAGGCGACCAGGTCGTAGGTATTGATCTGGGCGTCAAATGCCACCACGTGGATGTGGTCCGGTAGTTCGGGCAGAGCTTCCTGAACCACCGCCTCCACCGAGGGGCCGGTCAGGTATCGCTCGCCCGGATGAACCCGCACCACCAACTGCACCTCCGGGCGTCCGGCGAAATATCGCACCGTGCGCTGGAGCCAGTCGGTCATGGTCTCGGTATAGACCTGCCGCCCCAGGGTCAGGCTGTCGCCGATGACGTTGGCGGCCAATAATGCCACCGGGCGTTCGTCCAAACCCAATTCAGCGCGCGTTTTCTCCGCGCCCTGAGCGGCCACGCCCTGCCAGCGGCGGGAGAAATTCTCCCACAAGTCGGCCCGCTGCCGGGAGGCGAACAAGTCCTGCACCTGGGCCAATTGATCGGGGGACAGTTCCCGGTCCTGGCGCGCGGCCCAGAGCGAGTCGGTATCCTGGTGCATGATCTCGGCGTCCCGCGCCAGCCAGATGCGGTCGCGCTGCTCGCCGAACTCGTACGTCACCACCGGCACGCCCTGGCTTCGAGCGGCCGCGTACACCGCCCCGAATTCCAGGATGCTGCCGTTGGGGAGGATCACTACATCCGGTTGGTTTTCCTTCATCCAGGTCGAAGCGGCGCGGGCGGCCTGGGTGTTGCGCGCCAGGCGGAAATGGTAGAGATCGCTGTCCAGGTCGGCGTCCTCGACTTGCTCAGTGTACTGGACGTCGCGCACCGAAATCTCGTGCAGGGTCTTCATCAACTCATCGGGTAGTTCGGCGTCGTCCGTTTTTACGTCCAGCAGCGAGAGAGGCTGCATCAGCGGCGCGCTGCCCTTCAGCGCGCTGCGCAGGTAAGCCTGCTGGCGGCGCAGGTCGAAACGGTTGACCTCTTGCTGCCATTGGCGGTAAGGCAGATACGCCAGGGTGACCTCGTGCCCCAGCCCGGCCAGGGCCGCGCCCATCAGCGCGGCCTGCTCGATCCAATAGCGCAGGGTGCAGAAGACCATCACCTTGCGCGGGGCCGCTGCCTTCCAGGTCGAAGCCGCCGCCTGCCGCTGCCATTCCGGTAAGGCCGCCTGCAAACGGTCCAACGAGAAGCCTTTGGGGGCGCGCCGCCCCTGGCGCAGCGCCCAATACATTTCGGCGGTCAGTGGGAGTTCCCCTAGAGCCTGTTTGAGAGCAGCCTTGCTCACCGGGGTCATTCGGGGGCCTCCTCGATCTGCCAATCCAGGCGCGGGCGCACCGGTCCGGGACGCGGCTCCGGCCACTGCATGCCCGGCGCGCCGCTGCCGTCCACGGTGAAAGCCAGCGCGTTCTCATCCTGGAAATAACGCTTGACCCGGTAGACGCTGGCGTTGACACCCAGCACGTAGCGGCCCTCGTTGAGCAAGTCCGCCGGGATGGTGCATCGGCTGACGTAACGCCCCGCCTCCCGGACGGCGTAACGTTCATACTGCTCCGGCGCGTCGGTGTCGAAGGAGGTCATCACGAACTCGCCCCGGGCGGTCATTAAATAGAAGCCCACCCGCAGCCCCTGAATGGGTTCATCCAACTGATATTCCATCTCAATTGTCACCGGCTCCACCGAGCGGAAGGTGTCGGCCACCTGGCCGGTTGGGTCGCAGACTCGCAGGGCGACCGGGCGCAGGGGGGCCGCTCCGGGAGGGATAGCGTCCGCTTCCCAGATTCGTTCCCCGGCCTGGGAGAACCCCGAGGAGAGGTAATGGTCCACCGCCTCCCCCGAGGGGGCGTCGTAGATCAACCTCCCCTTGTCCAGGACGATGGCCCGCTCGGTCAGGCGCAGCACCGCCGACATATTGTGGCTGACGAACAGCACCGTGCGGCCCGCCTGGGCCACGTCGCTCATCTTGCCCAGGCACTTGCGCTGGAACTCGGCGTCCCCGACCGCCAAGACCTCATCCACCACCAATATCTCTGGCTCCAGATGAGCGGCCACCGAGAAGGCCAGCCGCAGGTACATCCCGCTCGAATAGCGTTTGACCGGGGTATCAATGAACTTCTCGATGCCCGAAAAGTCCACGATCTCATCGAACTTGCGATTGATCTCAGCCCGCCGCATCCCCAGGATGGCGCCGTTGAGGTAGATGTTCTCCCGCCCGGTCAGTTCGGGGTGGAAGCCGGTGCCCACCTCCAGCAGGGAACCCACCCGCCCATAGATCTCGGCATAGCCCTCGGTCGGCTCGGTGACTCTGGAGAGCACCTTGAGCAGGGTGCTTTTGCCCGCCCCGTTGCGGCCGATCACGCCCAACACCTGGCCGCGGGGCACTTCGAAGGTGA
Organism: uncultured Anaerolineales bacterium; assembly: GCA_965370435.1. GTDB lineage: Bacteria > Chloroflexota > Anaerolineae > Anaerolineales > UBA11579 > CBDUUP01. The sequence continues at coordinate 13,209 of CBDUUP010000002.1, read as the reverse complement.
TCTCCCGCAAGGCCCAGATGATGTTGGTGGAAGGCGGAAGCTGCCCCCGCAGGCGGCGCACCGGCCAGGTGACCGCCTCCACCAGGGAATCGCGCAGCGTGCGGTATTTGTCCTGATAGGCCCCGATCCGGTAGCGCTTGCCCAAATTCTCAACTCGAATAGCTATATCAGACATCGTCATTACACCGTGTCCGCAAAAGTGCGCTCCATGCGCCGGAAATAGATCAAGCCGCTGACCAGCAATACCAATGCCACCGTCACCGAAACCAGCATGGTCGGGCCGGGGCCGGTATCGGTGCCTAATAAGGCCCAGCGGAAGCCATCCACCACGCCCACCATAGGGTTGAGGGCGTAGAGCATCTGCCACTGCTCCGGGATCTCGGTGGAGGAGTAGCCCACCGGGGTTATCAACAGCCAGAGTTGGGTCATGAACGGCAAGACGTAGCCCACGTCCCGGTAGGCGACGTTGAGGGCCGAAAGCCACAGGCCCACGCCCAGGGCGGTGAAGACCGCCAGCAGGACGAAGAGGGGCAGCGTCCATACCGCCACGGTGGGAATCAATTTGTAATAGGCCATCATCAGCAGCAAGACCACAAAGGCGATGAGAAAATCCACCACGCCGCCCAACACCGAGGCCAGGGGGATAATCAAGCGGGGGAAGTAGATGCGGGTGATGATGTTGCGGTTCGCCAGCATCGAACGCCCCGAATCGCTCAAGGCTTTGGAGAACAATCCCCAGGGCAGCAGCGCCACCAGGATGAAAACCGGGCGCGGATACCCTTCCGATGATAATCCCGCCAGGCTGCCGAAAATGACGGTCAGCACCACCATGTTGAGCAGCGGCTGGATGATGGCCCAGGCCGCGCCCAACAAGGTCTGCTTGTAGCGCACCTTGATGTCCCGCCAGGTGAGGAAATAGATCAGCTCGCGGTACAGCCACAAGTCGCGCAGGTTCAGAGAGACCCAACCTCGCGAGGGCCGCAGGATGAGGGGCTGGATTTCGGTCTTGGGTTCGGTCAAAGGTGTGTCAGTTGTCATATCTATTCGTAGTCTCGCGTGATCCGGTAGAACAACTTCTTGCCGCGGGCCAGCGTGCGCCGGAAGGAGAAAAAGAGCTTGCCATAGCGTTGGTTGCGTGCCTTGAACGCCTGAAGCTGGCGGTCAAAGCCATCCATCTGGCTGATCTTCTCCTCGAACAATTGTTGAACGTGCCGGTACAATTCAACATCCAGATGGTTGATCTCTTCAATGGCGCTCAGGGTGTCGGCGGGGATCTCAGCCTGGCGGGGCCGGTTGGGGGTGACGTTGAATCGGGCGTAATACGGCTCCGGCCAGCCGAGCATGGAGCGCAAGAGCATCAGGGTTTCGTCAAACCGCTCGGTGAGTCCTACCAGGGCGAAATGATCTCGGAGGTTGGCCTGGGCCTCCTCCAACAACTCAGGAGGGCATTCGCCAAAGGGGATGCGCCGCGCACCAGCCAACATGCGGGTCATGGTGTTGTCCATTCGGGGCACGATATTGCTGGTGACGAAATCCTTGAGCGACATCTGGCCGTCCCGCACGCCCTGGTGGGCAAAATGCCGCTCTCTGCGCAGTACAAAATAGTAGTTGGAGATGATCCGCTCCACCGGATCGCGGAGAATGGTGATGTACTTGCAGGGCCGGTCCAGGTGTTCGTGCAGGCCGAAGGGAACGTGACCGTACAAGGCCGTCATGCCCTCCTGGCGGGTTTGCGGCAGCGCCCGGAAATCATGGATCGCTTTGGAGGGGCGGTTGTTGGCAAAATGATAGACCACCCAGGGATCGTACTGCTGGGCCATGATAAGGTGCAAGGTGGTCCCGGCGGTCTTGGGGATGTGCAGGAAGATCACCAGCGGCGCGGAAGCGTTCATCTTAATTGACACCCTTCTCTGAGGCCGCTCCCCGGCCAGAACCAGAAGATAAACTATAAGCCAACGACCTCCCCCGCATCCACAGGCTCAACGTGCGGGACAGGATCCAACCAAAACGCCGGTTGCGGGCCTGGAAGGTTTGTAATTCGCTTTCAAAGGAGTCCAGTTGGGCGGCCTTATGGTCAAACACCTTTTGCGCATGCGCATAAAGAGCCAGATCCAACTGGTTGTGTTCTTCTATGATACGAATGGTTTCCGCGGGGAAATCCTCCCGGCGCGGGCGGTTGCGGGTGACGTTGGCCTTGTAATAGTACAGGTTCCGCCAGCCCAGGATATAGCGCAGCAAAATCAACATCTGGTCAAACCGTTCGGTCAGCCCTACCAGGGCGAAGTGTTTTTGCATGTTGGCTTTGGCCCGCTCCAGCATCTCCTGGGCGCTTCCTCCAAAAGGCACGCCCTTTGCGCCCGCCAGGATGCGGGTCTGGCCGTTATCCATTTCACGGGTGATGCCGCCGGAGACGTATTCCTGAAAGCTGATCTCTTTCCCCTCGACCTTCTGGTGCAGCCGGAGTTTGGGCATGCGCAAGAAATAATGATAATGGGATATGGCCCGTTCGATGGGGTCGCGCAAGATGGCGAGATAGGAGCAGGGCCGGGAAATATACTCGTGCAATCCGAACTGCATGTGGCCGCTGAACATCTGTATGCGCTCTTCGGTAGGGCCATGACGCTGCCTGAAGTTGGCGATGACCTTTTCCGGGCGCGCAACCTCACAAGTATAGATGAGGCCGCGCACAAATTGGCGGCTGATGACCCCATGCAGCGTGCTCCCCGCGGCTTTGGGCACATGTAAGAAGATCAAGGTTGGGTCTGGGGTCATCATAGCGTTTCTCGGATGTAATCCTATAAACTGGACCTTCCTACGCGCCGTCCTCTAGCGTAGAGCGGTACCATTCAATCGTGCGGCGGAGACCCTCTTCAAAGTCCATCTGGGCCTGGAAGCCGAAAAAATCTAAGGCCCGTTGGGTGTCCAAAGCCCGGCGCGGCTGTCCGTCCGGCTTGCTGGAGTCCCAGACGATCTCCCCTTCAAACCCGGTCAGGCGGACGATCTTCATCGCCAGGTCTTTGATGCTGATCTCCATGCCCGACCCCAGGTTGACCGGCTCGCTGTCGTTGTACCGCTCGGCGGCCAGCAGGATGCCTTCGGCGGCGTCCCCGGCGTAGATGAACTCGCGGGTCGGGGAACCGGTGCCCCACACCACGATCTCCTTGTCGCCCAGCGCCTGGGCGTCAATGCACTTTCGGATCAGGGCCGGGATGACGTGGGAGGTCTCCAGGTTGAAGTTGTCCCGGGGGCCGTAGAGGTTGACCGGCAGCAGGTAAATGGCGTTGAAGCCGTACTGCTCGCGGTAGGCCTGGGCCTGCACCAGCAGCATCTTCTTGGCTAACCCGTAGGGCGCGTTGGTCTCCTCCGGGTAGCCCTTCCAGAGATTCTCCTCTTTAAAAGGAATGGGAGTGTTCTTGGGGTAGGCGCAGACTGTGCCGATGGCGATGAATTTCTCCACGTCAACCTCGCAGGCGCGGTGCATCAGCGGAACACCCATCATCAGGTTATAATAGAAGAAATCCGCCGGACGTTCTTGGTTGATGCCGATGCCGCCCGCCAGCGCGGCCAGGTGGATTATGAGGTCCGGCTTGGCCTCGTCCAGCATACGGTTGATGTCCTCCATCCGGGTCAGGTCGAAGTCCTCAATGTGGGGGACGAAAACGTCTTCCGCCCCGCGTTCTTCCAGCTTTTCCAGGATGAACGACCCCAAGAACCCCGCCCCTCCTGTGACACAAACTCGCCGGTCTTTCCAAAAATCTCTCTCTGCCATGTCTACCTCTTCATTGTTGTTTTCGATTATCTAATTATGCAAAATCTATAAACATATCACCACAGAGACACAGAGTGCGTCGCTTCGCTTAGAGAGAAAAGCTTAAAAACTCTGTGAACTCTGTGTCTCTGTGGTAAAAAGTTTGAAATAGCTTTCATTTTGATAATTTCTCTCAATCGTGTGACGCAAATCATTGCACGATAAATTGGGCGTTGCGATAACGCTGGTCTTGGGGGCTGCGGATCAGGCCATGACGCAAGGCGTGCAAAACTTCCCGCACGCCGTCATCCACAGTCAATTCGGTTTTGAAGTTCAACTGGTCCCGTATCTTCTCAAAGGAGACGGTGATGTCTCGCATGTCGCCGCCGAAAGTGAGGTCTTTGTAGCGCACCGTAGTCTCTGGCAGGCGTTTCAAGATCAAGGCTACCACCTCGTCTTTGGTGTGGTTGCCCTCGTCCATGCCCAGGTTGTACACCTGGCCGCGGGCCTTCTCGTCCGGCGCTTCCAGCCCCAGCATGATGCCGCCCACCGCGTCCCGCACATGCAAAAAGGAGCGCGAATACCCGCGCTGGTAGATCAACAGCTCGCGCTTGGTGTAGGCCTCCAGCACGAACTGGTTGACGATCAGGTCAAAGCGGGTGCGAGGGGACAAACCATACAAGGTGGCGACGCGGAAGATCAACGGGGCGCAGGCGGCCTCGATCTGGCCGAGCAAGTAGCGTTCGGAGGCGATCTTGGTCTCGGCGTAAAGCGATTGGGGGTTGAGGGGCGAATCTTCGGTGACCGGCTCCCCATCCGGGGAAAGGCCATAATTGCTGTAGGTTGAAGCGTAGATGAACCGGGCCACGCCCAGATGCTCGGACTGCTCGAATACCCGCTGGGTGGCCTCCACGTTGTAACGCCAGGCCACTTGCCGCCCCACCGCCTGGCAAGCCGGAAAGCCGACGATGCCCGCCAGATGGATCACCGCCTGGGGGACCGGCCACCTCTCCGGCGCCGAATCGCGGATAGCGCGTGACTCCCACACGTTGGCTTTGACGAAATAGAAGTTGGGATGGGATAGATAGGCGATCAGCGAATCGCCGCCGAAGAGCAGGTCATCAATCACCGTCACCCGGTAACCGGCCCGCAGCAATTCCCCGGCCAACACCGAGCCGACATATCCGGCCCCTCCGGTGATCAGAACGTGTCCAGGTTCACTCATGGATTTCCTCCAGGTGCAGAACCACTTTCAGGCCGTCCACCTCCAGAACCGGGGAGTTGGCATTCTCCACCACGGTGACGCCTTGCTCCAGGCAGGATAGACGGCAGATATCGGCGACGTCGCCCTGGCCTTGAATGCTCACGGAGTCAAAGCCTGCCGCACGCACTTCATTTAATAAGCCGGCCACGCTCTTGCGGGTCCGACGGTACAGTTTGAAAGAATTCTCGATGAATTTGACCGTCAGCCTGGCGCGCAGCGAAATCCCTTTGCCGGTGATGATGTAGCGCAGCTTCTTCCGCTCGGCGCGTTTAACTTTCACGTATCCCTTGGCTACCAGGCGTTTGAGGTGCCAGTTGACCGTGCCGACCGCCACGCCCAACTGGGATGCCAGGGAGGCCTGGGTTACGTCCGGGTCGTGCTCTATCCGCTCAAGCAAGTTGAGGGCGGTTTCCGAATGGGCTTCGATTTGTTTGTCCATATTTAACTCTAAAATTCAGTTACTGAATTATAACTGCAGTCAGGCATAGGTCAAGAGTAAAATTGATCTAATCATCACCGCACCGCCCTCTCATTACCGGCTTTGCTTTCATAAATTGGAAAACGCAAAACATGGGGCGGCGAGGCAATTAAAACCGCGCCAGATCCATCCAGCACGATAACCGCCACGGCTTCAAAGTGATCGCCTCTTAAATAACCGAAAACCAAAACGTCGGCGGCATGAGGCAGATGTTGGGGATAGGTGAACATCGGGAGAACCACCGCCTCCTCCCGCGGGCCGATGAGGTGAAATCCCAGACGATTATATTTTCTGGGCGCAAAACTAGGCCAGTAAGAACCGGAGTCACCCTGGTCATAGGTATAAAATTTCGGATACAGCGCTCGACCCCACAAAACAACCGCCTCTTCAGTCTCCTCCAGATAGTCTTTCAACATCTGGAGTTCATCCGCATCCACCTGAGCCAAGGCTCCCTGGCCCTCAAGATAGGCTAACAGCGCTTGTGGTTCCAGGTCCGCGTAACGGGGAGGAACGGCCCATTCTGTCAGCGGCAGCGAAAAGCCAAAAAGCAAGACGATCCCCCCAACCAGCAAAACTTTGCCTGGCGCCAGCAAGACCCTTTCATCACCTTTAGAAGATTCCAACCTGCCAGCTTTAAAATATCGCTCTGCGACCCGAACAGGCTTTCCTTTATACAAGCCATACCACAACCACCCCGCGATCTGAATCAAACCGATGCCATAGTAAACAAACACCACCCAATCCGCAGGTAGTTGAAAACGCCATCCTGATATCCGGGCCGCAGAATTGCTCGCCATGTATCCCAGACCGATCACCAGGGGAACCAAGCCCGCGAAGCGATATTTCCCCCAAGCTGTTCCGATCCCCACAGAGACCAAAACCAGATTTATGAATAATAGCATCCGGGATTCATCCCCTATTTCGCCCGTCCAGGTGGACCAGTCGCTGACAAAATTGTTGTCCTTGAATGTCCACATGGGCATCTGGTCCACATAATCCCCCAGATCATCCAACAGCAGCGAAGCTGGTAGAACAATTACTGTCGTCACAACGTTGTGCATCATCTGGCCCCCGACAAAACCGGCCACTTCCAAAGGATGCTCTCGAATAAACTGCATGGTGAGCGCCATCATACGTTTAGAATATTCGGATTCTGTCTCCCCAGACAGCCGGGGGAAATCCTCCTGGGTCAATCCGGCATAGCGGCCGATGATGGCCCAGGATTGTTGGGATGACTCAAGCGCCACCCCTCCACTCACCTGCCAATTGCGCCCCAGTAAAGGGGCTGTAAATAAGATCAAGCCGCTTCCCAGGAAAAGCATGCTTCGGGTCCAATAGCCCCAATGGCGTAATGCCAACGCGGCAATCAGGATGATAAAAGGGATTAACAACAAAGATTGGGTGCGGATGAGCATCGTCGCGCCGAGCACGCCGCCCGCTACCAGAGGCAGCAGCGGGCGGGTCTGAGGTTTTTGAAGCCAGAGAAGGATCAACAACGCAATTAAAACCACACCCAGCGCCGTGGGCAAGTCTGACATGAACATTTTAGATTGGACGACCGGAATCCTCCCTGAAAGAGCCAACCCATTGCGCTCTCGCAGGATGAGCAAGACCGCAACCAGCACGCCAGACGCCCGGTGATGAAGCATGGCGGTTAACAGATACACCAGGACTGGTAAAGCCGCGATCAAGATAACGTGCCCGGCGATGACCCGATTGATGTCCGGCCCTGCGACCAAGTTCAGGAGAGCCAACAATTCGGAATAGAAGGCCCGCCGGGGAATCAGCGCATCCCCGGTGGGGAGCGAGCGCTCGAACCCCTCCCCGATGAGCAGCATCTGCCCCGCCGAATCATAGACTGCGGCGTCTGAATAAGGATAGCGCTCCATGTTGGGAAGCCGGCCGCGGGGAGAAAAGTAATTGAACGGCGCGGGTTGGGCGATCCACATCTGGGCAGCCACGATCCATATCAACAGGCCAATGAACACATCAACCCCAGAGGGGCGGTGGGCGACTAATCTTGTCCAGCGTTCTCCCTTCCACAAACCATCGCCAATTATTTCCATCCCCAAGTATCCCAGTCCAAACAGCAAAGCAAGAAATACCTGACCAGCCAACACCGGAACGCCAGGGACGCCCCAATAAATATCGTCCGGTTCCAGGCCTACATCGGTCCAGGCGACCCATCCCCACAGCAGCAGAAACACAGCTAAAGTGATCCCGCTGGCGTAGACGACTTTGCGGCTCAAGTGCTCCCAATCAAACTTACTGCGCAGAGCCAGGATCGCGAATAATGTCTGGGCGCTCAACAAGGTGACCCAAGAAACGAGCGGGAACAAACGCTGGTAATATTCGATTCCTAGAAAAGAAGGCAGTTGACGTTGGAACGGGATCAGAAAGGTCCACCCACTCACAAAAAAAACCACACATAGCGCAGCGGGGAGCAGCCAGAACCGGGTTGCGAATAACCATCCCTCCAGCGCCTTCACCAGGCTGCTTGCCCAAACGGGGTTGCGCCAGGCTTTGATCGCCACCGAGAAAAAGAATACTATGAGTAAAATAATGCTTGCCGCAATCATTATCCGCGTGCGAGAATATCCCCAGAGCCAGACATTCTTTGGGTCGGCAGGAATATCCAAAACCATTCCCAGGGCTATCACCCCCTCCAGGGCGCTGAGAAAGGAAAATAACCGCAGGAGGGCTAGTTTCCAAGGGAGCGATGTGGCTTTCGGCTCTGTCATCACGACTCTCAAAGGCTAATGAAACACTTGCAAATATTTATCTCGGTTGGCGGATCGGGCGATCTTGCCGCTGGAGGTCTTCAGCACCCAGGCGCCCTCCACCAGGCGCACGCCCGCCAGGGTGACCTCGGTCTGCTGCACGATTGAGGTGCGCAAGGCTCGTTCGATGAGGCGGGTTGCTTCCTCGTCCACCGGGTCTAGCAGTTCGCAGACCATGATGATCTTCTCCGAACCCATCGCCTCGTCCATCAGGCCAAAGGCCACCGCTCGTCCCGGATGGATGCCTTCCACCTCATTGGCGATGGCTTCCAAATCCTGAGGATAGACGTTCTTCCCGCCCACGATGATGAGGTCTTTCTTGCGCCCGGAGACGTAGAGTTCGCCCTCCGCCAGGTAGCCCATGTCGCCGGTGTAGTACCAACCGTCTTTAATGGCCTCGGCAGTGAGGTCTGGGCGGCGATAGTAGCCGCTCAACATTGAGCTGCCCCGAAGAATGATCTCTCCCACGCGGCGTTCCGGCAGGCGTTCCCCGCTTTCATCCACCACCGCGATCTCCACGCCCCCGATAGGCGGCCCGTTGCTGACCATCGGCGTCGCGTCCGGATCGTCAGGAGAGGCTGGAACCGCCTGGCGCGCCTCCTGCAAGGTCCGCAGTTCCACCCAGTCCACCCGGGGGGGCTTCCCCATCTCGCTCTGAGTGACCGCGAAGACGTTCTCCGCCATAGCGTAGCTGGTCCCCAGAGCGCTCTCTCGGAAGCCGTAGGGCGCAAAGCGTTCGACGAACATCTGGTGGCTGTCGTCGCGCACCGGCTCGGAGCAATTGATGACCGCCCGCAGAGAACTGAGGTCCAAGCCTTCCAGCTTGCGCGCTCGGATCTTGCGCACGCTGTGGTTGTAGGCGAAGTTGGGCAGCCAGCAGAGGGTTCCTTTGTATTCCTGGATGGCGCTCAGCAGGATCTTGGGGTCGCGCACCCATTGGAAGGGCGACATCAACACCAGCGGTATCCCCGCTGCGATAGGCATCACGAACCCGGCGATCAAGCCCATGTCGTGATAGAGCGGCAGCCAACTGACGATCACGTCTTCTGGGGCGAGTTGGAGGGTCTGGCCGTATTCCCGTATCTGGCTCAAGACCGCCCGGTGCGAGAGAGCCACGCCCTTCTGCAAGCCGGTGGTGCCGCTGCTGTGCTGCAAGAAGGCGATCTTCTCGCCGTCGGGAGTCTTCCAGAGGGAGGCTTCATCTTCCGGCGTCTGAACCTGGGGGAGGTTTGCCTTCTCTATTTCATCAATGCTGAGCGCCCGGCAGTCCACCTCCGCAAGCAGCGCGGACAGGTCCTCTTTGAAGGCTGGATAGGTAATGACCGCCTTGGCCCCTGAATGAGCGACCAAAGCTCGCACCCGTTCCCTGTAGATGTCCGGGTCTAGTTTTTCGGTCAAGAAGGGGAAAATGGAGGGGATGGCGCCCCGATACAGCGCCCCCCAGAACGCCGAGAGCAGCGCCTGCGAATGGGGCAGCACCAGGATCACCAGGTCTTCTTCCCCAATGTCAATGTTTTGCAAAGCGCAGGCAAAGTTCAAGGCTCGGCGATGGAACTCTCCGGCGTTGATTCGAGCCACGGAGCCATCCTCGCCCAGGTATACCAGCGTCAGGTGGTCGGGGTCTTGCCCGGCGCGGGCGATGACCGGCTCGGTAAGGGTTTGGTAGGTCATTGGCAGCATGGGCAATCGCTCCTCACTAACCGCTTTGAACCCCGGCGGCCTGCTGTTTCAGTTTTTCCATATCGGCGTCCACCATCATCTGCACCAGCCCCTTGAAGTCCACTTCCGTCTCCCAGCCCAGCTTGGCTTTGGCCTTGCCGGGGTCAGAGACCAGCAGGTCCACTTCCGCGGGGCGGTAGAAACGCTCGTCCTTCACCACGAATTCCTCGTAATCCAGGTCCAGGCGGCTGAAAGCGGCCTCGCAGAACTCCCGCACCGAGTGGGTCTCCCCGGTCCCGATCACGTAATTGTCGGGTTCATCTTGCTGGAGCATCCGCCACATGGCTTCGACGTAATCTCCGGCGAAACCCCAATCCCGCCGGGATTCCAGGTTGCCCAGGCGCAGTTCTTGGGCCAGTCCCAGCTTGATGCGAGCTGCCCCGTGGGTGATCTTGCGGGTCACAAACTCCAGGCCGCGGCGGGGGCTTTCGTGGTTGAAGAGAATGCCCGATACGGCGAATAAGTCATAAGATTCGCGGTAATTAATCGTGATCCAATGGCCGTAGACCTTGGCTACCCCGTAGGGGCTGCGCGGGTGGAAGGGGGTTTCCTCGCTTTGCGGCGTTTGGCGAACCTTGCCGAACATCTCGCTGGAGGAGGCCTGGTAAAAACGGGCTTTGGGCTTCACCAGCCGGAGGGCTTCCAAAATGCGGGTCACGCCCAGAGCGGTCACTTCACCGGTCAGCGCCGGCTGGTTCCAGGAGGCGGGCACGAAAGATTGGGCGGCCAGATTATACACTTCATCGGGTTGGTACTCTTCCATCAACCTCAACAGCGAACTCTGGTCGTGCAGGTCTCCCTGCTCTAGGATGATGTCATCCTGAATGTGTTGGATGCGTTCGTAGGTCATCGTGCTGGAGCGGCGGGCCATGCCGACGACGGTATAGCCCTTGGCGAGCAGACATTCCGCCAGGTAGGAGCCGTCCTGGCCGGTGATGCCGGTGATCAATGCAGTGGGCATGTAGTTCTCCTTTTCATAATTCAGTCGCTGAATTATAACTTGGGTTGGGGGAGTGTCAAGGGTTGGAGGGGGAGGTTGAAAGTTGCAAGTTGCTAGGTTGAAGGTTACGGGTTGAAGAATGTGGCGATCCAGGTTGTCGAACCTTTTCCCCGGCGGGGAGTATACAATGTAGAAGGGTTCGGCGCGTGGGACGCGGGCTTGACCCTGAGCATACCTGTAATCGAAAGAAAGGGAACCAATCGGCCATGAAAAATTACCTCCTCCGATGGGGGTCGCGATCCATGCTGACGTTTTTCCTCGCCAGCATCCTTATCTACACTGCGATGAACCTGGCGCGAGGGGGAGCTTTAAAGTATCTATTCATATGGATGTCTAGAAACCCGCCCAAACGGAAGCAGATGCTCTCCATCTGCGTGTCCCCTATGCCGGGTATTGAGTTCACCTGATTCATTCACCCCTTATCTTGCCTGAAAGCAAGGTAAGCAGCTAAGGCTTCGGCCGCCCTGCGGATCCTATCAGCCCTTGGGATGAACAATCCCAAGAGGAGGTGTCCTGTGACCTATTATCTGATCCGCCGTCTGTTCCAAATGGCGATTGTGGTTTTCCTATCCACCATCGCCATCTACATCCTGCTCAATATCGCGCCGGGGGGACCGCTGGCAGGCTTGAATCTCCTTCCCCCCCAACAAAAACCCACCAAAGCCCAAAAAGCCCGTATGGAGGCCTATCTAGGGCTGGACAAACCCCTGGCCCTGCGCTACATCACCTGGCTTCTGGGTGACGACTGGCTGGGCGCGGACTGGGTCTACGTAGGCCTCACGCCTTTCAAGCAAGACAAGATCGGCGCGAAGGGGAATCCGATATTCAAAACCAACCGCGACACCGGCGAGAAGACCATCGTCCAGGAAACTTTCCGCTTCTGGGCCGACCCCGGCGTGGCATTAGTGGAACCCAATTACATGCTCTGGGTATGGGGTGAGGAAACCTCCCCAGAGACCTATACCGCCACAGCCATCCGCGTCAAACCAGCCTCCACCGAAGAACGCCCCGAAGACGTAATCGTGTGGGGAGTTGTGCTGGAGCAAGAGGGTCTAACCATAATCATTGAAGACCTCAACGGAAATAATTACACTCTCAACACCAGCGTGGAAACAGCCTACACCTTCCCGCCAGGCGAAGGCAAACCGCGCCCCGAAGAAGGCGACTGGCTGAATATCTCCTGGTTGACCAGCCCCGCAGGGATATTGGCGAAATACGCCAGTTATCGAGGGAACGGGCACGGCCTGCTGCGCCTGGACTTCGGCACTTCCTGGAACACGCATCTTCCGGTGATCGACATGATCGGCTCTCGCCTCAGCAACACTCTCATCCTGATGACTTCGGCGGTCGTGCTCTCACTCCTTATCGCCATCCCCATCGGGATCTACTCCGCCATTCATCAGTACAGCAAGCTTGACTACGCCGTGACCACCTTCGCTTTCTTCGGCTCCGCCATGCCGGTCTTCTGGTTCGGCCTGATGATGATCCTTATTTTTTCTTACGTGTTCAAGAATATGGATTGGCCCTTCTTGCCTTCCGGCGGAATCCAAATGGTTCGCACCGCTCCCTCAGGCAGCCTGCTGGCGGCGCTGAAAACCCAACCCGGCAGCCTGGTAGACCGCATTGTCCACCTCTTCATGCCGGTCACAGTCCTCAGCTTGCTCTACATGGCTGGATGGAGCCGTTTCATGCGCACCTCCATGTTGGAAGTGCTCCGCCAGGACTACGTCCGCACGGCTCGGGCCAAGGGCCTGACCGAACGGCTGGTGATCGTCAAACACGCGGTGCGCAACGCCATGATCCCCATCATCACCATCGTAGTTTTCCAAATCCCCGGCATTTTCGGCGGCGCCATCCTCACCGAGACCATCTTCAGCTACCCCGGCATGGGACGCCTGTACTTTGACGCTCTGGGGGCCAACGACTGGCCGGTGGTGATGGTTCTGCTCTTCATCACCTCGGTTCTGGTCGTGGTCGCCACCCTGGTACGCGATGTGCTCTACACCTTTGTAGACCCTCGCATCCGTTTTAACTGAACCATCAAGGCTCCCCTTGATAAGATAACCCCCCTCCCTCACAAAAACCCTAAGGACTTCAACGCCCTTAGGGTTTTTTCCACCACCCAAACAACCCGCAACCTGAAATTTACCAACCTGCCCGACCCAGCCGGCCACCTGCAACCTGCAACTTGCCCACTTGCATCCTGCCCACATGCAAATT
>CBDUUP010000001.1:0-53975 GCA_965370435.1 uncultured Anaerolineales bacterium | reverse complement strand
AAGGCGGCTAAAGATAGACGCTATCCTTTGGAACAGATTGCCGACGCTCACAGGTATGTCGAAAAAGGGCACAAAAAGGGAAATGTCGTCATCACTATGTGAAGAGTGAACCCATATTTTCAAATATAAACCTCCCCGTCCGCCTCTGATCGAGCAGTTTACTGCAGGCAATTGATAACTATTTTTTAAGTACTATCCGCCAATAAAAAACTGAGAAAATTCAATACCTATTCGTGACAATCCAGATATACATTCGTGCTATATTTAGGTATACAAAAAAGGAGAAAAAAAAGAAGAATTTACAGAAGTTGGGCGGCATTGCCGCACTGTACTCGGCAGCAGCATACGTGATTGCAATGGTGGGGTATGTCGTTGTGTTGGACACTCTTGGTGATTTCACTCTTATCGAGAAGGTGGCTTCACTTGTGGACAACCAGGGCTTCATTTACATATTGAACCTGATCGCCTATATTGTCTTCGGCTTCTTTCTGGTTGTCCTGTCGCTGGCGCTCTACGAGCGCTTGAAAGCCGGCTCACCTAGATTGGCGCAAACCGCGACTGTCATCGGGCTTATCTGGGCCACCGTGCTCATTGCTTACGGCATGATCTCAAACTTCGGCATGGGCATTGTCATCGATCTCTATGGCACAGACCCGACTCAAGCTGGAACGGTCTGGTTGGCGATTGACTCAGTGGCTCAAGGATTAGGCGGCGCTAGTGGTGAGCTGCTAGGCGGCCCATGGGTTCTGCTGGTAAGTTTGGCAGCTTTGCGGGCAGGAGAGCTTCCCAAGGCGCTGAACTACCTTGGCGTGGTCCTCGGTGTGGCGGGTATCCTTTCAGCTATCCCGGCTTTCTTCCTGGCGTTTGTGGCCGTTTTTGGGCTGGGTAAGATCGTGTGGATGATATGGCTGGGGATCGTCATGTTGCGCAGTAAGCCAAGCGCGGCGGCGTAGTAACCTTTTCGATTTCAAGACTCAACGGCGAAACGGAGTATTGGGGAGAGGGGCTTACCCCTGACCCAATGCTCCGATTTCGTCGTCATCTGTCATTGTTTAACATTGCGCCAAATCGGCGACCAAATATCTTTAGGAGATGACATGGAGATAAGCGAAAGCGCTCAGAATTTGTTTGAGATCGGATTCGGGCTGGCCTTTTTATTCGGCGGGATTGGCAACTTCTTCTATCATTGGAAGCATGGACATGGAAGATTTGCCAGCGGCGCTTGGCTGGCTCTATCGCGGCGATTCCTCAAATCGGTTGTCCTGCCTCGCACAAAGTTCTTCACCATACTGCTTTTCGTATTTCAAGAGCTAGTTGGCATCGCTATCCTCAGTCGAGGGCCATTGGCGGTCTACGGTCTCCTTGCCGGGGCCATCTTCAGCCTTTGGGCTGTCTTTATTGATACGCCCGCAATGGCGATAACGTATTTCTTGCTGGCTATGGCTCAGTTCTTTCTAGTGTACACGAGATAGATGGGTGCGGCGGGCATCCTCACGGTTGTCCCTGCTCTCGGCGATTGAGAACCATTTTTAAAAGGAGAATACAATGAAAGCAATGGTATATGAAAAATACGGATCGCCGGATGTTCTTCAATTCAAAGAGATAGAAAAACCTATCCCTAAAGACAATGAAGTCTTGGTAAAAGTTCATGCGGCGTCCGTAAATGCGCCTGACTGGCGCGCCCTGAGAGCTAACCCGTTCTTTATCCGCTTCACGGGCGGGTTTCTAAAACCCAAGAACAAGATGCTCGGCGTTGACCTGGCGGGCCAGGTTGAAGCGGTTGGCAGCAACGTAAAGCAGTATCAACCCGGTGATGAGATATTCGGGGACCTATACAGCGATGGCCTGGGCGCTTTTGCCGAGTATATATGTCTGTCTGAAGAACGCGCTCTGGCAATAAAACCGGCTAATTTGACCTTTGAGGAAGCCGCCGCCGTACCTTCAGCCGCAGTCACCGCCTTGCAAGGCCTTCGCGATCACGGACAGATTCAGCCGGAGCAAAAGGTTTTGATCATTGGCGCCTCTGGCGGTATTGGCACGTTTGCGGTACAGATTGCCAAGTCGTTTGGAGCTGAAGTAACCGGTGTGTGCAGCGCTAGGAATTTGGACCTGCTGCGCTCGATTGGCGCTGACCATGTTATTGATTACACTCAAGAAGATTTCACCAAAAATGGGCGGCAGTATGATCTGATCTTTGATATTGCGGTCAAAGGTTCGGTTTCGGATTATCAACATTCATTAAGTCCCACGGGAATTTATGTCCTGTGCGGATTTACTATAGCTGCAATGTTGGGCGTTTTGTTCCTAGGGCCAAGGATTTCAAAGACCGGGGATAAGAAATTTGTTTATTACGGTGGTGAACCAAACCATAAGGATCTGGTTTTTTTGAAAGAGCTTATTGAAGCCGGTAAAGTAACGCCGGTTATAGATAGACGTTACCCGCTAAGTGAGGTCCCTGAAGCTATCCGCTATTACGAAAAAGGACACGCCCAAGGAAAAGTCGTCATCACTATGTGAAGGAATATGACGCCAATGCCACTGGGCTGTTATATGGTAAGCGTAAGATTACGCCAACCTCGGAATAGTCAAAAAGGAGCATAAACGTGAACATAGATATGAATACCGTCAGGCTTTTAGGCGCGGCGCAATTGCTTGTTTTTGCCGCCAGTATGGTCAGTGAACGCCTGCTGATATCGGTCGTTGGATCTGGCAGTACATCCGATATCCTGGTGAATGTTTCAAAAAACCTTAACCGGCTGCGGGTCAGCAATTTGGTCGCGCTGGTTAACAGCGCTGCAATTCTTATCCTGGGGGTCATGTTTTATATCGTCTTTTACGAAAAGTACCCCATCATCTCGCTTGTCGCCCTGGGGTGTTTTATGGCCGAAGGGATAACGCTTGCCATGAGCAAGATAGGGACTTACGCGCTGATACCTTTGAGCCAGGAATTCGTTGAGGCGGGAGCGCCCGAAGCATCCCCCTACCAAACGCTGGGCCGTTTCTTGTATAACGGCGTTGATAGGCAGGGATACGATATCCATATGTGGTTCTTCTGCCTGGGCGGAATCCTTTGGTATTACCTGCTTTATGTATCAGGAGTTGTTCCAACGGCATTGGCTCTCTGGGGACTTATAGCAGTTTGCCTGATGACAATAGCTGTCCTGCTGGTGTTATACAATCCTAAATTCAGTCCCGCTATGGTAGTGGGCCTGCTATACCTGCCATACGAAGTAGTTCTAGGGGTATGGCTGATCGTGAAAGGATTCAATTGATCCGCAATCGTTTCCGAGTCAGCCAAAACAGATAGGAACGAAGATTAAATGATGATATTTAAAAAAGGAGAATAAAATGAAAGCAATTGTATGTGAAGAATACGGGCCGCCGGATGTCCTACAGCTTCAAGAGGTAGAAAAGCCTGCTCCCAAAGACAATGAAGTCTTGATAAAAATCCATGCGGCAGCCCTAAATAAAGGCGACTGGTATGCCATGACCGGTAAACCGTTCATGGTCCGCCTAACGGATGGCTTTCTAAAACCAAAAGACGAGATACTCGGCATGGACGCAGCGGGGCGGGTAGAAGCGGTTGGCAAAAACGCAGAGCAGTTTCAACCCGGCGATGAGGTATTCGGGGACATATCCTGGTCTGGCAAGGGCGGTTATGCTGAGTATGTAGCGGTCCCTGAAAATGTATTGGCGTTGAAACCGTCCAATATATCGTTCGAGGAAGCCGCAGCCGCGCCTGTGTCGGCGGTCGTCGCTCTGCAATGTATTCGCGATACAGGACAAATTCAGGCCGGGCAAAAGGTTTTGGTGAATGGCGCATCTGGCGGCGTGGGGACGTTTGCAGTGCAGATCGCCAAATCGTATGGGACTGAAGTCACTGCGGTGTGCAGTACCGGGAAAATGGAGATGGCGCGCTCAATTGGGGCAGACCATGCCATTGATTACACTCAAGAAGATTTCACTCAAAATGGGAAGGCGTATGACTTGATCATTGGCGCAAATGGAAATCCTCCGCTTTCAGATATTAAGCGCGCATTAAGCCCCACGGGAACTTATGTCTGTATTGGCGGCCCGATATCGCATATCTTCAAAACCATGCTCCTGGGACCCTTGATGTCAAAGAAGGGGGGCAAGCAATTAAAGGGTTCAGGGCCGGCAATACAAAGCCAAGAAGATTTGGTTGTGGTGAAGGAGCTTCTCGAAGCCGGTAAGATCGTCCCGGTTATCGATAGACGTTACCCGCTTAGTGAGACTGCTGAAGCCTTCCGGTATTTTGGGGAAGGACACGCCGAAGGAAAGATCGTCATCACTGTGGAATAGAATAGCAGCGAATAGGGTAAACGATTTTCATTCAAAAAGGAGAATGAATCATGGAAGAGATTAGGATAACGCTTTCAATATTATGGGTGGCTTCAATGTTAAATAATCTTTGGGGGGATGTGCTGCGGATCATGGCGGGCGACTTTAAAGCGGGACAAGAAATAGAAGGCGTGAAGATGTCTCAGGGAATGTGGTTGGGAATCGCAATTTTAATGGTGATCCCGATTATTATGGTTTTCTTATCCCTGACGTTGGATGATCCTGTGAATCGCTGGGCGAACATTATCGTAGGCGTAATCTTTATTTTTGTCAATCTCGCTTCCCTGCCTGGCTACCCTGCCTATCACAAATTTTTGATCATTGTAGGCATTGGGCTTAATGCGCTGACTGTTTGGTATGCGTGGAATTGGGTATAAAAGAGTCTAAGTGGTCTTAGTTGTCTGAGTAGTCTTTAATGGTCTGACTGGTCTTGCTAGTCGAACTGGCCTTACTGGTCAAAGTGGTTCTATGGGGTTGAAGGTCTTCGACGATTAGGACTACTGAGCCATGACCCAGGAGGGGATTTTAGGTCATAATTAACTTGACCGAACTTTTTAACGTCAAAACGTTCAACGTTTAAACGTTCTAACGTTAAACGCAAATGGTGATGAGATGAGTAGAGTGAATAAACTCCTTCAAGTGGGGGCGGTATTGGTTTTGGGGTTGGCCTCTTTGTATCCGGCGATTCAGGCTGCGGCGGGAGAGGTTTATTATGGGGATTTGCGCGGGCAGGTTGTGGAGGGGGCTTCTGGGATGGCGGTCTCCGGCGCGCAGGTGAGGGTGGATGATTTGGGCCTCGCCGGGGTGACGGATGCCGAGGGGCGTTTCTCCTGGGATGATATTCCGATGAACGAGGAGATCTTGCCGGTCACTGTGCGGGTAACTGCGGAGGGCTTCGGCGAATGGGCCATCGTCAACGTGCGCCTGGTGCGAAATGACACCCTGATCTTGAGCGTCGAACTGGGCGACGAACCCGTCAACACCGTGCTGCCCGAAGGCCTTCCTGACCGCAGCGACTTGCCCGACCTGGATGAATGGATAGAAGACCAGGGGCCTCTGCCGGGAGACAACCTCAACGATCCCTTGCCGGAGACGATCAAGGTGCGGGTCACCAAAGGCCTGGTTGGGTCCACCTGGCCGCATTGCAGCCACCCGACCGATTACGTGGTCGTAGAGGTGAACTTCAAGTATTACGTCAAGCACGTGCTGCCCAACGAATGGCTATATTATTGGGTGGGCGAATCGCTGCGGGCGGGCGGGATGGCGGTCAAGACCTACGCCTGGCACTGGATCGCTCGGGGCGGCAAATGGTCGGATGCCGACGTGTACGACAGCACCTGCGACCAGGTCTACGACCCATCACTCTCATATGCCAGCACCAACGCGGCGGTGGATTGGATCTGGAACTGGCGGATGACGTTGGACGGCCTTATTCCCCACACTTCATACCGCACCTATCACGACATTGAGAATGACAACAATTATTCTTGTGAAGCGTTGAAAATTGATTTTTGCATGGGGCAGTATGAATCCAATGATATGGCCGCGGCGGGAGAATCCTGGGCCGACATTTTGTTTTACTTTTACGAGGGGATACTGCTCACGCCGGTGATCCAGCCGCCGGTGGCCGGGTTCAACTTGCGCTACAACGGCAGCTACAGCAACGAGGTGACCGGGGATACCGAAAACCGCCTGCTCATCCCCGTGGATGGCAGCCCCGGCCCGCCGGTGGACGTGGGCGCCGGGGATTTCACCATCGAACTCTGGCTCAAGGCGGCGGCGGAAGAGAACGTCGCACCCGCCATCGCCTGTGGGGACAACGATGATTGGAAGCTGGGCAACATCATCCTCAACCGCGCCGCCCAGAATGGGACGCCGGAATATGGCCTCTCTCTGGCGGGGGGGAAGGTGGTGTTCGGCGTGACTGTACCGGGGACCGGTTCCCTCACCCTATGCAGCCCGGCCTCGGTCACCGATGGGGAGTGGCGGCACATTCTGGTGCAGCGGCATTCCAGTGACGGCCACCTTTGGCTGTTCGTGGACGGAGTGTTGGCGGCGGAGGGATTTGGCCCGGTCGGCGACATCAGCTATCCTGACGATGCCGTGGCAGTGGATGAATACGACCCCTATCTGGTGGTGGGGGCCTGGAAGGGCATCCTGGGCCATGACGTGCATCCTTCTTTTTATGGCTGGCTGGAAGAACTGCGGTTTTCCACTATCTTACGGCAGACGCCGGGGACCACCAATTTCACTGTTCCCGAAGCCCCCTACCTCACCGACGGGGACACCGTCGCCCTGTATCACTTCGATACAGGATACGGGAATCCCATTTATGATACATCCGGCGCGGCTGGCGGCCCCAGCGATGGAGTGAGAGTTTACGGCGGTTCGATCAACGGGCCTGCTTGGGGATTCTCCTCCCTTTTCCAGGGCGATGACACCATCGGGACCTATACCCCGGCCGAGGGGCGTTTCCAACTGCGCAACACCAATGAGGCTGGCGCGCCCGACCTGGACTTCATTTTCGCCGCCGACATCACCGACGGCATCCCCCTCAGCGGGGATTGGGACGGCGACGGAGCCGACTCTATTGGGGTGTTCGATCCGGTCAATGGAGAGTTCCGCCTGCGCAACAGCAACGACGCGGGCTTGGCTGACATCACCCTCACCCACCTCAAATTGATCGGCGCGCAGCCCATCGTGGGCGACTGGGACGGCGACGGGGTGGACACTATCGGCATCTACCGGGATGGCGAAGTTCTCCTCCGCAACAGCAATTCCATCGGCAGACCGGACGGGAGGTTCACTTTTGGAGAGGCGGGACTCACGCCCCTCGCTGGCGACTGGGATGGCGACGGGATGGACACCATCGGCACCTTCGACCCGGTCAACGGGAAGTTCAAACTCCGCAATGCCAACAGCAATGGGCCAGCCGACATCGTTCTTTCCAACAAACACCTGAAAAATGCGGCTCCTCTGGTCGGCGACTGGGACAGCGATGGCGTGGATACGGTGGGCATCTATAAAGAGGGCCTGATCTACCTGCGCAACACCAATTCCATCGGCCCCCCGGATGAAACCTTCATCTATGGAGGAGCGGGCCTGGTTCCCCTCTCTGGCGATTGGGACGGAAAATGAGGGGCGTTGGAAGGTTGAACGTTGGAAGGTTGTAGGTTTAACGTTGAACGATGGGGGAGCCGTGACCGGGCGCAGCAACGTTGCGCTCCTACGGGGTTATGAGATTGGCTGGCTAGGATTTGGCCCGTGATCGACTGAAGCAACGCTGCGCCCCTACGGAAAATATGATGTTCCAAAAGAGAACCTCAACCGTTTTCCCTGTTTCCTTGTGTACTTGTTTCCCTGTTCACTTGCATACTTGCACACTTGTTTACTTGTTCCTCATTTCAACCCCACCACCTCATACACCTGCAAAGGCTTGCTCTTGCCCTTGGCGGTCACGGGGTCTACTTCCCGGACGGCGACTTCATTTTTGACCAGTTCGTAGGCCTGTGAGCTTATCAGGATTTGGCTGGGGGCTGAGTTTTCCTGGATGCGTTTGGCGGTGTTCACGCTGTCTCCAATGGCGGTGTAGTCCAGGCGGGTTTCGGTGCCCACCCAGCCTACCACTGCGTCGCCAAAGTGTATGCCTACCCCGTAAGAGAGATGGAATTCTTTGGGCAATTGCTTGTGGACGGCTTTGACGCCTTCGCTTATGGCCAGGGCGGCCCGCACGGCCCGGAGGGTGTGGTCGGGCTGGGGGATGGGGTGGTTGAACCAGGCCATCACCGCGTCGCCCAGGAATTTGTCCAAGGCCCCTTCCTGGGCCAGGACGGCTTCCGCGCCCGCAGCCAGGTACATGTTCAATATAGAAACCAATTTTTCAGGATCGTGTTTCTCGCTGAAACTGGTGAAACCGCGCACGTCGGCGAACATGGTGGTGATCTCGACCCGTTTGCCGCCCAACTGCATTTCGTCGGGGTTCAACTGGTCAATGACCGCCGGGGAGATCATCACATGAAGCAGGCGGCGCTGGGCTTCCAGGACTTTGCGCTCGGTCAGGTCGTCCAACACGATGGCGACGCCCTGGGTTTTCTGGTCGGCGTCTTTGAGGGGAGAGATATTGAAGCGCAGATCCACCGGGCCGCGGTCCGACAGGGTGGGGTTGATCTCCAGGCCGATGATGGCCTCGTCGGTCTCCTGCACGGTGGAGAAGGGACCGGAAAGGTGGGGGGCCAAAGGCGGCAGCATGGCGACCAACTGGTTGCCCACCAGTTCCTCTTCGGAGCGTCCCAGGATGGTCTCTGCGGCGCGGTTGCAAAGTAAGATGTTGTCGTGTACGTCGGCGGTGATCACCCCGCTGGCAATGGAGGCAAAGATGTTTTCCATCAAGTTCTTGAGTTGGGTCACTTCGGCCAGGGTTTCGCGCACCGACTCGAACAAGCGGGCGTTCTGGATGGCGACTGCGGCCTGGTT
The DNA here is from genome assembly GCA_965370435.1 of uncultured Anaerolineales bacterium. Classification (GTDB taxonomy): domain Bacteria; phylum Chloroflexota; class Anaerolineae; order Anaerolineales; family UBA11579; genus CBDUUP01. The sequence goes on along the minus strand of CBDUUP010000001.1, from coordinate 45,140 downwards.
GGCGAAAGCCATCAGCAGGTCGCGTTCGACTTCAGTGAAGAGGCCGGTGCGGACCCGGTTGTCGGTATAGATCACCCCGGTCAGTTCGTCCTTCACCTTGAGAGGCACGCACAAGATGGAGCGCAGGTTATAGGCGACGATGCTCTCCTGGCCGCCGAAGCGGGGGTCTTCCTGGGCGTTGGTGGTGAGCACCGGCCTGCCCTCGGTAGCGACCCGGTTGATGATGGTGCCGCTGATGGCGAACTCGGAGGGGTTGATCGACTCTCGCTCCCAGTTGCGGGCCATGCGGATGGTCAGTTCGCCGTTCTCGTCCCGCAGCATCAGGAAGCCGCGCTCGGCTCCGGTGAGGCGCACGATGGTATCCATCACAATGCGCAGTACGTCGTTGATGTCCAGAGAGGAGTTGACCACCTGTCCGATATCGGCCAGGGCCATCAGGTTGGTGCGCTCTTCTTGCTGCTGGGCGATCTGGCGGCTCATGCGGGTCAGACTTCCGGAAAGCTGGGCCAGGCTTTCGGTCACGCCCTTGGGGAGACCCTTGACCTGGGATTGCAAGGATTGGCTGATCTGGTCGGCCAGCTTGCTGAGGCGGGAAACTTGCTGGTCCATGGGCGGTGTGACGGTGGTGTTTGGCTCTGAATACATTAAACACCTCTTGATGGAGAAAAGGGATAGGCAATGCCGGAAGCAGTTTGACAATACTCATATTATACGTCAAGGCGGCGGTTTCTGGGATTCAATTGCCTTGCGGTTCTGTAGGGCGTTGGGGACAAGGGAAAAGTAAACAAGTACACAAGGGCCGGGTAAACAGGCATATAGGGAAACAGGGACCAAGTACACAGGGAAGACGGTTGAGGCTCTTTTTTTAGAGCATCATATCTTCTGTATGTGAAAAAGAAGGTTCGGCTTAGCTCACGCGAAGCTCTGTGATGATGCGCATCAATTTGAGGATATTCTGGGGAACTACTAAGAAGAGTGATGGTTTTGGACGTGATTGTGCGCGGGTTGGCGCGTGACTGGGCGCAGCAACGCTGCACCCCTACGAGAGAGGAGAGTGTTTCTTCTCCACAGGACTGGGCTTTTGTCGAAGTGGAAGCGCTCGGAATGACAGGATAGGGGAGTTGAGAATAAATCTGCGCTGTAAAAAATCCCCCGGCCATGATGAAAGAGGGCCGGGGGATGGATAGTTTAGAGGAGTTTTGGAGGGGCTTAGTCGGCGAAAGACGGTTTTTTCTTTGGAGACTGCCAGCGGGAGAGGAAGCGCCGTATCAGGGTCATATACGAGATGGCGCGGAGAGCGTTCCCGGCCCGGGCGGCAACCTCCAGGTTGCCTTCTTGGGGGCTGAAAACGCCGGTGTGATATTCATCCAAGAGGAGCTGGACGACCGGCCCTTCGGTCTCTGGGAGCAGGCTGGCGAGCGCGGCGGCCCGTTCGGCGGGGGTGTTGGAGAGTTTGGGCGGTGAGCCAAGACGCTTGAGCGCCCGGTTCATTTCCTGGTAGGCCTTGGCCAGCGGCGGCAGTTTGGCAAAACGCACCCACCGGCGGATGATCTCCGGGGGTTCAACGTCGAAGCGCTCCAACCCGCTCTCCACAAGCGCCGGGAGGGAGGGCATGCCTCGCCTGCGCAAAACCTGCCAGATGATGGGCGACAGGATCAAGACCAGCGCCAGAGTGACCCAGGCGATCCAGGTTCCTATGGAGGTAGGTGAGTCTGCGGACATGGCGGCAACCTCATCGGCGAGGTCATTTTCCTGGGAGGAACGATCCAGGGGATCATCGTTGCGGTCGGTGATTGCCTCAGTATTGTCTTCTGAGTTTAGGGGATCTTCGGTCTCCGCGGCGCCTTGAAACCGGGAGAGAGGAAATTGATTCACGGTGGGTTCGAATTCGACCCAGCCGATGCCGGGGAAGTAAACCTCCGGCCAGGCGTGGGCGTTGCTCTGGCGCACGGTGTAAAATTCTTTGTTGGCCATCTCTGACAGGGAGCCTTCGTCCAATTCGTCGGGGATTTGATCAATTCCTCCGGGACGGTCGCCGCCGTCGGCGAGCAGCTCCACGCCCAAAGTCCGTTCGCCGGAGGAGTAGCCTACCGCCAGCCGGGCCGGAATGCCCAGAGAGCGCAGCATGATAATTTCGGCGGAGGCGTAATACATGCAGTAGCCCTGCTTCAGGTCGAAGAGCATCCAGTCAATGTGGTCCTGACCGGCGGGAGGGGTGGGCACAGTATCCACGTAGGTGACGTTATCGCGCATCCATTGGGTGATGGCGCTGGTCATGTCGTAGGGGTTATCCATCCCTTCGGTGATCCGGCGGGCCAGTTCCAGGGTGCGCTCGGAGACCGAGTCGGGGACTTCCAGGTAGCGATCCACAACCCAGTCCGGGTATTCGGGATCCGCCCCCCGGAGTTGGTTGACGGATGCGTTGGTGATCGAGGCGGCGACCTTGTAGGTTGCGCCTGGATACAAGGTCGTGTAGGCCTTCAATGTGTTCAGATCGACAGACCCGTCGGAGTTGTAAGCTAGGTGGGCTTCGGCGGGAATTTCCACCCATAGGGGTTGGTTGGGGGTGTAAAGGATGGTGATGGAGGTGCCCACGGTGAAGATGAATTCGGCTTCCCAGCGGCCTTCCATCGGCGGCGGGGCGGTGAAGCCCATGTTTTCACTGGAGGGGAGCACGTTGGCCAGGTCGGGGAGCGTGCTGCTCCATTGGTTGTTGTCGTAGAAGTCGTAAGTGCGCAAGCGCCAATAGTACCGCACGTTGGAAGGCGGCCGGGGCGCTTCAACGGTCAGCACTATGAAGTCGGAGAGATCGTTGCCCCGTCCCAGAGCCAGACTCTCGCCGTAATAGTCGTTCACCACTCCTACCGACACCTGCAAGGATGTGAACATTTTCCCCAGGCGGTCGCGCAGTTTCACCCAGGGTTCGGTGAGGGTCTCCCAGGCTTCGGCGGCGGGGGGCAAAGTGGCGGCTATGGCCGGCGCGCCCCAGGAAATGAAGATGAGCAGCAGGGCGGCCAGCACGGTGGCCTTGGTCAGGTCGAAGCCTATGTAGATGGGCAGGTGGGTGCGGTGTTTTTTCCATTCGACCTGGTTGCGGACGAAGGCCACCCGGGCCACCAGCATCAAGGCAAAGAAAAGGAAGCTGGCCAGATACCAGGCCCGCCGGGGGAGCATGAAATCGTAGGTGTGCAAGATGACCAGGGTCAAGCCGATGGGCAGGGTGGCCCGCCAGGCGTGGCCGTGGCGCACCAGGGTATATCCGCCAAACACGCTCAACGTCCAATAGATGAGGGCCATCAACAGCAGAAAGAGCAGCGGGTCGGTGACGTGCTCTTTTCTGATGAACTGGGCCGCGGAGTAGCTCAAGCGCCCCAAGAGGCTTACCAGGCGGGCGGTCCACGAATAACCGTCGCCCAGGGTGAGGCCGACCTGCCAAGGGATGGCGAAAAGGCCGTAGGCCAGGCTGAATCCGGCGGCCAGTTGGGGGGAGAAGCTGCTTCTCCCGATAGCCAGCCCGGCCAGAGTCCCCAGGATGGTCAGGGTGTAGACCAGCTCCAGATGTTCGGTCCAATGGGTGGCGACCAGGCGGGCGGCAGCGGATAAGGCGACTGCCAAGAAAATGAAGGCCGCCAGGCGGTCCCACCAACGGGTGGAGTTGGCATTATTTAGAGAGCTAATAGACATATCGACCTCTGGGAATATCGTCTTCCTTTAACAAGCACGCGACGATGCGAGTATTTTGGGGTTCTTAAGTTTAGCATGGAACCATGGGCAAAGCGGTATCCTTAACATTTATTAATGTGATTGCGCGGTGTGCAAGCGTTGTACTGTCGAACCTGCCGCAGGTAGTACCTTGATTAAACCGGTCCGATTTTACCAGGCATGGCGCTGAAATAAGCCCATTTCGGCTAAACCTGCGGGAGAAAAACTATTGGCTGATTGCGGGAGTTCACACAATCAGGTTGATATGTGGTAAAATCTTGCCCGCTGTTGTTTTTATTACAAATTTTACTATGTATAATACTATCCAGGGTAAGACTCTGGTTCAATGTTAGTAAATCTGATTTCTGAGGCGCATTATGCTTGAGAATTGGCTGTACATCGGCATTTTTGTTCTGATTGGTTTAGCTTTCCCGCTAGCTCCGATATTGCTGGCCGCTGTGGTCGCTCCAAAGCAGCCCAATAAGGTCAAATCACAAACTTACGAATGCGGGGTTGAAACCGTCGGGGATGCTTGGATACAGTTCAAGATACAGTATTACATCTTTGCGCTGACCTTTTTGATCTTCGACGTGGAATTGGTTTTCCTTTTCCCCTGGGCGGTCGCTTACGACCAGTTGACCCTCTTCGGGGTGTTGGCGGGAGTTCTATTCATTTTTATCTTGCTCGTAGAATTGCTGGCAGCCTGGCGAAAAGGCGCATTGGAGTGGTTCTAAACCCGATAGCATAATAGATCAAAAGGCTGATGAGGCAACTTCTCAGCCTTTTATTACGCTTAAGTGACAAGAAGATTTCTCTTCGGGAGAGTTTCCATGGATTTACTGCTGGATTTTTTGCGTGACCCGGCATTGATTGCAGAATGGTTCCGAGGTCTGTTGATGGACTGGGGGTTGTCGGAGGGGTTGACCATCCTTATCATGAAATTTGCTGGGGTGGTGATCGTGGCTTCCGCTGCGATGGGTGTGGTGATCTTCGTCCTCTGGCTGGAACGTAAGATCGCCGCCCGCATCCAGGACCGGTTCGGTCCCAACCGGGCCGGGAAATTTGGCATCTTGCAGAGTTTCGCCGACATGGTCAAGATCACCACCAAAGAACTCATCACCCCCGACGGCGTGGACAAGTTCGTCTACAACCTGGCCCCGCTGATGGCCCTGGCCTCGGTGCTGCTGCTCTGGGCGGTGATCCCCTTTGCGAAAACCCTGGTGGGAGCCGACCTCAACGTCGGCGTGCTATACCTGATCGCAGTGGGATCCTTCGGCATCTTGTCTATTTTGATGGCCGGTTGGTCCTCCAATAACAAGTACGCCTTGCTGGGCGCTTTCCGGGCAGTGGCCCAACTGGTGTCTTATGAAATACCCATGATCCTGGCGATCCTGGTGGCGGTGCTGCTGGCCCGCTCGATGGGCGTGCATGCCATCGTGGAGGCTCAGGGCGTATGGTTCGTCGCCATCGCCCCCTTAGCGGCGGTGATTTTCTTTATCAGCAATATGGCCGAGGTGGGACGCGCGCCCTTCGACCTGCTGGAGGCTGACTCGGAGATCGTGGCCGGTTTCAACATTGAATACTCCGGGATGAAGTGGGGCATGTTCATGGTCAGCGAGTTCCTGCACGCTTTCACCGCCGGTATCCTTTCGGCCACCTTGTTCTTCGGCGGTTGGCAAGGCCCCGGCGCGGAGGCCTATCCCATTCTGGGCATCTTCTATTTGGGCCTCAAGTCTTTTCTCTTGGCCTACTTGATTATGCTCATCCGCACCACCTTCCCTCGGGTCCGCATTGACCAAATGCTGAACATCAATTGGAAGTTCCTCACCCCCCTCATGCTGGTCATCTTGATGGTGACCGCTATTGTGGAGCAGTTTGTGGGCGACGCGCCGGCCCTCACCCGAGTTCTCACCCACCTGGGCGTGAACCTGGTTTTGGGCTGGATCACCCTGGAATTCCTGCGGGACTTCTCCCGCCGCCATCGCAAGACCGTGCAGGTGGTGGGCGAACCGAAGCCCGAAGCCCGCCCTCCCGCTCAACCGGCGGAATAAACTCCTTTCAAGGATATTGCGTATGACTCCTTTACAGATAGTTTTCATCATTGCCGCGGCGGCCACCGTGGGATGCGCCATAATGGTGGTGACCTCCCGCAACCTGGTGCACGCGGCCCTTTATTTGATCGCCGCCTTGTTCGGCATCTCGGTGGTCTACGTGCTGCTCAACGCCTCCTTCCTGGCGATGGTGCAGATCGTGGTCTACATCGGGGCCATCTCCATCTTGATGCTTTTCGCCATCATGCTCACCCGCCGGGTGATGAAGGACAGCGGCCCCCAGCAAAACCGGAACTGGCCCCTGGCGGCCTTGTTCTCGACCCTCACCCTGGGCGGCATCCTCTGGATACTGGCTTCCTGGCCCGGATTTCAGACCGAATTGCCCGACCTGGACCCCGCTACCGACACCCTGAGAGAACTGGGCGCGGCGCTGGTTTCGACTCAGGGCTACGTGATCCCCTTCGAGGTGGCATCGGTGCTGTTGGTAGCCGCCATGATCGGGGCCATTTACGTGGCCTGGGAACGCGAGTAGGTAGGAGACGATATGATCCCACTTTCCTGGTATCTCATTTTAGCGGCGGCGTTGTTCTGTGTAGGGCTGTACGGCGTGCTGGCCCGCAAGAACATCATCGCCGTCCTGATGGGCATCGAATTGATGCTCAACGCGGTCAATGTCAACCTGGTGGCCTTCTGGCGCTACCTGGCTCCCGAAGAGGTCTCCGGGCAGGCATTCGCCATCATCGTATTCGCCGTGGCTGCGGCGGAGGTGGCGGTGGGCTTGGCCCTGGTGATCTCCCTTTACCGCCGCCGCACAACCGTGGCCGCGGATGAAGTTGACCTCATGAAATGGTAAGTGCGTTAGAACGTTAAAACGTTTAAACGTTCAACGCATTAAAGAGGTATTGCATGACAATAAAACCTGAACTGATAATCTGGCTCATCCCGGCGTTTCCGCTGGCGGCCTTCTTCTTGATCGTGCTGTTCACCAACCGGAACAAAGCCCTCAGCCACACCATCGCGGTGGGCGCGGCGCTGCTCTCCTGGGCGGGCGGCATGTTCGTCTTCTGGCAGGCCGTGGTGAAAGGCGCGACAGATTTGGGGCACGAACCCTTCACCTCTTCCACCTATTGGCTGCCCACCGGCGAGACTTGGCTCAACATCGGGGTGATGATCGACCCGCTCTCGGCGGTGGTTTTGTTTTTCGTGTCCTGGACGGTGCTGATGATCTTCGTCTACAGCGTCGGCTATCACAACTTCGGCCAACCGGAAGGCGACCACGATAAACACGGTCTCCCCCCCCACGGCGCCACCGTCACCGACGAGGAGGGCCGCAAGCACACCGTCCCCTCCGTCGAGCCGATGTATTCACGCTTCTTCGCCTTCATCGCCCTGTTTGCCACCGGTATGTACACTCTGGTGGTCTCCGATAACCTGCTGACCCTTTTCGTGGGCTGGGAGATCATGGGGTTGTGCTCCTACCTGCTGATCGGGTTTTGGTACGGCAAGAAAACGGCCAAGGCTGCGATGGTCAAAGCCTTCATCACCACCCGGGTGGGCGACGTGTTCATGCTGTTGGGCATCGCCTACTTATATACGAAGACGGGTACGCTCAATTTCCGCGAGATTATGTACGCGGATCACGGCGCCATGCTCGAAACTCTGGTTGGCATCGACTCAGGTTTCCTGGGTCTCACGGCTGCCGGGTTGATCGGGCTGCTGCTCTTCATCGGCACGGTGGGCAAGTCGGCCCAGTGGCCGCTGCACGTCTGGCTGCCCGACGCTATGGAAGGCCCCACCCCTGTTTCGGCCATGATCCACGCCGCCACGATGGTCTCGGCGGGCGTGTATATGGTCATCCGCATGTTCCCGCTGCTCTCGGCGGGTATGGAGCACGGTGAACCGACCACTGCTATGATGGCGATGGCCTTCATCGGCGCGCTCACGGCTATATTCGCCGCCACCATCGCCCTGGCGCAGAACGACATCAAACGGGTGCTGGCCTATTCGACCATCTCCCAGTTGGGCTTCATGGTGGCCGCGCTGGGCATCGGCGCTTACATCGCCGCCGCCTTCCACCTGGTGACCCACGCGTTCTTCAAGGCGTTGTTGTTCCTGGGATCGGGTTCGGTGATCCAAGGGGTGGAGCATGGCGTACTGCACACCGGCGACCACGACGTAGACTCCCAGGACATGTTCAATATGGGCGGCCTGCGCAAGAAAATGCCCATCACCTTCTGGACTTTCTTGATCGGCGGGTTTGCGCTCTCCGGCTTCCCGGTGCTGACGGCCGGTTTCTGGTCCAAGGACGAGATTCTGGCGGATGCCTGGGGGCACGGGCAAACCGCGGTGTTCATCACCCTGGCCTTGGCGGCCTTGTTGACTGCCTTCTACACCATGCGCCAGATCACGCTGACCTTCTTGGGCGAACCCCGCACGAAAGAGGCCGAACACGCCCACGAAACCCCCTGGACGATGACGCTCCCGCTGGTGGTGCTGGCGGTATTCGCCATCGGCGCGGGGTGGGTGGGCATCCCGGAGCATTTCCCTGTTATTGGCGGACTGCTGCCCAACTGGTTCCACGATTTTGTGGGCGCGACGTTGGTAGGTCATCTTGAGGGGGTGGAATTCAGCTATATTCCGCTGATTACCTCCTTAGGCGTCGCTCTGGGCGGGTTGTTCTTGGGCTGGCTGGTCTACCGGAACGTCAAGAAAGCCGACCAGAAAGACCCCCTCCAGCGCGTCCTCGGCCCGGTATACACCCTGTTCCAGAACAAGTACTACTTCGACGAATTGTACGATTTGATCTTCGTCCGCCCGGCGATGTGGTTCTCCGAGACCTTCACCTATCTCTTTATGGACCGGGGGATCATTGACGGTATCCTGCACGGGTTCTCCAGAGTGATGTACAGCATTGGCGGCTTGTTACGCAATTACATTGACGCGCCCATCATCAACGGCTTTGGCGATTTCGTCGCCAATGCCACCCGATGGGTGGGACGCGGTATCAAAGTGATCCAAACCGGGCTGGTCCAGCAGTACATGCTGATCGCGCTGGGCGTGGCCCTCAGCACGCTGATTTATTACCTGCTGGTCTTGCAATAGACCGGCGAGATTTGGAGCGAATAGATGGAATTCATCGAGAATAATTTGCTCACGTTGATCTTGTTCCTTCCTTCCCTGGCGGCGTTGGCTCTGCTGTTCCTGCCGGGCGGAGAGAAGAAACTGATCCGCTGGGCGGCCTTCGTCCTCAGCCTGCTCCCGCTGGCGTTGGCGTTGGTATTGTGGTTCGGCTTCGACGCCAACCAGGAGGGCTTCCAGTTTGAGGTGCAGGCGGTCTGGTACGAGGCGATAAACTCGTCCTTCCACCTGGGGGTGGACGGCCTCTCTCTGACCATGGTCTTGCTGACCACCCTGCTGACTCCGGTGGCGATCCTCGCTTCCTTCAACATTGAGGAAAAAATCAAGGCCTACATGATGCTGTTCCTCTTCCTGGAGACCGGCATGTTGGGCGTCTTCTTGTCTTTGGACCTGATGATCTTCTTCGTGTTCTGGGAGATCGGCCTGGTTCCGATGTACTTCCTCATCAACCAGTGGGGCAGCGAGAAGGGAGAGCGCGAACTCTGGGGCGGGATGAAGGTCAAGGCACGCACCTATGCTTCCTTCAAGTTCATGGTCATCACCATGGCGGGGTCGTTGGGACTGCTGCTGGCGATCCAGTTGATCGGCGTAGCCTCCCAAACCTATGACATCCCTAAGCTGCTGACCATTTGGCCGTCCCTCACCGAGCTTGCCAACATCCCCCTGAACGTTCCCATTGAGACAGTGAAGGCGGTGGCTTTCTGGGCTTTTGCCATCGCATTTGCCATCAAGGTGCCGGTGTGGCCTTTCCACACCTGGCTGCCCGACGCCCACACCGAAGCGCCCACCGCCGGGTCTATGATCCTGGCGGGCGTGCTGCTGAAGTTGGGCGGCTATGGCTTCCTGCGCTTCGTGCTGCCCTTATACCCGGAGCAAGCGGCCAATTACGCCGGAGCCTTGGCTTTCCTGGCGACCATGGCCATCATCTTCGGGGCCTTCGCCGCCTACGGGCAGAAGGACTTCAAGCGGCTGGTGGCCTATTCCTCGGTCAACCACATGGGCTTTGTGCTGCTGGGCATCGCCGCGGCGGCCAAAGCGATTGGCACGCCAAGCGCCACCATCGCCCTCAACGGAGCCGTCTTGCAGATGTTCAACCACGGCCTCTCGGCGGCGGGGATGTTCTTCCTGGTGGGCGTGATCTACGAACGCACCCACACCCGCAACCTGGAGGAGATGGGCGGCCTGTTCCCCCTGATACCCAAGTACGGCGGCATCCTGATCTTCGTCTCGATGGCCTCGCTGGGCTTGCCGGGGCTGAACGGCTTCGTCTCCGAGTTCCTGGTGGTGCGAGGTTCCTGGGACATCTTCCCCGTCTACACCGCCCTGAGCATGATCGGTCTGCTCTTCACCGGCGCGTACATTCTCAAGGGGATCGGCAAGACCATCCACGGCCCCCTGAACGAGAAATGGGTCGGAAAACTGAGCGAGATCAACACCCGAGAGATTTGGGTGGTCGCCCCGCTGATGGCCCTGATGCTGTGGCTGGGCGTGTGGCCGGTCTGGCTGCTGGACGTGATCAACAAGGCCATGCGGATGCTGTTTGGCTAAGAGGTGAATGATGCAATTTCCTGTACTTAGCTTTATCGTTTTTACCCCCATCGTCGCCGGGATGCTGATCCTGCTGATACCCGGCGAACGCAAGAATGAGATCCGGGTCACCGCCCTGGCCGCGGCGACTTTCGCGCTGCTGCTTTCCATCTGGGTGTACGTCTCGTACAACATCGGGGAAGCGGGCTACCAGTTCGTCGAAAAGTACGATTGGCTGCCTGCTCTGGGTATTTCCTTTCACGTGGGCGTGGACGGTTTGAGCGCCCCCCTGGTGCTGTTGACCGGGGTGGTGATGTTCACCGGCGTGCTGATCTCCTGGGGCATTGACGACCGCCCCCGTGAGTTCTTCGCCTTCCTCTTCATCCTGGCGACCGGCGTTTTCGGGGTCTTCGTGGCCCTGGACTTGTTCGGGCTGTTCTTCTTCTACGAGGTGGCCGTCTTCCCCATGTACCTGCTGATCGTCATCTGGGGCTGGGTGAAGACCCGCGAGTACGCTGCCATGAAGCTGACCCTGTACCTCATGATCGGCTCGGTGGTCAGTCTGGTTGGCGTGCTGGCGATGTATTTCAACTCCGGGCTGGAGACGCTGACATTTGACATGCTAATCCTGGAGACGGCTAATTTTTCAGTGGCGTTCCAGAACCTATGGTTCCCCTTCGTCTTCTTTGGTTTTGCGGTGCTGAGCGGCATCTGGCCCTTCCACAACTGGAGCCCCGACGGGCACGTGGCTGCGCCCACCGCGGTCTCCATGTTCCACGCCGGAGTGCTGATGAAGCTGGGCGCATTCGCCGCCCTGCGCGTCGGCATAATGCTCCTGCCGGAGGGGGCCAAGACCCACATGCCCTGGATCATCCTGCTCACCATCGTGAACGTGGTCTACGGGGCCTACATCGCTATGGTGCAGAAGGACATGAAGTACGTCATCGGTTTCTCCTCGGTCTCCCACATGGGCCTGGTGGTGATGGGCTTTGCCACCCTCAACCACGACGGCATGGTGGGCGCCGGGGTGCAGATGTTCTCGCATGGCATTATGACCGCTCTCTTCTTCGCCGTGGTCGGAATGATCTACGACCAGGCCCACACCCGCCAGATCGACGAATTGGGCGGAGCCAGCAAGGTGATGCCCTTCGTCACCGTCGCCTTCATCATCGGCGGCCTGGTCTCCATGGGGATGCCCGGTTTCTCCGGCTTCGTGGCGGAGTTCCCCATCTTCATGGGCGTCTGGCAGTTCCGTCCCTGGATCGCCATCCTGGCCGCGATTTCGATCGTGATCACCGCTTCGTACATCATCCGCATTATCGGCAAAGTGTTCTTTGGGGAGATGCCTGAAAATATCAAAGGCCACCTATTCGACGTGCGGGTTCTGGATAAAGTCGCCCTGGGGTTGCTGGCCGGACTGATGATCCTCATCGGCCTATTCCCCTCGGTGATTGTGCCTATGGTGGAATCGGGTGTGGAAAATATTTTACGCCTGCTGGGAGGTGCCTAAGTGTTTGAAAACGTAACCTCAACCATGATCCTGGCGATATTGCCCGAAATCTTGATCCTGGCGTTGGGCTTCATCGTCCTGCTCCTGGATGTGTTCCTGCCGGACGAAAAACGCCGCAACTTGGGCTGGGTCACCGCCGGGGGGTTGGCGTTGATCCTCGTCATCAGCATAATGATCGCTCGTCCCGGCGTGGACGACGGCCCCGTATGGGGCGGGATGCTGCGCTACGATTGGATGGGCTTCCTCTTCAAGATGCTGTTCCTGTTCGGCGCGGCGATCACCGCCTTATTCGCCTCCAACGTGGACGAGCTGGGCAAGCGCGGCGAGTATTACCTGCTGATGCTGGCCTCCACCATCGGCATGTGCCTTATGGCCTCCTCCGGAGACCTGATCATGCTTTTCCTGGCGATAGAGACCACCTCCATCCCCCTCTACATTCAGGCCGGTTTCCTCACCGGCGATGACAAGTCCACCGAGTCGGGCGTCAAGTATCTGCTCTTCGGGGCTATGACCTCCGCTATTTTGCTCTACGGCTTCAGCTTGCTGTTCGGCTTCGGCGGCACTACCGACCTCTACGTCTTGGCGGGTTCCCTGGGCGATTTGATGGCCGAGTATCCCTTGCCGGTGATCGGCGGCTTGCTGCTGGCGCTGGTGGGCTTTGCCTTCAAGACCTCCCTGGTCCCCTTCCACTTCTGGGCCCCCGACGTATACGAGGGCGCGCCCACGCCAGTGGCCGGTTTCCTCTCCACCGCTTCCAAAGCGGCGGGGTTTGCGGCGTTGGCGCGGTTCCTGCTGGTGGTTTTCCCCTTCGCCGCTATGGAATGGGGGGCGCTGCTGGCAATCATCTCCGCCGCCACCATGACCTTGGGCAATCTGATCGCCTTGGCGCAGACCAATATCAAACGCCTGCTGGCCTATTCCTCCGTCGCCCACGCCGGATACATCTTGATGGGCCTGGCGGCGGTGGCGGCCGGTTCGGAAGACTCGGTCCTGGGCCTGCCCAGCGTAGTGTTCTACCTGATCGCCTACATGGTGACCAACCTGGCCGCTTTCGGCGGGGTGGTCATCTTCTGGCGAGTCACCGGCAGCGATGAGATCAAAGATTACGCCGGGTTGAGCCGCCGTTCTCCAACCCTGGCGTTGGCCTTCATGGTTGCGCTCCTCTCCCTGGCGGGCATCCCTCCGATGGGCGGCTTCATCGCCAAGGTGCTGGTGTTCGCCGCGGCGATTGAAACCAAATCCCTCATCTGGCTGGCGGTGTTGGGCGTCATCAACGCCATCGTGGGCATTTACTACTACCTGATGATCCTCAAGGTCATTTACCTGGACCGCGGGGAGAATGAAGAAGAACCCCTGCCGGTGCCGCGCCCTTATGCGGTGGCCCTGGCGGTTTGTATAATCGGTATCTTGCTGCTGGGAACCCTGTTCGCGCCCTGGTTCGACTGGGCCAGCGCCGTGTCGGGCCTGTTCTAGAGCTTTCAGTTTGTTGACGGCTTTTTGGTGATTGTGATACAATTCGCTAGTTATGAGCCAGCCTGAACAAAAGCCCAAGGTTGACCGCCGCCAATATACCTTCAATGCCATGCTGACGGCGGCGGCTGGCTTGTCAGGATGCCTGACGGTTGCGATCTTATTCGCAGCCTTGTTGCTTGGCTTGTGGATTGACAAAACGTTTGACACCCGGCCCATGTTCACCATCTTGCTTTTGGTGGGCAGTGTGCCGGTCACATTGTTCGTTATGCTGAAGGTGGTGCGCACCACCACTTCACGCATAAAACCCGCTGAAAAAGAATCCATTCCGGAGGAAGCAGACCGTGCAGGAAACGGAAACAACGGAAACTAAGAGAACAGGATGGCGATGGGGCGTCAGCCGCTGGTTGATATTAGGCTTAATTATCTTGGGCGTGTTCCTGGCGGGGAAATTCCCCCCGGCTCGCCCCCACATTCAATTACCCGCAGAGCCGCTCACCGATGTGCTCTTCTCAATCGTTGACGGCCCCATGGGTGAGTTTCGGCTCACCAATACGCTGGTGGCGACGATCCTGGCAGACATAGTTCTGCTGATCATCACGTTTTTCTTCGTCCAGCGAGCCGTGCGCAGCGGAAGCCTGGTCCCCAAGGGGCTTGCCGGGGCGGTGGAAGCCTTGATTGAAATGCTGTATAACTTGACCGAATCGACCGCCGGGAAGTGGGCCAAAACCATCTTCCCCTTCTTCGCCGCCATCACCATGCTGGTACTGACCATGAACTGGATGGAGTTGATCCCCGGCGTGGACAGCATCGGCATCTTCAATGAGCATCACGTTGAAGATTATAGCGATCATCACTTCGATGATATTTGCACCAAAAACACACTTTTCACCGTTGCTGGGATGGATGTGGTCGCGGTAGGCCCAATTAAGGGTAACGCTGATGGCGTGGCAGATTGCGCCACGAGCGTGATCCCCTTCGTGCGGGCTGCCGCCACCGACCTGAACTTCACCATTGGGCTGGCTATTGTATCGGTGGTCATGATCCAGGTTATTGGTGTGCGCGCCTTGGGCATCAGCTATTTCGAGAAATTTATCTACGTCAAGACCCTGTTTTCAAAACCTGTTTTCGGCGTGGTTGACTTCGCGGTCGGATTGTTTGAGATCGTCTCGGAGTTCTCCAAGATCATCTCGTTCTCCTTCCGGTTATTCGGTAATATATTCGCCGGGGCGGTGCTGCTCTTCGTGATCGGCACCCTCATCCCGGTCTTCGCCCAATCCCTGGTGTTGATGCTGGAGTTTGGCGTGGGCCTGATTCAGGCGATTGTTTTCGGGATGCTCACTATGGTGTTCATGGCTCAGGCCACTCACGCACACCATGGCGATGAAGAGCACTAAAAAGTTTGTGATCTTCGGGCGGTTATCCGCCCGGGTTAAACCAAAATTGCGGCGGTTTTCCCGCCCCAGATCAAATTAACGGAGGTTCAAAAGTAATTATGGATGCAGAAGCTGCAAAACTGATAGGCGCCGGAATCGCTATGATCGGCGCGATGGGCGCCGGATTGGGCGTCGGAATGGCTACCTTTGGCGGTGTGCAGGGTATTGCCCGCAACCCAGATGCCTCAGGCGAGATCCAGACCAACATGATCCTGGGCATTGTTTTCACCGAAGCGATCGCCATTTACTGCCTGGTTGTTGCCATGCTAATTCTGTTCGTGTTTTAGCCAGGTAATAATAAACACGAAATAGAAAGGAGAAATCCCTTGGATGCATTAGGCATAAATCTAGGTTTTTTAATCGTACAAATCCTCAACTTCGCGATTGTTTTTCTCATTCTGCGTAAATGGGCCTTTATCCCCATTATTGAAACGCTCGAAAAACGCCGCGAACTCATCGCTCAAGGTCTGGAAGACGCCCGCGTGGCTTCCGATGCCCGCGCCAACGCGGAGGAAGAGGCCGAGAAGGTCATCGCGGATGCGCAGGCCGAAGCCTCCAAGATCGTCCGCGAGGCCAGCGAGCGCGCCGAGGTTGCCACCGGCGATATCAAAGTCGCTGCCGAAGCTGAAGCTGCCGAGGCCCGCAAGGCCGCCATCGCCGACGCTGAAACTGAACGCGACCGCGTGCTGGGCGACCTGCGCGGCCAGGTGGCTGCGCTCTCCATGGCCGCCGCCCAGAAGTTGATCGGCGAGGCCCTGGATGAGAAACGCCAGCGGGCTTTGATCGAAGAATTCTTCTCCCGGGTGAAAGCTCGCAAGGTGACCGTGCTGGAGGACTCCAGCTAGAGCGGCGCTTCCGCCGAGATCACCAGCGCCCTGCCCCTGACCGACAAAGAGCAAGAATCGGTCAAGAAGGACGTGCTCTCCAAGATCGGCAGCCAGGCCACCGTTTCCTTCCGCGTAGACCCCTCCATTCTGGGAGGCTTGGTGGTTCGCGTGGGCGACAAGGTGCTGGATGGCTCGGTCTCCGGCCAACTGGAGTCCATGAGGCAGAATTTGCGCTAGTTGGATAGTTAGCTGGTTATTTAGTTCGATAGTTGAGACGCCCGGAGAGAATGATTCTTTGGGCGTCTTTTGTTTTTATGGTATAAGGTGTGCAAGCAGGCAAGCAGGCAAGTAGGCAAGTGTGCAAGTAAACAAGGATATAAGGTAAAGAGTGATGGCTGCGGATTTGGCGGATTTGTTGGGTGATATTCCTGTAGAGGCGCTTTCGGGGGCGCCGGAGGGGGTGGAGGTGACGGGGGTGGTGTTGGATTCGAGGGAGGTGAAGGCGGGGAATTTGTTTGTGGCGATTGAAGGGGAGCGGGTGGATGGGCATCGCTTTATACCCGATGCGATTGAACGGGGGGCGGCGGCGGTGGTTGGAACCCGGCCGCCGGGGGAGTTGGCGATCCCTTACGTGCAAGTGCAGGATAGCCGGGAGGCTCTGGCGTATCTCTCGGCGGCGTTCTACGGTTTCCCAGCGCATAAGATGACGGTGATCGGCGTCACCGGCACCGACGGCAAGACAACCACCGGCAATATGATCTACCAGATATTGCTCAACGCGGGGATAAAAGCGGGCATGATAACGACTGTCAGCGCGGTGATCGGCGGCCAGGAATTGGACACCGGCTTCCACGTCACCACGCCCGAAGCGCCCGACGTGCAGCGCTACCTGGCCCAAATGGCAGAGGCGGGCTTGACCCACGTCGTGCTGGAGGTCACCTCCCACGGCCTGGCGCAGGGCCGGGTCACAGCCTGCGCCTTCGACGTGGGTGTGCTCACCAATATCACCCACGAGCATCTCGATTATCACGGCAGCTTTGAGGCTTATCGGGAGGCCAAGGCCGGGCTGTTCACCGGGCTGGCCGAGACGCCGGAGAAGGCGGGCGGCAACCCGCGATTGGCGGTCCTCAACCGGGATGATGACTCCTATGCTTATCTGGCTGCGATGACGACGGTCCGCCAGGTGAGCGTCGGCCTGCATCCGGAGGCTGACCTGCGGGCTGAAAATGTGGCCTCTACATTGCTGGGCCTGCGCTTCGACTTGATCGGGCCGGGGTATAAATTGCCCATTGAAACCCAGTTGATGGGAGAGTACAACGCCGCCAACTGTCTGGCGGCGATTGGGGCCGCGGTGGAGGGGCTGGGGCTGGCTGCAGAAGCCGCCCAGGCCGGTATCGCCGCTCTGCCGGGCGTGCCGGGCCGCATGGAGCAGATTGACATGGGGCAGGATTTCACCGCCATTGTGGATTTTGCCCATACGCCCAACGCCCTGAAAAATGTCCTGAAAGCTGGCCGCGGGTTGACCGGCGGTCGGGTGATCGCGGTGTTCGGTTCGGCGGGTTTGCGGGACCGGGAGAAACGCCGCATGATGGCCAAAGTCTCCGCTGAATTGGCCGACCTGACCATCCTCACCGCCGAAGACCCCCGCACCGAATCCCTGGAAGACATCCTGGCGGAGATGGCGGCGGGCGCAGACTCTCGCGGGGGCGTGGAGGGGGAGACTTTCTGGCGCATCCCCGACCGGGGAAAGGCCCTCCGTTTTGCGGTGGCGCAGGCCCAACCTGGCGACCTGGTGCTGGCTCTGGGCAAGGGCCATGAGCAATCTATGTGCTTCGGCGAGGTCGAACATCTCTGGGATGACCGCACCGCGCTCAAGGCGGCGTTGGCTGAACACCTGGGCGTGGAAGGGCCGGAGATGCCCAGACTGCCGACGAGTGGGTAGGAAACGCTGAATCACAATGATTTTTGGTAAATCATGATTTCACTGCTACAATAAATTTCAATGTGCGTTGAAATAGGCAAAATAGTGAAATTAAAAATTTTGAACAAAAAAGTATATGCCCTGGCTGCCGACGAGCGAGTAGGGGAGGGGATTAGGTTATTAGGGATTAGGGGAATATGGAGGATGGGTGTATTTCAGTTTGAGGGTTTGAGTGACTTTAGTCATTCAAATGTTTACGAAGTCGGTCTGCGCCGATTTGATGATGTTTTAGTCCGCCGAAGGGCGGACTTCGTAGTTGTTGGTGCGACTTTAGTCGCTGTGTGCTCCAAACACCCCAAAACTGAACTACACCCGAGGAGGAGTCGAGGCTTTAGCCGGGTGTGATTAATAGCAACCTCCCGCAGGTTCCCAACCGGCGGGAGGTTTCGGTTTACCCGGATGCTATTTCAATCACTAGAAGGAGCGGCCTCCTCCAGTGGCAATTCCGCCTCTTGCGGGTCGCTCTCCGTCCCATTGCGGCCTTTTTCGATATTCATCAACGCCGGGATCATGAAGCCCGCCGCACCCATCAGGATACACATTGCGCCGCCCAGGACGAACCAGGTCTGGATGCCCAGATAGTCGGAGATAGGCCCGGCGAAGATCAAGCCGATGGGGGTCATCGCCATCGCCGCGCTGCCGCCCAGGGTGAAGACCCGCCCCTGCATCTCCGGCGCGACGGTGGATTGAAGGATAGCGCCCAGGGAGCCGTTGGCCAAGGGCTGCATGATGCCGCTCAGGATCATGCCTCCTAAAGCAAGAGCGAAGAGGTTGGACGGGGCCAGGCCCAGCATGATGACTCCTGCGCCCATTCCGATAAGGGCGAACATGCCGGTGATGATGCGGCGCTTGAACCCGCCCCATACCCCCAGGGTCAAGCCGCCCACAATGACTCCAACTCCAAAGAGGGAACTCAGCCACCCCAATTGGGTGGCATCGCCGCCAAAATGATTCTTGACGAGGAGGGGCATCAGGGAAAAGGCGGGAGAGATCGAGAAATTGATCAGGGTAGCCATGCCCATGATGACCAGCAATCCCGGCCAGGCGAGAATGTACTCCAATCCGCCCTTTAGGTCTTGGAAGAAAGAGGGTCTTTGCCCGCTTTCGTCCAGCCGAACCGCTGGTTGGGGGATGGCTATGAAGAGCAGCGGCAGCACTGCGCCGAGGGCGGTGACCACGTCAATCGCCAGGATGCCTTGCATGGGCAGGACATCCAGGAGGATGGCGCCCAGCGGCGCGGAGATGATGTTCAACCCGCCGTTGAGCAGTTGGTTGAAGCCCTGGATGCGGGAGAGGTTCTCCGTGGGGACCATCAAAGAGGTGGATGAGGTCATGGCCGGACGGTGGAAGCTGCCGCCGATGGACCGGAGGAACATCGCTAAGTAAATGTGCCATATCTCAATAACATCCAGGGCGAACAGTACTGCCAGCGCAACCGTCACTAGGGCGACGAAGGTGTCGGCTGCCAGCATGATGCGGCGGCGGTTCCAGCGGTCCACCAGCGGGCCGATGAACGGCGAGAGGAGCACGCCGGGCAGCAGCGCAACCAGAGAGGCGGTCGCCAGAACGGTGGCTTTCTCGGTCTCGATGGTCAGGTGCCAGATGAGGGCGAACTGCACCAACTGGCTGCCCAGCAGGGAAAAGGCTTGCCCGGTCCAGATGGTGAAGAAGGGCGCTTTCCATTTGCGGCCTTCTTCGGTGGAAAATTGTGTTGCCATGTTATGTTATCTCCTTGAACTAAGATGGTTGAGCGGTTCAACCGCTCAGTCGTTGGTTGAGTCTTTTTCAGTAGATGTTGGCGGCTCCTGGCGGGGATACATCGCCAAGGTCAGGGCGTGGATGGAGGCGTTGGGGTCTCCTTCATCGGTTTCCAGTTCTTCGAAGCTTTCAATCAGGTCACGCATGCGTTGGTAGACCAGGGGGACGTTTTCCGGCGGCAGGCGCCAGAATCTCCGGCCCAGGATGGCTTTTTTTTCAGTATCATCTTCGGATTGGGGAAAGCTGATAGCCCCGGACTGTATCCCCCGGCGAAGGTCCGCCAGGGTGGAGTTGAAGATGCCCGACACGAACTCAATCAGGGTGTTGAGATTCTCCTCCCCCCCGGCGTCGTTGGGAGTCGGGATCAGTTTTTTATCCACCTTGTAGCCATAAGCGCTGACCTGGTAGTGTTTTTCGATGATGCCGGAGACCACCTGGGTGTCGGCCACCTGGAGGAGGTCGTGCTTTTCCAGCAGGTTGATGTGGTAGTAGAGCTTGGTGGGGGTCAGGCCCAACTGCTCGGCGAGCTGCTTGACGGTGCGCAGTTCCCCGGCCCAGTTGGCGGTGGCGACGTATTCCATGATCTGGATCCGCAGCGGGTCGCTCATGACCTTGATGGTTTCCAGGTCGGAGATGACGCGGGTTTCTTCCGCTTGAATTTTGTCAGACATTTGATATTTCCTAATCATTTGAAATAATTTGAATGATTGAAGATATTTTACAGGAATGAACGGAGTTTGTCAAGGGGGGAGAGAGGGTTGAAAGTTGGAAGGTTGAACGTTGAAGGTTGCAGGTTGGCAAGTGGCAAGTTGCAAGTGGCAAATGATGTTTGTGGGGGGAAAAGAAAAAACGCCGCTCCCCCACACGGCGTTGATCGCACTGAGATATGAACCTCAATCACCCATCCAATTTCGCCAGAAACTCCTTGAACCACTCCCTCTCACGCACGCTGTCCATGTCTGAATCGTTCTCCAGGTGCTCGCGAGATTCAAGTTCCCCATGTTGATAGGCGTCCTCCAGCCATTTTCGGCATTCCTCTTCCTCGCCGATCAACGCGCTGCGACAAGCCAGGTTGTACGACCCACTTCCTGGGGAAATTTCGTTGGCTCGTGTACATTTTTCCCTGGCCTCCTTGTAAAGGCGGTCGGCTTCCTTCCCTGTCTTGGTCTTGGCTTGCTCGTTTAGTGCCATTCCCCAATTGTCGAGAACAACATGGTCGTCAGGTTTGATAACGAGGGCGGCCTGGTATTTCTGTCCGGCCAGTTCAAAGAGTTGGTCGGCTTCTTCGCCGGATTTGGTCCGGGCATGGTCAGAGAGCACAAAGCCCCAGTTGTAGAGAGTATCGAAGTCGCCGGGTTTGATATCGAAGGCAGTCCGGTACTTCTGCCTGGACAGTTTGAAGAGTTGGTCGGCTTCTTCGCCGGATTTGGTCAGGGCATGGTCAGAGAGCGCATTGCCCCAGTTGTAGAGGGCTTCGTCCATATCGGGTTTGATATCGAGGGCAGCCTGGTATTTCTGCCCGGCTAGTTCGAAGAGTTGGTCGGCTTCTTGGCCGGATTTGGTCAGGGCATGGTCAGAGAGCGCATCGCCCTGATAAACGTAAGCCCAGGTAACAGAGTAAACGAATTCTGGTGGTAGCTCTCCTTCCCTTCCAGCGACCTGGGCGATGATTTCATCATATTTTCCGGCCATGAGCACAGATTGCAGTTTCATCGCCGTGGTTGATACAGCATCCAGTGCTACTTCCGGTTCAATAACCTCCGGCACGCTTTCGTAGCGTTCAATCGCGCGTTGTATCAAGTCACGAGCGTCTTTTGTGACATCCGTTTCAGCATCTTGACCAGGAAGCGTATAGGGCGTGACCATTTCTAATAAATTATCCAGGTGGGTGAAAGGTTCTCCCACAAAATCGGGAGGAAAGCAACCTAGTTTCTGTGCCAGAGTGACGAAGAAATCATCGGCGTCAAAGCCATTGACATAATGGGCGTATTTACCAGAGATCAGCAAACGCTCTCGTAAGTGGAGAGCGGGTTCGTTATCCTTATTACCCACCCAATAAAGGTTGTGGTCGAAGCACTCAACGTCTGCCAATTGGTCAAAGACGGGGTCATTTTCTCCGCTATAGCCCACCACGATCCAGGACCGCCCGCTTCCAGCGTCCTGGAAAACGGGGGCAAGGTGGGTAGAAAGGATATCGCATTCTTCAGGGGTGTTCAAGATTTTGAAGCCCGAACGTTGGCCGTGCAGGTAGAAGATAGCCTGCCCTTTAATCCTGGCAGGATCGAAACTTTGTGAGGCGGCAAAATCGTAAACTGCGGGGAAAATGCCCACTAACGCACACGCTCGCACAATGAGGGGGTCGAAATTGGTGGTCAGAATGCGGTCAACGTAGCCAAATTTCATTAATTGGGCGATGCCGACGTGCGCCCAGTTGATCTTGGCCTCGTCAACATATTTGGCGATGAGATCATGCCTATCGCCTGGCGCAATTTCATGCATACAGTGAGGATAGCTAACATCACCATTTTTCTCTGCCCGGCGGTAGGCGCGAGAAAATTGTTTTTCGATAATTTCAACAAATTCACCGGCGAGAGGAATCCCCGCCTTGACCGAACATCCCGCGCCAATCAACAGTGCACATTTTCTCTCTCGTTCTCTAGCTTTTTTGAGGGTTTCGACAACATCGTCAAGTGATCGTTGCATATCAGTCTCCAAGCCTTTAGCTACTATTCTCCTCAATAATATACACTAATTTCCATTTCCCCGCAACATTAACCAAGCCAGCCTTCGCCGACTACAAGAGATTTCAGTCCGCCGAAGGCCTCGTCCTGAGGTTCACCCCGAAGGGGCGGACTTCGCAGTTGTTGGTGCGACTTCAGTCGCCGATTACCCCTAAACTGAACTGCACCCATCACAAACCCAGGTCAATAAATTTTCAATAACCGCTGCTGTAACTGAATAGATTTTATTCCGCCCAAAAACACCATAACCTGCAATTTGCAACTTGCCAACCTTCAACGTTCAACCTTCCAATCTGCAACCCGCCCATTTCCCCGCAACATTCTGACCATCCAAATCCCCGCTCTATGGTAAACTACCCTCATCCTATCCACTACACAAGGAGAAAGGCGCTAAATATGGAAACTGAGACGATTGAACAAACTCCCCCCTCGTCCGCCTCTGGCTGGGGACTGCTGTGGAGGATACTCATCCTCATTGTGGTCCTGATGTTGGGCTGGTGGCTGTCGCGAAAGGTGGTGCCCCGCCCGGCGGTCGGCATCATCAAGCTGGAAGGCGACATCTATTCGTTCACTGCCGATTACCTGATCGCTCAAGTCGAGAAAGTCCGCGAGATGCCCCAGGTGAAAGCGGTGGTCTTCGTCATCGACTCCCCCGGCGGGGGCGTGGTCTCCACCCAGAAGATCTTCCTCGCCGTGCAGAGCCTGCGAGCCGAGATGCCGGTGGTCGGCGTGATAGGCAGTTGGGCCGCCAGCGGAGGCTACTACTCCGCCATGGCCGCCGACCCCATCTACGCCATGCCCTCCTCCACGGTGGGCAACGTCGGCGTGTGGGGCTACTTCCCCTATGAATACGCCGTCAACGACCTGGTTCTGGCCAGCGGCCCCTTCAAACTCTCCGCCACCAACCCGGAAGAATTCTCCCGGGAGATTGAAGGCATCAAGCGAGAGTTCCTGGAAACCGTGACCAGCCAGCGAGGCGACCGGCTGACCATGGCCGATGATGAGATCACCCAGGGCCTGGCCTACGCCGGGCGGGAGGCCGTCATGCTGGGACTGATTGATGCTATCGGCACCCAGGCGGACGCGATTGCCGAAGCCGCCGCCCAGGCCAAGATCATCAATTATGAAGTGATCGACATCGAAGCCATCATCTACGAAGAGATCTACGGCGACCTCTACTATTACCAGGCGGATCCCTGGGTCGGCGCCGCCGACCCGGTGACCCGGGAGCGCAACCTGCCGCCGGGCATCTACTTGCTCTACGACGTGCGGCTGGGAGGTGAGAAATGAAGAAAACGATAACTAACCTGGTGTTCTTGCTTCTGCTCGCCTTCCTATTCATCCTGCCTTTTGGCGGACGATGGCTCATCTTCCACCGGGGCGGATACGCTGCCCCCGAGATCGCCACCCTGGACGTGGATGACATCATCGCCGCCCCGCCGGAATACAATCCTTATCAGGACGTAGCTCTGGCGGAGGGCGGGCGGGTGGTCATAGATATGGATCACCGAAACAACCTGAGGATTGACGACCTGACCCCGCTGCGCGACCGTTTGGCTGCGCGGGGCGCGGTGGTTGAAGTGCATGAAGGGACTGGCAAGCTGGCCGACGCGCTGCGGGGAGCCTCCGCCTACGTTGTGCTGGCCCCCACCTACATCTTCACCCCCGTCGAACAAACCGCCTTGCTGGACTTCGTGGCCGACGGCGGGCGGGTGCTTCTGGTGGCTGACCCCACCCGCACCGCTACGATCATAGAACCCCAGTACCAGGATCTGTACTCCGCCCTGTTCCCCGAAAGCGCGGTCCCGGCGGCCAACAGCCTGGCCGAACTCTTCGGGGTCACCTACTACAACGACTATCTCTACAACCTGGTGGTGAACGAAGGCAATTACCGCAACGTGGGCTTTTCCACCTTCCCTGAGGATAACGCCCTCACCGACGGGCTGGATAAGGTGGTATTCTTCGCCGCTCACTCCCTGAAAACTGAGTCCCCGCCGCTCATCCTGGGCGATGACGATACCCTATCGCCCATCCGTACCGGGGAGACTGGACTCACTCCGGCGGTCCTGGCCGGCGAGGGCCGTTTCTTGGCCCTGGGCGACCTGACCTTCCTCATCGCGCCCTACAACACCATCGCCGATAACGACCGCTTCATGAGCAACATCGCCGACTGGCTGGCGACCGACACCCGGGACTGGTCTCTGACCGAATTCCCCTATCTCTACGAAAAACCGGTTGACCTGTCCCAGATCGCCGGAGAGGTGATCGACCCGCGGCTGGTGGTGCGCATGGACAACCTGCAAGCGCTGTTTGCCCAGGCGGGACTTTCCCTCCGCCTGACCGACCAAGCTGACCCCAGCCACGATGCGCTCCTGGTGGGCACCTACAGTGATCTAGAGTCGGTGGAAGGCTATCTGGAGACCGCCGATGTCGCCATTGAACTGAATGAAGGCACCGTCCATGTGGCCGGGTTGGGCGCTCTTGAACTGGAAGGCATCACCCTGTTCATCGTGGATCGCAGCGGCGACCAGATCGTGGTCCTGGCTCTGGCGGAAGATGGCGAGACAGCCATTGAAGCTTTGGAGCGGCTGCTGTACGATGATTTCGGCGGCTGTGTGGAAACCGGCGCGGTGATGCTCTGCTCCACTGGGAAAGCTCCTACCGGCGGCCTGGACACCGATACGGACGACGGAAACGGCGGCACAGGCGGCGCGGGCGGGAGTATCTTCATCCTCTCCGATGATGACGGCTCAGGGGGCGGCCGCAACAGCGCGGCAGAATTATCCCTCATCCTGGGCGCTTCCTATGACGTGACGATATGGTCCACCAGTCTGGACGGCATCCCTACCGAGAATGACCTGATAGGCTATGACCTGCATATCTACGACTCTGGAGATTCCGTTATCGACTTCATTAACAACGAAGATGATTTCAATACCATCTTATCAATGCTTCTGGTTGAAGGACCTATCATGTTCATGGGCAGCCAGTCTTTCCCTATGGGGAATACTGCCGCTCTCAGCGACCTTGAAGTTACCGATGCATTCCATCCCCTGGGCGCTGGGTTAGGGAGCGGCGCGGTGATCTCTCTTTCTCCCTCCCAGAGCGGCGCCCCGGCCTATATTTTCGATGAAAGCTTATTTGCCGGGTTTGACGCAGATATTGGCCTGATCTTATCTCGGGGTCCCTCAAGTCCCCAATCTGGAGTGCCCGTCGTCGTCGCCATTCATGACAATGTGGTAGACCAACGCCTGGTCATCGCCTTGGTCGCCCTCTACCGTTTTCCTGAGGACATGCAATCCCTCTTGGCCCTCAACGCCGTCGCTTGGTTGCTGGGGGGTTGATCCCAGATCAAGATAGCTTGAATTAAGAAACCCCTCCCGCCGTTGCCATGCGGGAGGGGTCTTTTATGTTTGCCTGGGCGCGAAAAAAAGAGCGAGACCGGAAACGGCCTCGCTCTTTTAGATTGGTTAAGTCTAACTAGCCTAGCGTCTGTTGCGGTTTCGGTCGCCGCCGCCCCGCCGTCCGCCCTGGCGTCGGCCGCCTCCACTGCTGCGCTTGGGTTTATCGCGCTCGCGGGCTTCCTCGGCGGTCCAGCCTTCCAACACCGCCTGGCGGGAGAGCCGCACCTTGCCCATGGGGTCTATGTTGGTCACCATCACGGTGATCTCTTCGCCCAGCCGGGCGATGTCTTCCACCTTTTCAACCCGCTCGCTGTCCAATTGGGAGATGTGGACCAGCCCGTCGGTACCGGGCAGGATCTCGACGAAAGCGCCGAAATCGGTGGTGCGCACGACCTTGCCGGTATAGATGCGGCCAATTTCGGGCGATTCGGTGAGAGCGGCGATCCGCTCACGGGCCGCAGCCTCCCCTTCGCCGTCTACGGCAGCGATGAAGACGGTGCCGTCATCGCCGATGTCTATCTTGGTGTTGGTCTCCTCTTGCAAAGCTCGGATGTTCTTCCCGCCTGGGCCGATGATGGCGCCGATCTTTTCAATGGGGACTTTGATGGTGGTGATGCGGGGGACGTGGGGCTTCAGTTCCGGGCGCGGGGCAGAGATGGTTTCCAGCATTTTGTTGAGGATGTGGGAACGCCCTTCTTTGGCCTGGGCCAGCGCCTGGGTCATGATCTCCCGGGTTACCCCGGAGATTTTGATGTCCATTTGCAGGGCGGTGATGCCTTTGTCGGTCCCCGCTACTTTGAAGTCCATGTCGCCCAGGTGATCTTCCATGCCCTGGATGTCGCTCAGAATGGCGTAGTTGTCGCCTTCTTTGATCAAGCCCATGGCGATGCCCGATACCGGCGCTTTAATGGGCACGCCGGTGTCCATCAAGGCCAGTGTAGAGCCGCACACCGATCCCATGGAGGTGGAGCCGTTGGAAGAAAGGCACTCCGATACCAGGCGTATGGTGTAGGGGAACTCGTCTTCCGGGGGGATGACGGGCATTAAGGCCCGCTCGGCCAATAGGCCGTGTCCGATCTCCCGGCGCGAAGCCCCTCGCAGGAAACGGGCCTCGCCCACGGAGAAGGGCGGGAAGTTGTAGTGGTGGATGAAGCGTTTGGTCTCCACCGGGGTCAGGTTATCCATGATCTGGGCTTCCCGCGGGGTGCCTAATGCGGCGACAGTCAGCACCTGGGTGGAGCCGCGGGTGAACAAGCCGGAGCCGTGGGCTTTGGGGCTGATCTCGATCTCCGACCAGATGGCCCGGACGTCCGTGGCCTGGCGTCCGTCGGGGCGCTTGCCCTCATCCAGGATGCGGCTGCGCACTACCTTCTTGTTGGCGGCGTAGAAAGCCTCTTTGATGTCCTTGATCTCAGTTTCGGTTATTTCGGCGTTCTCAGCGGTGAAGGCCTCCACGATCTCGTCTCGCAGGGCGTTGGTGGCTTTCACTTGCTCGCCTTTGGTCAATGTTTGGTCCAGGATGCCTTGAAGCTTGGCATCGGTTCGCCCGAAAACGTCCTCCAACAGGGTCTCTTCTATGGTGACGGGAGGGTATTCTCGTTTTTCCTTGCCAAGCTCGGCGACCATTTGAAGCTGGAGGTCAATGATGGGCTGGATGGCCTTATGGCCTACTTCCAGAGCCTCCACCATCACCTCTTCGGAGACTTCTAAGGCCCCGGCCTCGACCATCAGGATGGCCTCCCGGGTTCCGGCCAGGCGCAGGTCCAGGTCGGATTCTTCTAGTTCGGCGTAGGTGGGGTTGATGACGAATTCCCCTTCGACCCGGCCTACCCGCACGGCGCCCACCGGCCCATTCCAGGGGATGTCGGAGATCATCACCGCGGTGGAGGCGGCGTTGAGCGCCAGGATGTCAAGCAGGTTTTCGCCGTCCGCGGAGAACGAATAGAGAATCACCTGCACTTCGTTGCGCATGTCCTTGGGGAAGAGCGGGCGCAAGGGGCGGTCGGTGAGACGAGCCGTGAGGATGGCGTTCTCGGTGGGGCGGCCCTCCCGGCGGAAAAACGAGCCGGGGATGCGCCCGCCGGCGTACAGGCGTTCTTCGTAGTCTATGGTGAGGGGGAAGAAATTGATGGGTCGCGGATCGCCCATGGTGGCGGCGCAGAACATCACCGAGTCGCCCAGACGCACGGTGACAGCGCCTCCGGCTTGCTCGGCCAATGTGCCGGTTTCGAAGATGAGCGTTTTACCGCCCACTTCGACTTGGTATTGCTTTGATTCGGGTTTCATCTGTAGCTCCTATTGAGGTGGCCCGCCTAGTTAGGGACTGGAAACTGCGGACAACGACAGTCTTACAGCTTGAGTCGTTGTTCCCACTCTCCAATGCCTAACCATCGGGCAGAGTTAGGGGGGATAAAGGATATAATTTCTGTCAGTTCAAATTCTTGTGGTCCGGCGGCTAAAGCAACCCCCAGGTCGGTTGGTTGCAAAGCATCGCTGTTTTCTATTCGCAGTAGATAAAAGTAGATGGCGGGGAAACCGCCATCTATCCGGGGTGACAGGTTATTTGCGGCGAATCTTCAAGCTGTCGGTGATCGCCAAGTAGCCGTGGTAGTCTTGGTTGCGCAGATAGCGCAGTAATCGCCGTCTTCGCCCGACCATCTTGAGCAGCCCCCGGCGGGAGGATTCGTCGTGCTTGTGCTCTTGCAGGTGGCCGGTGAGATGGGTGATGCGGTTGGTCAAAATGGCAATCTGCACTTCGGGCGAGCCGGTGTCGTTCTCGTGGCGGTGATACTCTTCAATTACTTTGGTTTTAATCTCTTTGTCTAATGGCATGACGTCTGCCTTCTCCTTTGGTTTTTGTAGCAGGTCTCCTAGCCAGCAGCCTTATCAGCCGCCAACCGGTCGAGTCAACGGCCTAGATTATACCACCAAAAAGGGGGGAATTTGGGGAGGATGGGATTTTTGGCCTGATAACTACCTCATCACCCCCCCCGCTTCAACGCCTCCCTCAAACTGATCTGGTTCTCTTCGGGGAAGGCGTCCAGGCTTTTGCGCGCCAGCCAAGCGGGGCCGGGCGCGCCGGACTCCCGGGCAAGGGTCTGCCGCAGGAAGAAGGCCGTCTCCGGGGGGGAGCGGCGGGCCAGAGCCTGGATCACCTTGAGCAAGTGGGGGCGCAGGGCCGAGGGCGCGCTCTGCGCCGAGGGACCCAGCAGGCGGAACACGGCGGGCAGGTTCTCGAAGCTGGAGTCTTCCAGCAGGGCGGCCAGAACCCGCAGCCCCAGGATCTTGGCGTTGCGCTGGGTGGCGGTGAGCCATCCGTCCGCCAAAGCGAGGACCGCATCCGGGTTTTCGGCGATCATGGGGGCCAATCCCTGGTTGAACAGGGCTGTCAGGGCCTGATCTTCTCGCTCCGCCTGCGCCCAGGCAGACACGCGTTCCAGGATAGGTTCGGAGGGGGAGGGGGAGAGGACGCCCAGCAGTTGGGCGGCCAATAGGCGGCATTCCAGGTAGTCTTCGGCCCACAGGGCATCGGCCAGAGCCAGGGAGGCCTCAATATCTTTGGCGGCCTGGGGAGCCAATGCGCGGATGACCTGGCGCAGCACCGGTGGGGCTGCCTGATACGCCGGGATCAGGGGGGGCGGCGCGCCGGTTAGTCCGGGGCGGCGGGTCCTGTCGGCGTAGAAGTCCAGCAGGCCGTGGAGGCGATGGACAAAGGCCGCTGGGCTGCCAAAATGCTCCGCCAGTTCAGCGGCCTGGGCTTTGAGGCGTTCTAGTTGTATCGCAGGCATGGGGATATGGAAGATATGGTGTAGGGGCGACCCGGCGGGTCGCCCCTACGAAAATTAATGTTAATAAGCGCGGGCAAAATAGACCTTCTCCTCCGCCGGTTTATCGCAGTAAACACATTTCCCCTCCCCGCCGGGTTGCTCCAGGGGGATGCAGCGGGTGGAAGCTTTGGTCTCTTCCTTGATCTTGGCCTCGCACTCGGCGTCGCCGCACCACCAGGCGAAGGCCCAACCGTCCTTGACTGCCTCTTGGAATTCGGCGTAGTTTTTTGTGTCGTGGGTGTTGGCCTCCCGGAAGGCCAGCGCTCGGTCGTAAAGCGAGGCCTGTATCTCGATCAGCATCTCGGCGACCTGAGCCTCCAGGTTCTCCTGAGGGACGAAGGATTTGCCCTGCTTGCCGGGGACATCCCGGCGAGCCAGGGCCACGCTGTTTTTCTCCACGTCTTTGGGGCCGATCTCAATGCGCAGAGGCACGCCCCGCATCTCCCAATCGTTGAACTTGAATCCGGGGGTGACCTCCTCCCGGTGGTCCACTTTGATCCGGAAGTCGGCCAGCTCGCGCTCAATCCGTTCTACAACCGGCATCACCACGCTTTTCGCTTCGTCATCCCGGTAAATGGGGACGATGACGGCCTGAATGGGGGCCAGCTTGGGCGGCAGGATCAAACCCTGCTGGTCGCCGTGGGTCATAATGATGGCCCCGATGAAGCGGGTGGAGAGGCCCCAGGATGTCGTCCAGCAGTGGATCAGGTCATTCTTCCGGTCCAGGTATTGGATGTCGAAGGCTTTGGCGAAGTTCTGTCCCAGGTTGTGGGAGGTGCCCGATTGCAGGGCGCGTTTGTCTCCCATCATGGCCTCGATGGTGTAGGAGCGCAAGGCCCCGGCGAACCGCTCGCTCTCGGTCTTGCGGCCCTGGACAACGGGGACCGCCGCGTCGTTCACCGCGAAGTCGGCGTAGATGTCCAGCATCTGGAGGGTTTCTTCTTCGGCCTCCTCGTGGGTGGCGTGGGCGGTGTGGCCTTCCTGCCAGTAGAATTCCAGGGTGCGCAGGAAGAGCTTGGTGCGCATTTCCCAGCGCACCACGTTGGCCCACTGGTTGATGAGCACCGGCAGGTCCCGGTAAGATTTGATCCATTTAGCGTAGAAGTAGCCGATGATGGTCTCGGAGGTGGGGCGCACCACCAGCGGCTCGGTCAGCTCCTCGCCGCCGCCGTGGGTGACCACCGCCAACTCCGGCGCGAAGCCCTCCACGTGCTGGGATTCCTTCTCTATGAAGGACATGGGGATGAACAGGGGGAAGGCGGCGTTGACGTGGCCGGTGGCCTTGAACCGCCGGTCCAGGGCGCTCTGGATGTTTTCCCACATGGCCCAGCCATAAGGCCGCACCACCATGCAGCCCCGCACCGGGGCGTAGTCGGCCAGTTCGGCCTTGACCACCAGTTGGTTGTACCAGTCGGAAAAATTATCGCTGTGGGAGGGGAGTTTGTCTTCGCTCATGGGATTTTGGAGGAGTTAGGTAGTTGGGTAGTTAGTTAGTGCGGGTAGACAGGGAAACAGGTAAACAAGTAGACAAGGATGAAGATTAAGCTCGTAAGGGCGCTGTTTGGTCATGTTTTGGTTATTTGCTGGAGGGTTTTGAAGGCGGCTTCTACGTCGTCGGCGAAGGTCAGGAGGGGGAGATGTTCTGGGGGGACGTAGTCGCCTAACGAGGCGGTGAATTGGTCGAAGGTGGCCTGCCAGCCCTCGCCGACCAGGATCAGCGGGCGGGGCGCGCTGGCGTGGGTTTGGAACTGGCTCCACATGATGGCGATCTCCGCCAGGGTGCCGATTCCGCCGGGCAGGGCGATGGCGGCCTGGCACTCATCGATCAGGGCGTAAAGGCGCTGGCGCAGGGTGGGGAAGCGCATCTCCTCCTGCACCCAATCATTGGACTTCAACGGACGCCAGGACTCGATCTGATCGCAGGTGACGCCGATGACATGGCCCCCGGCCTCGTTGGCCCCCCGCGAGATCGCTTCCATGGTCCCGATGTAGCCGCCGGTGAGCACCGTGCAGTCCGCCTCTCCCAGCAGCCGCCCCAGATGCAGGGCTTCTAGGTAAGCCGCTTCCCCCGGCTTGGGTTTGGAACCGCCGAAGACGGTGACGCGCATGGGTTATACCTCCACCAGGCAGCGGGCGGCCGCTTCTCGCACCGGTTTCAGCCAGACGCTTTCCAGCAGTTCGTGGCGGGATTGCAGGATGGGTTCGGGGATGGCAGCCAGCAGATCCACCCAACGGGCCACGAAAGTCCACAAAAGGGCGTTATCCCATTGGGCTTCCCAATCTTTTTGGCTCCATTTGTGGCCTGAGGCCTCCTGCAGGCTCTTGCGGTAGTGCTGGATGATGTCGGCGGGGTCTATGGGCAGGGGGTCGAACCACCACCGGCTGGCTTGCACAAAGGATAATAGATCCAGCACCCCCGGGCCGATACCGGCGTGCTGCCAGTCGTAGACCGTCAAAGTGCCGTCCTTATGGACGTGGACGTTGCCGGGCCAATAGTCGCCGTGCAGCAGGGTGGCGGGCTGCGCCAACAGGCTCTCGCTGATCTTGTCAGCCTGGCTGATGAGCCGGGAGAATATCTGGGCCAGGTCGGGGTCGTCGGTCAGCAGGGTGGACAGGGCGTTTTCCACCAGGCGTTCCATCCCATAGGCGGCGGCCTTGACGTGGATCTGGAAGTCCGAGTCCAGCGGGCGGGCCAGCCAATTGTAGACATTGAGGTCCTCGCCCAAATTCCAGAACCGGTCGTGCAGGGCGACGAGTTGGTCGGTTGCCAGCAGATAGTCGTCGGCGGTCCATTGTTCGGGCAGGCGGCCTATGGGCAGCAGTTCCATCACCAGCCAATCTCCGCCCGGATGGGCGGCAAAAAGCTGGGGCACCCGCACGGGAAGGTGGTCGGCCAGGATCTGGTACAGCGACACTTCGCGGCGGCCGACTCCGGCGGTGCCTTTGCGGGTTGCGCCTTGCGGCTCTTTGAGCACCAGCGTGAATGTATGCTTGCCAGTCACCTTGCCCTCCGCGGTGACCAGCAGGCCGCGGAAACGCCCGATAGCCGGGCGTCGCTGAGTGATGTCGTTGCCTTTCAGGTTCTCGATCACCAGGCTGGGGTCGCCGGTGTGGCGGCGCAGAGCGGCGGTCAGTTCCGCGCGGGTGAAGGCCCAGGGACGCGGGTCGCTGAGCAGGCCGTTTGATTCGGGTATCGGTTGTGATGTCATAGGCGTTACACGTTTCAACGTTAGAACGTTTAAACGTTCTAACTTTCTAACGTTCAACCTCCTCATCCCAGGTTCGGGTGTAGTTTTGTTCCAGCTTGGCGAGGATGGCTTTTTCCAGGTCTATCTCGCAGATGCTGGAGATTTGCAGCAAGTAGAGGGC
Source organism: uncultured Anaerolineales bacterium (assembly GCA_965370435.1). GTDB lineage: Bacteria > Chloroflexota > Anaerolineae > Anaerolineales > UBA11579 > CBDUUP01. The sequence goes on along the minus strand of CBDUUP010000001.1, from coordinate 12,399 downwards.
CACGTCGGCCAACTCACTGGCCAGGGCCTCTTTATCATCTACATCGCCATTCCATTGGAAGTGCTCCAGGACTTCGGCGGCCTCCAACACCAGCGAAGCCGCCAGGTTGCGCGGAGTCTGGGGGCGGGGGCTGTCCGGCTGGTACCAGCCCTGCGAGCGCACAAAATCGTGCATGGCCTGGGTGAGTTCTTGGAGGTTCATGAGGCAATTGTAGTACAAAAAACGGCTCTCCGGGTCTGAGAGCCGCCGCAGGGGTCGCTGCTAGACCGGGAGTTTCCTTATTTCCTTGCGCTAGGGGCTGGGTTGAACATGGATGGATTATACACGAGGGGAGGAGACGGGTAAAGAGGACGTTTGGGCTAGGGAGATGAACCGGAGGCTAGATTAGATGAGCGTCTTTGTTCAATTGAGCGTGTTTGCCCACTTAGTGCATAGATAAGCTATATGTTGTACAAAGATTGAAACACTGAATCGCTGAATCACTGAAACACTGAAAAACTTTTTTCCTGAGAAACTCAGGGTACTATTGATTTCTATAAAGCAGGAAAGAAGTACAATAATCATCTTAACTTAGCACTTAGCGCCTTTGTGGTTAAGTTTATAAACTGTTCCCCTCTCCCCCTCAGCGATTCAGTTTTTCAGTAATTGCGGTCATATTTGGAAGTCCCTCTAGTCTTCTCTTTCTCAACAACCTCCTCGGCATCGATCACGATGTTGTCCCCATTTTTGCCATCCAATATGGCCCGGTACTCGGCCACAATGTCCGCCGGGCAGAGTTCGACGAACAGGGTTGCGCTGAACCAAATGACGGCCGCGTCGTCCACGGGGCCGGGGATGTCGAATGGGATAAGCCAATACAAGATTGACCCCATCGGGATCAGCTTGAGCAGGGGATGCACCCGGTTGTCGTTCCACAACATCCAGACCAGCTTGATCTGACGCATGATTCCTTGAAAGATACCTTTTTGGGGGGTGTCGTTGCCGTTATCGGTCATGGCATTTCATTCCTCTTCCTTGAATTCCCCTTCGACGATATCGCCTTCCGGTTCCCGCCCCTCGATGGCGGCGCGGTGCTCCTCCACGATGTCGTCGGGGCAAAGCTCCACGAAGAGATACAGCCCCGCGGTGAGAATGATAGCGTCGTCTATGATGAAGGGGATGAGGTCGGGCATGATCAGGTAAACCAGTGAGCCAAAGGGCAAGAGTTTGAGCAAAAAGCTTACCCGTCCGTCAGTTATCAAGCGCCAGACCAATTTTAACTGATTGAACAGGCTTTGAACAGCGCCGTCTTCTTCCTCTTTCGGGTCGGATGGGATGATCTGTCGGTCGTCGGTCATGGTTGCCTCCGGGGCGTGGAGAGTTGTTGAGAGGATTAGGATTATACTATGGAGGGGAGGGTAGTTGACAGTGATTAGTGAACAATGGATAGTGGTCAATGGGTAGTGGATTGCGGGTTGCGAGTTGTGGACTGTGAATGGTGGGTTGCGAATGGGGTGTAGTGATTGGGATTTCGTGTTGTGTGGAGGAGAGAAATTCTGTATAATGGGTTGTGCAATGGCAAATATACACAACTATCAAGCTTGATTATCAATTTGATATGAATTAGGGAGAGCGCTGATGACCGATGTAAAAGTTCCAACCTTTGACACAATGATGAATCCTTTAATTAAGGCTATCAAAATTCTTGGCGGGTCAGGCACCATCGAGGAAATTGACAATAAAGTCTCAGAAATTATGGAACTCTCAGATGAACAACTTGAGGTGTTACAAAACCCTGAAAGAAGTGGCAGAACGAAATTTGAATACAGGCTCGCTTGGTCGAGAACTTATCTAAAAAGATTTGAAGTACTTGAAAATTCTAGCCGGGGGGTTTGGGCGTTGACGCCTCTGGGGAGGAAAACTGAAAACGTCGATGGAAAAGAGATTGTTCGAGTCGTCAAGGAGCAAATAAAAAAAGAAAAGTTACAACTCGCATTGGTTGAAGATGAATCCGTAGAACCAGAAGATGCAATTACTTGGCGTGATGAACTCCTGAATACAATACAAAATATGTCTCCATCAGCCTTTGAAAGGCTAACACAAAGGTTACTACGTGAGTCCGGTTTTGTGCAAGTAGAGGTCACTGGACAAAGTGGAGATGGTGGAATCGATGGGAAGGGCATCATGCGTCTAGGCGGTCTGTTAAGTTTCCATGTAATATTCCAATGCAAACGTTATAAAGGTTCTGTAAACCCCGGACAAGTTCGAGATTTTCGTGGTGCCATGGTGGGACGGGCAGATAAAGGATTGTTGATAACGACTGGGACGTTCACGAAAGATGCTATGAGAGAGGCTACTAGAGATGGAGCACCTGCTATTGATTTGATTGACGGTGAGCTACTTGTAGACAAGCTCAAAGAACTTTCTCTTGGTGTACATACAGAGAAAATCGAAGTCGATCAAATTACCGTTGACCACGATTGGTTTGAAACAATTTAGCTACGGTAGACTTCGTAAAAGTTACTTCAACCACCAAACTGACCACTGTTCACTGTCCACTACCCACTGACAACTGACTACTGTCTACTACCCCTTCCGCTCTCTTGAAATGCGCCCGGTATGCGGCGGTCTCATCCAGAATAGCTTTCAACTGTGCGGCCAGCAGAGGTAGGGCGATCATCTCGGTCCCATCTCCCTTTCCAAGCAGGATTTCATCTTCTCCATGTTCCTGGAGGGTGATGTCTCCACGGGTTTCTAACCAGGCGAGGCCGAAACGGACTGTCGTGACTCGCTGGGCGGTCGCCGCGGCCAGTTCGGGGATACTGGTCTTTCCCGCTTTGGCGCTGAGGGTGTGTTTGACCAATCCGGCCAGCCGCCGAATAAAGGTCTCTTGACGGTCCATCTCTGGATCAACCCCGAACAGGTACACCCGCTCCGGCGAGACTTTCTCTAATACGGCCATCAGCTCTCCCCGGCCCGGCGGGATGGTCCAGATGGCTAAGGCTCCCGAGGGTTCAAGTTCGTCCCGGTCTTGTCCGGCTAATCTTTTCTTGTCTTCGCCCTCGCACCAGACCTGAATCTCCCCCTCTGCTCTCAGCGATTCTAGTATAGCTGCCGGATGGGCTTCCTGGCGGTGATCTATCACTTCCAAGGGAATTGGGTCGGGCTGAACTTCGACCGGCGGTTCATCCAGCGGGCGGACGTCCACCCACACGGCCTGCACTTCTGGCTCCCCCCGGTAGGTGGTGGTCTGCACGGTGTAGGCCATATCAAAGCGGCCCTGGGGCAGGGGATTCCCCGCGCCCCGCCACCAGATCACCCGGAGGGTGTTATCGTCCTCGTCCTCGACGATCAATTGAAGGTGGCGGCCTCCCCGCCCCAGCTTGCTGTGGCTTTTGAGGGTCAATCCCCGGCTCGCCAGGGTCAAGCGCGGATTGCCAGCGCCAAAGGGAGCCAGCCTCGCCAGGTCTTCAACCAAGGCCAGGGAAATCTCCTCCAAGCCGAGATAGCCGTCCACTTGGAGGGTGGCTTCCAGGGCTTCAGCGCTCACCATCGCCTCGACGGTGCGGGAGAGGGCGCGGCGGAAGGTTGGGATGCGCTCCGGCTGAATGGCCAGCCCCGCCGCCATGGGATGGCCGCCGAAGTTTTCGACCATCTCCTGGTGGGCGGCGATGGCGGCGGTGATGTTGCAGCCCTGGATCGAACGGGCCGAGCCGCGGGCCAGTTCTCCCTCCGGGGCGGTGAGCAGGATGGCGGGTTTGTGGTAGCGTTCCACCAGGCGGCTGGCGACGATGCCGATCACTCCGCCGGGCCAGTCAGGATGGGCCAGCACGAGGGCGGCGTTATCCAGCAGGGCGGGGTCTTTTTCGATCTGGGCTTGCGCGCCCTCGAAGACCTGGTCGGTGAGGAGGCGGCGGTGGGCGTTGAGGCCCTCCAATTCGGCGGCCAGGACGCGGGCACGGCTCAGATCGCCGGTGGTGAGGAATTCGACGGCGGTGTTGGCGTCGCCCAGCCGTCCCAGCGCGTTCAACCGCGGCCCCAGCCCAAAGCCGATATTCTCTTCGGTGAGATGGATGGGGTCCAGTTTGGCGTTTTCGATCAAGACTTGCAAGCCCAGCCGTTCGGTGTGGCGCAGAACCTCCAGGCCGCGCTGGAGCAGGTAGCGGGTATCCCCGGTTTGGGTGGCAACGTCGGCGACGATGCCCAGCGCCACCAGGTCGAGGAAACTGTCGCTCGCTTCGGCGCGCCCGGCCCGGTCGTATAGTTCCTCGACCAGCTTGTAGGCCGCGCCTACGCCCGGCAGGTCGCTCAAGGGATGTCCTGGGGGCAGACGCTTGGGGTTGACCACCGCATCCGCATCCGGCAGGGTGGGAGGCAGGTCGTGATGGTCGGTGATGATGACGGTGAGGCCCCGCTCTTTGGCGTAGGCGACTTCCTCATGGGCGGCGATGCCGGTGTCGCAGGTCAGCAGCAGGTCAACGTCCTGGGCGATGAGTTTTTTGAGATTGGGGATGTTCACCCCATGCGATTCCTCGGCTCGCACGGGGATGTGGAAGACGACCTGCGCCCCCAGGTCTTCTAATGCGGAGACCAGCAGGGCGGTCGCCGTCTGCCCGTCCACGTCGAAGTCGCCCCACACGCCGATGGTCTGGCTCTCCTGGATGGCCTCTTCAAGCAGGTCGGCGGCTTTGGACAGGTCGGGGAGGTCGGAGGGGGGCGCGGGGGTGTAGGACTGGGGGTCGAGGAAGGCCCGCGCGGCGTCCAACTCGGCGAAGCCTCGCCGCGCCAATACCTGCGCTGCCAGCGGATGCCCTCCCACGGCGGCTTGGAGTTCTGGCGGTAAGGGGACCTCTTGGGGTTCAATCCATCGGCGCATAAGGAGATACTCTGAGAAATTGGTCAAATGTGTGGATAATTATAGACTGTTATTCTTCCGAAGCGTCGAACCAACCCAAAAACTCTACTCCAGAAATTCGGCTGACGTACCCGGTTGTAAGGTCCATGATAACAAGCTTATAATCATAGTCATCGCCATAACCACTGTTCTCGGTCCAGGTGAGATAACGTCCGTCAAGCGATGGAAAATTGAGGCGAAATACATAATCGCCTGCAAGACAGTAGTCTCTCAATATATTATTTTCCCAATCGTAGACGTAATAAGGTGTATTCTCATCTATATATGGACTTATCGCTTGATTTGCACGAAAAAAACTGAGTGAACTCGAATTGTTATGTTGCTCCATATTTCGCGTCCAGTCGAATGTTTCACCGACAACGACTTGACTCATGGCTTGATCGTAATTCAGGTCATTAGCAAGTGCGTCAATATCTAAATCCTTCGAAATATCAAACCCGTAAGGTTGTTCTATGGCAAACGTTACTTTACCTGTATCATCGATTTTCAAAGCAATACCTGCCGCGACGTAAGATGAGGTCAAGTAATAATCTTGGGGATAATCCTCGAATATCCATGGGAGAATGATTCGTTCATTATTTGTTTCGTGATCTAAAAGAATAAATCTTGGTTCCCCATAAGTTGGGTAGATGTATATTGAATACAACCTTTGATCAACGGTGAATGTTCTTATATGCAATGCTTCATCCGGAATAGGAGAGAGTGGCATCTGTTCAGATGTGGATAGATTAACCAGTAAGTACGGTGAATAGTCCTCTCGCTCCCAAAGTTTTGCCAGAATTAGCATTTCCTCATTTGAGAGCCAAGATATCCTTACCCCTGGAGCGTGAGGTAAATCCCCTGATATTTTGGCAGCCTCCCATTTCTGCGCACCATCTATAGAACTTATCCATACAGTAATCTCCAGCGTCTCCACTGATAGGAAAGCTATCCATTGACCGTCCGGGCTGACTTCGAGAACATCATATGTAAATGGATCAACAGGGCTAATAACCGGGTTAGGGTCACCGCCAGATATGATCCCCAAATGTTCATAGGGCCTTCGAGGGTCTATTCTGACCATCATGCCGATATTGGGATCCATTCCTAACTCTTCAAAGGGGACTTCTCTCTGCTCTGGGCAGAGTTTTACTACTTCTGGATGGATGATATTTGGGGTGGGGGTCTCGGTCAGAGAGGGCGTAAGCGTTAGCGGGAGGGGCGTAAATGTCCGGGTTGGGGAGGGCGTTTGCGTTGGCGTCCTGGTGGCGGTTGGCGGTGGCGGACTTGGCGAGGGCGTTTCTCCACCCAGGGTGCAGGAAGCCGCCAATAGAATTAGTAAGATGGGGATTTGTCTTGTAAGTTTCATACCATCACCTCTTTTGCCCGAACACCCAGACTAGTTAGACCACTTCGACCAATTATATCACTCAGACTCTCTTAGAACTCGATCTCGACGATCTGCTCGAAGTCCAACTCTATATCTATCTCCTCGCCCTCCGCCTCCATCTCCTCCCACGGCCCGGCCTCGACTCCCCGGTTGCAGAGGGAGCGGTACACGCAGAAGCGGCAGCGGTCTTCGTTTTCGGTGAGGGGGAAATCGCCCCCGGCCAGGCTTTCGATCTGGCTGACCAGGGAGGCCAGGTATTGGCTGTCCTCTTGATGCTGTTTGGCGGTATATGGGATTCGCTCCGGGCGGTCGGGGAACTCGGCGAACCAGTAGACCATCTCTACGTTCTGCGGTTCGATGGTCACGTCAACCTGCGGGAGGTTTCCCCCCGCCTCCACCAGCAGGTAAGGGTAAACGCGGGTCTGTAAACGCTTCTCCAGCCAATCTTTCTTGGGCCGCCTGCGGTTGGTCTTCCAATCGAAGATGAGGGCTTTTCCATCCTCCTGGATGACGATCAGGTCGTATTTGGCGTAGAGGCGGTGGCTGCCCAGGGGCGCGGTCAGGCTGATCTCTGGGTATCGCTTGCCTTCAATATCCGCCGGGGCGTGGGCGAGAAAGTTCTCCCACCAACGGGTGAGGTCTTCGTCTTTGGACAGGCCGGTGAGGCGCACCTCGGGCACGCCCAGGATATGCTGTTGAGCTAACCGGTGGAAGCGCAGGCCCTGCTCCATGTGGCGTTCGTTCTCCAGGGCGGGCTGGGATTCCAGGGCCGGCCAGGACACCCGCTCCAGATAGCGTAGTTGGAAGCGCCTCCGGCAGTCCACGAAGTCCTGCAGGCTGGCCTGGCTGAATCGGAGGTTATCAGGCAGTGTCATCGTTCCTCTCCTCCCAGAACGCGCTCAGGGCGACGAAGGGGATGGCGCTCTGCTGGTCTCCGCGCCGCCCGGTGTTCCAGGTGATGATCAATTCTTTCTTGGCCCGGGTGATGCCGACGTAGAGCAGGCGCAGTCGCTCCCGCACGTAATCCAGGCGCGCTTTCTGGGTGGGCGCGCCCTCGGCGTACCAGTTGAACTCATCCGCAGACACGGCCGCATCCAACTGGGCCAGCGCCTCCGCCTCCAGGTTGAGGTTGTCCCGGATGAACCACCTCTCGCTGATGTATTGGTCGTACTCCATGCCGGAGGGGAAGTCATAATTGTTGACCGACAGCATGTATACCCGGTCCCACTCCAACCCTTTGGCCTTGTGCATGGTGGAGATGACCGGCTTGCCCTTGTGCTTCTCCGGGTCGAAGCCCAGGTCGTCCTCGCTGAAGCCCAGGAAACGCCGCTCGTTGCGGGCCACCGCGGCCAGTTCCTCGGTGAATTCGGGCAGACGCCAGTCCCGGTGGTCGTCCTGGGCCTGGCTGAGGACCGAGGCCAGCTTGTGGGCGACGGCCAGGTCGGTCCGCTCGGTGAAGAGGTCTTGGGCCAGGGTGAGGATCATCTGGTCCACCGGCAGCAGGGTCAATTTATGCCAACGTTGGACCACTTCCCGGAACTCGGCCAGTTGGGCGTGGAGTTTGGGCGCATCAATAGCGATCTCCAGCCCTTCCAACCAGTTTTGGCCTGGCTGCGGCTTGATGTAGTCCTCCACGTGGACGCAGGTCTTTAACAGCTTCACCACCCGCTCGACGCGTTCCAGGGCGGCCTCGTCCTCCCGGTCCTCCCGCCGCCAGACTCGGAAGGCGGTGGACAATTTGGCGGATGACTTTGGATCGGAGAGGTATTGCAGGATGTTAGCCAATGCCCCAGCCGCGAACCGGGTGGCGCTGGTGGATCGCAGCAGGCTGTCCACCGGCTCGATGCCCCGCCGCCGCAGTTCATCCACCAGTTGGAAGCCCCTCTGGTTGCGGGGCACCAGCACGACGACGGTCTCCTCCTGATGGTCGGGCAGCCAGCTTTCCAGCGAATCGGCAACCGCCAATATCTCGCCCTGGGGAGCGTAGCCCTTCATGGAGAAATGGATCTTCTGGGGGTCATCGGGTGGGTTGGGCTGGGGGTCGCCCGGCGGGGCCGGTTCGATGGGCGGCGGCCCCAGCGCATCCTGGACTTCCTCGACCGGATGGCCGCTCTGGGTCCATTCGATCAGGTAATTGGCCAGGTCAATGATGCTCTGGGTCGAGCGGCCTGAATTGGGCAGGGTGCGGGGGTGATCCGCCTGGGCGATGAAATCCCTCAGGTAGCGAGGGTCGGCGGTGGTGAAGGTTTCGAAGATGGCCTGGTTGGGGTCGCCCACCCGCACCCAATTCCCGCTGAATTTCGACAGCAGCCCCAATATTTCCTCCTGGAGCAGGTTGCTGTCCTGGGCCTCGTCCTCCAGGATGTAAGGCCAGCGGTGGCCCAGGCGTTCCAGGTACTCCGGGTCGTCCTGCAATACTTTCAACGCCAGCCGGATCAGGTCGTCGAAGTCCACCGCGCCGCGGTAATTCAAAGCCCGTTGGTAGCCGGTGTAGATGTCGTATCCCATTTCGGCCAGAGGCAGGGGAATAGGGAGGTTGTCGAGCCGTTCACGCAGTTTCTCGGGGGTCAGTTCCAGGTTTTTGGCGAAACGGATGAAGTTCCCGGCGATGTTGCCGACCAGCTTGGGCAGTTGTTCCCGCCGAATCCAATCCCGGCGGTTTTCGTCTTCTTCTTTATTATCTCGGAGGTAGTCATCCAGGGCGTAAGGATGGCCTTGCAGCCAACTCCGGGCCACGTCATTGCGTATTTCATCCATCGCCTGCTCATCCACGATCTGGAAATCATCGGAGAGCGCAACTTTGGATGGATTGTTCCGCACAATGTCATGGGCCAAGCTGTGCAGGGTCCGAATCACATATCTCGGCAGCAAGCTCTCTCGTTCACTGTCTCCCAGGAAGGATTGCACCCGGAATTTGAAGTTATCCACCGCCGAGTTGGTCAAGGTGACGATGAGGACTTCCTGCCCGGCCTCCAATTTCCCGCCGGTGATGATGTTGGCCGCCAGGAGGGATAGCGTCCAGGTCTTCCCGCTGCCGGGGACCGCGGAAACGCCCATCCGCCCTCCGGGGTACTTGAGAATCTCTTCCTGGGCCGGGCGCAGTTTAATCATGGCCGCTTCCTTCCGTCCGGGGGAGGCTCCAGAGGACCTGGTCAAGGGCGCGCAGTAAATCTCCCCGGTACTCGTAGCCTTGCTCGCTCAATTCGGACAAGCCCAGATACATCCCTTTCCGGCAGCGGCGCAGGAGGCCCCGCGCCAAGCGGTAGAGAGACTTCTGGCCGGTTGCGACCTCGTCGTCGTCGGACCAGGTCTGGCCTTGGGGCCAACCCCGGCTGAGGACGTGAGGGTGGGTCAAGGGCTGGAAGATGCGCTGGTACCATCCTTGGCTGCCCACGTCCAGCCAAAACTGGTAGTCCACCGGGCGGTTGCGCATCAGGAAGGTGTAGGCCGGGGCCAGCAGGACGGCGTCCTCCTCCTGGAGGGTCCAACTGCGGATGTACTGGGCGGCGATGACCCCATCCTGCACCATCTGAATATATTCCTTCCCCAGCGGCCCTTCCCCATCGGACACAGCCTTCCCGGCGATCTGGCGGAATTTGCGGGTGGATTCGATCAGGTTGGCGGTGGTCTCCCCGGCGGCGTAATTGTCGTGGAAGCCATATCCCGGCTGGGAGAGCAACTCTCCAAACAGCAGGCTGAGGAAATTGTCCAACTCAGCCACGGGTTCGTCCCGGTATCTTTCCAGCCAGAGGCGCAGGCGTTCGTACTGCTTTCCCAGGGCGTAGGTGATGCGTTCCTGCATGGCGGGTTTGATGTCGTCAAAAGAAGATAAGGTCGGCGTCCCGTCCACCACCCGATAGACCACCTCGGAGAGCAGTTGGGCGCGCACCAGGTCCATCTCCTCGATGGCCTGCACCAGCGCGTAGGCGATGTCGAACTTGGCCGGGCGGAACCCCCATTGGGGATGAACCAGCATGGTCAGATTGAGCAAGCATTCGGTGACCGGCTCTTCCCGCAGCGACCGGGAGGGGCGGTGTGACCGCACGGGGACTTGATAGCCCTCCAATTTATCCATCAGCGAGAAGCGCAGCGAATCGGGCAGGAAAGGGGCCAGGACGACGATCTCCCCTGGCGGGACGCCCGACTCCACCAACCCGGCGATGGTCTCGGCCACCCAATCCAGCATCTCGGGGTAATAGCGATGCGGCTCGAACACCAGGGCCGACCGCGCCTCCTCGAAGGAGAGGGGCGACGGTTCCCCTGGAATCTCCTGGTTCAAGACTCGGCCCAGGTGATCGCCGAAAGAGTCTAAAGTCTCCGGCGTGACGAAGGACTGGTTGAATTCGACTTGTTCGGGGCACAAATCCCGGAGTTCTATTGCCGACTCGGGGTCTGCGCCCAGGAAGCGGCGGTATCCGGCCTCCTGGTCGTAGATCACCAGCGCCGAGTCGCACTGAGGCAGCCATTCGCGGAGCAGATCGTGGGCGACGGGGTAGTTCTCCTCCAGGTTATCGACGATCAGATGGCGGTACACGCCCGTCAGGTGTTCCTGCACCAGGGGGTAGGGCCAGAGATGTTTCATGAACACCTCAAGCTGCAAGGAGAAGTCGAGCAGGTTGTTTGCCAGGCAGTATTCCCGGAAAAGGGTAGCGCAGGCCTGGGCGTCATCGTAGATGCGGGTCTGCCCCGGCTCGCCGCTGACCGCGCCTTTCAACCGGGCGCCGATCTCGGTGTGAGGGAAATCCACCGCCGCGGCTTTGCTGAGGTTGTCCAAGATCTGGCTGTACAGGCGGTTGCGGTCTATGGTCACCGAGTCGAAGTAGCCCTGGTCCAGCAGAGGTTTGACCAGGTGGGCCATGAAGTATTGGGCTGTCTCCAGGGTGAGGAAGGTGGGCGGCTGGTCGGGGTGGGCGAAACCGGCCTCCTCCGCAACCAGCGGCCAATACAACTCCACCATGCGCCGGGCCAGCCCGCCCACCGTGAGGGAGGTCACCACCCCGCCCGCCGAGAGGTCCGGCCCCTGCAAGGCCTCCAGATAGGGCGTCGAGAGGGTGCGCTGGGGGACCAACACCAATATCGAACCGCCGGGGATCCGCTGTTCCAGCAGATGGCGCACACGCCCCACGCCCACGGTGGTTTTCCCGGTCCCCGCCGGGCCTTCCAGGAAGGTTTTGGAGGAGAGGGGGGATTGGATGAGGGTTATTTGGTCGGGGGATAGTTGATACTCGAACATTTGTGCCTCTTATATACCATAGAATCTTAGACTCCGCTTTAAAAACCAATATCCTATGGTCACGAACATTTCGTGAAGAGAAGAAATTCCCTTGCACCCTATTCTCATATCCTGTACAATTACTTGGTATTCTGATTATGCAGCGGAAGTAATGAGTGAGAAGTAGGATGAGGTTTACAATAGTAATTCTTATCATGATAAATGATGTGAAGGTTATATCGTAAGTAATTAGGACTAAGCCTTCATATCTCAATCAAGAGGATGATTCTTCATGAAAAGGAAAATATCACAATTATTTCAAAAAAAGACAGTAAATGAAAAAATAGGAAAGAAAACGAGAATCCATAATGTTAAGTATAAATTAAAGGATGCCCTTGTTATAATTATTCTCATTATCGTGTGCGCTTTCGGAATATTGCAGCGAATGGAAATATTAGCAATTATTTCTCTTGGAGCAATTGGTGCAATAGTATATAAAGGAATGACAAGGTTATTCTTAGCAACATTGAGAATGGTATTATCAAAAACAACAGGTGCTAAAATTGGTGATGTTGAGATGGGGGTTGGACATTCAAGATTTGATAATTATATGGCTTTAGACGATCAAAGTGGTTGGGTAAAAATACTTCTTGGTACTACATCACCATATGGGGTCGGTATCCTACTACTAATGTACCGTTCTGATGGAAAAATAAAAGTATCGAAACATTACGATTTTAATTACCCTTTGAAGTATCTTATTAATTGTGGTCTAATCGAACTTGATGCACCTACAATCGAAGATGCTTCTGAAGCCATTCTTACGCCTTTAGGCACAGATGTTTGTGAGAGACTATTATCTCATGTAATCGTTCAGGGGGGGGGGAGCAAAGGAAGAAACTAGGGTAAACTAGTAGACCATGA